>SFDM01000003.1 GCA_004558205.1 Pyramidobacter piscolens
CGGAGGAATTTCAGGAGCAGTCATTCATAACAACATGTAAAAAAACGGGTGAGAAACCGGGAGGGGGTTTTGATTTAAAAGTGTTGTAAACCCTTTCCGAGAAAGGAAAAGACTTGAAAAATAATCTCGCCGAGCGCCGCCATTTTTTCACAAAACATCTTGAAGCTTCATGAAACATGGATCACCTTAAACCCCGCTAAATGCGGGGTTTTTCTGTTATAATGCGTCTGTAGGGACATGTCGAAAAACCTTTTAGGATGTGTTAAAACTGTGAGTGAATCTGTGAGTGAAAAAACTCATTTAAAAAATGGACTTTTTACTCACAGCTTAGCTTGTGAAGCTGGGTAATTACTGTGTTGACGAAGATTGTGATAGACAGAATGGCCGCGAAAGACCGTGACTATATGGTCCAGGACTCGCCGAACCTCTTCTTAGAATCTATCGAACCAGGAAAAAGAAGTGGATCTTCCGCGGGCGGATTGGCGGGAAAGAAAGCCAGATAACCCAGGGCGAGTGGCCGTCGATGAGGGTAATGGAAGCGCGGCGCGCTCGTGATGACCGGCTCATGAATATCCAGTCGGGCGGATCGGGGGAACTTGTCACCTTTCGGTCCATCGCCGACGACTGGATCAAAGAACGCTGCGCGGGCAAAGTGTCTGAAAGCGTTGCCTATTACACGAAACTGCGGCTCAGCTATGTGCCCGATCTGCTGGACAGGCCTGTGAGCGTGATCACTCGCCCCGAAGTTGTGGCGGCGCTGCGCGCTGTGAGTGCAGACAGATCCGCAGAGACCGCCCGGCGGACGGCCATGGTGGTGAAGATGGTCTTTGATTATGCCGTCGACATAGGCGAGGTGCAAGAGCCGCATTGCGCCCAAAACCTTGCCAGGGCGCTGCCTTCCTATGAGCCGGAGATTTGTATCAATCCACAACCCTGACGAAATAGGGACGCTCCTGCGCGTCGTGGAGCGCATTTCAGGTTACTATGTCCGCCGGGGCCTCCAGACAGTTGCCTATACCTTCGTTAGGTCTGGGGAGCTGAGAGCCGCTCAGTGGAAAGAGATTGACTGGACGTCGGCGACGTGGAACATACCCGCTGATCACACGGAGATGAAGCGAGATCACGTTGTGCCTCTGTCACGGCAAATGGCAGAGCTTTTGAGGGACGTGGCTCTGCACGGTGATTCGTCGCCGGAAGCGCTGGTCTTCCCCTCGCCGCGTGGCGGCGCGATGATAGGACGGTCCTCCATGATTGTAGCGCTCTATGCGCTACAAAAACTGCCTGATTTGGTGAGGCCTAAAGAAATGTCTGTTCATGGTTTTCGGAGTATGGCAAACACGCTCCTGAATGAACGCGGGGGGAACAGAGACGCCATTGAGCGACAGCTCTTGCACTGGGAGGAGAGCAGCGTCAGAAGCGCCTACAACAAGACTGAATACATCGACGTCCGTCGCGAGATGATGCAGTGGTACGCCGATGCATTGGACGCGCTGCGCGACGGACAGCCGCTGCCGAGCAAGCCGGCATAAATATAAGCCCCGCGAACAATGAGTTTTCTCGATGTTCGCGGGGCTTGTTATGTTATAATCCTCTCGTTGTCGCACTTCTAACCTGGCAACAGGAAGGCGGCCAGGGTCAAGTTGAAACACGTGGCCAGCACTTTTTCTTTGGATTTTTTCTTCTTTATTGCTTCTGCTAAAATACGCGCCCGGGTCATAAGGACGACGGTTTTTCCCGATCCAGCCACTCCCCAGAGGATAGGGTGCCCCGAGTTCATTGATCTTGCCGAGCGTTCCTGTTCCCGGTCTAGAGAGAGAGTTTTTTCTTGATGCAGAGGATGTTCTGCCCGTCCTTGTATTCGTAGGCGATCTCGTCCATGCTTTTCTTTACCAGGTAGATGCCGAAGCCGCCGGCCTCGCGTTCCTCCAGAGGGGCGTTGAGGTCGGGGTCCTTCATTTGGAGCGGGTCGTAGGGGACACCCTTGTCGATGAAGGTGATGACGACGCGCAGGGGCGCTTCCGCCACCTCCACGCGAACGCTGGCGGGACCGACCTCCGGATTGTAGGCGTAGCGGGCGATGTTGGAAAACAGCTCGTCGATGGCGATGTCGATCTGCGCCTACGCCTTCATGGGGCAGCCGAGAGCTTCCAGTTCCGCGTCTACAAAGGCCGTCACCCTTTCGATGTTTTCCACTGTGGCGTCGATGGATAATTCTTTCATGTCCTTTCATCTCCCAAATAATGAAATGCCAGCATCGTGATGTCGTCGAACTGTGGAGCGTCGCCGGCAAAAGCGTCCACATCCGCCTTGAGGCTGTCGCACAGCGACTTCATATCGCCGCCGTCTATTCCGCACAGCGTGGAAAGCAGCCGCGGGTCGCCGAAAAACTCGTCTTTCCTGTTTGTCGCCTCGGTCACGCCGTCGGTATAGAGGAAAATGACGTCCCCCGGCGAAAGGTCAAGCCTCTGCACGCGATACTTGATCCCCTCCGTGTCCGCCAGCACGAGACCGCTGCGCCCCTTCAGCCAGCCCCATACCCCGTCCTTCCGGAGGAGCGGCGGGTTATGCCCCGCGTTGCAGTAGTCCACGCGGCCGGTTTTCAGGTCGATAAAACCCATCCAGGCGGTCACGAACATGCCCGCCTCGTTGCCCTCGCAGAGCTTCTGGTTGGCGCGGGTAAAGACTTCGTTGACCTCCATGCCCGCCTCGGCGCAGCTTTTGAGCATGGTCTTGGCGGTCATCATAAACATGGCGGCGGGAATGCCCTTTCCAGAAACGTCCGCAATAAGGATGATAAGCTTGTCCCCGCCCAGCAGGTAGAAATCGTAGAAGTCGCCGCCAACTTCCTTCGCCGTGTCCATACGGGCATAAATGTCGAAGTCCCTCCTGTCGGGATAGGGCGGAAACACCGAGGGCAGCGCCGCGTGCTGGATCGCCTTGGCGTATTCCAGCTCCTGGTCGATACGGGCTTCCGCCTCCGCGATGTACCGCTTCAAGGCGTCCACGGTGGCGTTGATGCCATCGGACAAATGGGCGAATTCCTCGCTGCTGCGCACGTTCACCGAAACGCTCAGATCACCGTCGGTTATTTGCGACAGCGCGGCATTGACCCGGCGTATGTCGTCCACGATAAGCTTCCGGATGAGATAGTAGATGATGGCGAACAGCGCCAGGAATACCACGATCTCCATCGCCGTGGTCACGCCCACGGACACGTTGCGGGACAGCACGGCCTCGCTCTGGGGCATGACGGCGGTGATATAGTAGCCCTCGGAAACCACATACATACAATAGGATGGCTCGCCGTAGACCCTGGCGGCAAACCACTCGCCCTCCGGCATGGTTTCCCGGTCTATCCAGATGCCCGTCACCCCAAGGTTTTTTCCTTCGTTGCCCCTGCGGTCGCTGACGATGTTCCAGTTCTCGTCGCAGATGACGATACAGCCCTCCTCGCCGACGTGGCGATTGCGGGTGACACCCACCACCTGGCCGTCGATATCCTGCTGAAAACGCTTCGCGTCATAGCCCACCTGGACGAAGCCTCCGCCCGCCAGGGCGGCGCCGGCGTATTTCCGGGAAATACTGGCGTCGTAGGAGATGGGCTGGTAGCCCTGAACGTATTCCCTTTCCCCGCGCAGCAGCACCATGAAGGCCGAGGCCTGTTCACCCACGGACATGTCGTAGCCGACAAAGCTCGCGTTGGTGCTGGCGTCGATAAAGCCCCGCCCGTCGACGCGGTTGATCTCCGCCACGCCGTATTCCCTCGCGATCGCGGCCAATGCGGCGGAGTCCGCATCCGGAGCGCCGTCCAGGCGCGAAGCGATGATGCGGGTCAGCGCCAGCAGGTTTTTGTCTGAGGCGTCGATGATGTCCTGCCGCACGTCGATGATGTTCAGCCGCAGCAGCTCCACGGCGTTGTTCTCCGACAGCCGGGTCTGCAGCACCCACAGAAAAGCCGTCGTCACCAGAAACGCTGCCGCCACGCAGGCAAGCAGCCATTTTTGAAACGCCCTTGAGAGCCGCTGAGGCGCAGTTCCGCTGTTCTTCGCCTTCACCGCCGTCGCCTCCCTGCGCTCATTCAACCGTCAGAATGTCGATAAAGCCCGTCACCTCAAAGACTTCCATGATGGTCTCGTTGACGTGGCGGACCACCATGCGTCCCTGCCGGTTCATGACCTTTTGCGCGCCGCTGAGGACGCGCAGCCCCGCTGAGGACATGTAGGCCAGATCCGCCAGGTCCAGTATCAGCTCGGCGGCGCCGGCGACGCTCTGCTTCAGTTCCGCCTCCAAAAGCGGCGCCGTGTTTGTGTCCAGCCGCCCCTCCAGCGCGAGGGTCAGCGTGCTGCCGTTTTGCGTTTTGGTAATTTTCATGTTTTTCACCACTTTTATCCAAAATAAAAAAGCCGCAAGAGGATGGCGCTAAAAAATTGACATAGAGCAATCCCCCTCAATCCGAGAGGTGGTTCAAGCACCCTCAAATAAAGGGGGATGGGAACAGGGCAAAGATAACCGGCCTGCCTGAGGCAGTCGGGGACCGCTTCACGCTCGGCCCCCGACCGTTATTTTACCTGCCGCCGGAGAGCCCGGCCGCTGCGGCCCGGCCTCCGTCCTAAACTCGCTTCTTCGAAATCAGAGCCTACATTGGGGCCCCGGCAGCCATGGACAGGTCGCCGTCGGAAACCCGCTTCTTCAGATCCTCCCGCAGCGCCGTCAACTCCTCCGCGCTTATCTCGTAGCCCCGTTCCTTCAGCGCGCTCACGCCCGCTTCGGCGGACAGGGACATCAGCTGATCGGCAAAGGCCTTGTCCTGACCCAGAAAGGCCATTAAACCCTCTGTGTTCTTCTTCATGGTATCACCTCCTTCCTTGTAAAACATATAAGATTAATTCCCTATTAAAATGATGAATGCCGGCCGATGGGCATCTCTGGAGTTAAGCTGTTCAGTGGGTAATCAGTAAAGACGTTCACCCACGTTACAGCGCGAACCAATGAAGCGCGCTGCAGAGACGCAGTCTCAAGCCTTCCCGGTTCCAAACAATTCCTCTACGCGGCTGTAATCGGCCGCGGCGCCCTCCATCAGGGCGGTACCCCTTTCGTGAAGCGCTTTCAGTGCCGCCTCGCGGCGCGTGCGCGTTTCAGGCGGCCATTTCTCGTAGCGAATCATGTTTTCCGCCGCGCTTTCCATCTTTCCCTCGGGCCCACGCCCAAGGCCGCCAGAATGCCCCGGAGGCGTGCCAGCGTGTCCTGAGGAAGCGCTTCCTTGTACATAATCGTGTCGTCCACTGCGTGTCCTCCTTCTCTATACCAGATCGAGCCTCTGGCTGGCGGCAATCTTCGCGAAGCAGCCGCCGCGCTGGAGCAGCTGGTCATAGGTGCCTTCCTCCACGATTTTGCCCTTGTCCAGGACGATGATCCTGTCGCAGGCGGCGACGGTGGTGAGGCGGTGGGCGACGACGACGCGCGTGCAGCGCAGCGCGGCGAGGCCGTCGACGACCTCCTTCTGCGTCACGTTGTCCAGGGCGCTTGTGGCCTCGTCCATGAGCAGCACCCGGGGCTTTCCGGCAATGGCGCGCGCGATGAGAAGGCGCTGCTTTTGCCCGCCCGAGACGCCCCCGGTCTCCTGGATCAGGGTCTCCATGCCCATGGGCATTTGCCTGATTTCCTCGTCGATGTGCGCTATGCGCGCCGCCTCCCAGGCGCCTTCCAGCGTGAGGCCGGGGTTGCTGACGGCGATGTTGTTGAAGATGGAGCCCGGGAAGAGCGTGCCGTTTTGCATGACCACGCCCAGCTGGCGGCGCAGGGCGCGGGGATTGACCTTGCCGAGCTGGTTGCCTCCATAGCGGATCAGCCCCGTCTTGGGCGTTCCAAAGCCCAGCAGAAGGCGAATCAGCGTGCTTTTTCCGCATTCGCTCCGCCCGGTCAGCGCCACGTATTCCCTCGCCCGGATGTGCAAATTGACGCCCTCGAGCACCCAGGGCTCCTCGGGGGAATAGCGGAAGTGGACGTTCTCCAATGTGATCTCGCCCGATATGGGCGCGGGGTTGGGCAGGTCTCCGCATTCCGTGGGCTGGGAAAGCACCGGTTCCGCCAGAGCCAGATAGGACGCCGCCAGCTCCATCTTCTCGGCGCCGGCCAGCAGCGCCGACACGCTGGCCGCCAGCACGCCCATGGCCGCCTGATAGGCCATAAAGCTACCTGCGTCCGCGCCGCCTCTCAGGGCGGCGAAAAAAGCGGCGGCGGCGCCGACGGTCAGCATCGCCCTGGAGGGCGTATAGCCCAGCCGGGCGAAACGGTGCTCCTGGTACCGCGCCCTCAGCGACAGCGCGAAGGAACGGGACCAGTAATCAAAGGCCCGCTTCTGCGCGCCGCTCATTTTGATCTTGGCCACGGCGCGGAGCAGGGCAGCGAGGCGCTGATCGTCCGTTAGCTCCCGCTCCTGAATGCGCTTTGTCATTTTCACTCGGGCACGGAAGGAAAGGAGGGCGAGCAGGAGGGTGCACAGCGTGACGCCAAGGGCCGCGAGCCCCATGGGGGGCGAAAAGAACAGAAAGGGCACGAGGCAGAGCAGCGAAGAGCCGGCGAGCGTGACGCTGAGCGCACCGTCGATCAGGTTCTGGGGCAGGTCTTCCCCCTGGGCGATCTTCGTCAGGGCGGCGCTGGAGGAGTAGCGCCTGAAAAAGGACGCCGGCAGGTTCAAAAGCCGGCGCATCAGCGCCGCGCGCCACTGATAGGCGAGGCGGACGATGGTGTCGCCCAGCAGGGCCTTTTGCAGATAGAAAAGCGCCGTCTGCGTCAGAGTGAGTCCCAGCAAAAGCGCGCAGACGCCCAGGGCGAGGGCGCCCGCACCGCTGGGCAGGTACAGTGAAAATAGCGCCTTGTTAGCCAGAGGAAGGCCCGCACCCAGAAGGCCGATCAGCGCGGCGAGGCCCAGCACGGCGGCCCCGCGTTTGCGGCCGACGCCGCCCAGCAGCCAGGCCAGCGCGTCCCGGCTTGTGACCGTGCCGGCGGGAAGGGGGCGGAACAGCTCGCAGGCCTCTTCCTCCATCGCCTCGGCCTGGCCGCGCGTGAGCTTGTGCAGGCGTCCCGTGTCGAGATCGATCCAGTTGAGGCGGCGAAAGCCGGGCGTCAGCGCGAAATAGCGTCCCTGCCTATCCCTGGCGATCATGGGCGCCTGGGCCTGCCTGAAAAAGTCCTTGGAAAGGGTGATCCGGTGATAGCCGATTTCCCCGTGGTCCATGAGATAATCCAATCCAAATGGTCTTGGAGGGTTTGGGTTTTTCGCGGAAAGTCCATGCCCTCTATGCCCTGATCGTAGAGCAGTGCCATCACCGCGCGCCGGGGCTCGCTCCAGGCGGGGTCGAAGACATAGCGCCTGCGCCCGCTCACCGCGCTTTCCAGGCACGCCTGGGCGGCGCGAAAGCTGTCGTCGTCGATTTGTCTGCGCTTTGCGGCCTGGTCGTCAAAAAATTCCATGGGCCCCTCCTTATTCCGCGGCGACGAGCCGCGCGTAGGCGCCGTTCAGGCCCATCAGCGTCTCGTGGCTGCCGCGCTCGACAATCCGACCGTTCTCCAGCACCAGAATCAGATCGCAGTCCCGCACGGTGGACAGGCGATGGGCGATCAGCACCGTTGTCACGCCGCGATCCAAAACGCGCTTCATCACCTGCGTCTCCGTCGGCCCGTCCAGGGCGCTGGTGGCCTCGTCCAGGATCAGCACCGTGGGGTCGCTGGCCAGCACCCGGGCGATCTCCACGCGCTGCCTCTGCCCGCCCGACAGGTTCGCGCCGTTCTCCGCCAGCCGCTGCTCATAGCCGCCGGGCCGTCCGGTGATGTCCTGGTGGATGGCCGCGTCGCGGGCGGCCAGGATCATCTCGAAATCCTCGATGGATTTGTCCCAGAGCTTGATGTTGTCGGCGATGGTGTCGTCAAAGAGCGTGATATCCTGGTTCACCACGGCAACGCTTTGATGAAAACGATCGGACGGAATCTCCTGCATGGGCATATGGTCGTAAAGTATGCGTCCTGACCAGGGCTGATAGAGCCCGCCGAGCAGCATGGCCAGGGTGGACTTTCCGCTGCCCGAGCCTCCCACCAGCGCTACCCGCTGCCCCGGCTCGACGGAGAAGGAAATGTCCTGAAGCAGCGGCGGCTTTGTCGTGGAAAAGCCGAAGGTGACGTCTCTGAGCTCGATGGCGCCGAGCAGCTTTCCCTGGCTCTCCGGCGCGTCCTCAGCGCTCAGGGACTGGTCGGTGGGGTATCGCATCACGTCCTCGACCCGTTCCATGTGGACCCGCATTTCCTGGACGCTCTGGGTCGCCGCGATCCACTCGCCGATGGGCTCCATAAAGCCGGCCGCCAGCGATTCCAGGGCCAGTAGAAGGCCTACCGTGCAGAGGCTGTCGTAGCGGCGCTCGAACTCTGTCTTGGACACCTTGATCCGGCCGCAGGCGGGATCGTTGAGCAGTACGCTGTCTTTTTCGAAGCCGCAGAGCACCATAAAGTGCTTTTTTCCCCAGTAGACGATGCATGGGCCCACGTCCTTTTCGTACAGATCCTGGACCGTGTACCGGTAGCCCGCCGCGTTGAGGCCGTAGCGTCTGGCGGCGAGAACAATGTTTCGGGCGACGACCCCGTCCCGGGTCACGTCCGTCGCCTCCCGCACCTGCTCGACGGGCACCCATTTCCCGTAATAGGCGAGGATCATGGCCAGGCAGACGGAGCCGCATTCCACAGCCTCCATCTGCACCATGACCGGCACCCTGTGTACAATCGGTCCTTTCATCGCAGACTCCTCCCGCGCGCCTTTCACGACGCGCCCTGACGATTCCCGGAGTTACTCCCCATTCTTCGCGTAAGCAGAAGCGAAGTTCAAGCTCGTGAAAGCCCGGGCGGTAGAATAAAAAAACGGCGAGGGCGCTCCAATTAGGGTAAATAGTGTTGACAAAACAACTATTCCCAAGGGAGGCCCACGCCGTGAACAGCATACGCTCATTTGAAAATAGCCTTCCAGCTATGAAGACTACAATGTTTTTTCAGCAATTTCGAGATAAAAAATTCTGAAAGCCGAAAATGCGTACAAAGAGAAAAGCTCCTATGTATTTTTGTATTGTATCTTTTTGACCGAAATAAACCCCCCGTACACGGTCAGCCGGCCTCCCTCGCCGAAGGCGTTCCGATAAAAAAGCGCGGACTCCTGGATGGCTGTGATGCCTTTTGGCAGCGAAACGGCCTGATTGAAGGCCGGGGCCGGCGCGGGGGCATCCGGTCGCTCAGTCATACTCGGCCTTCGGCCTGCCCATACTCGCTTGGCGGGTACCCTCCGGACCGCCCTTCCGTGGATATTCAGCATTTCATCTGCGAAATGACATGAGTCCGCCATGGCGAGCGGCGCTTGAAGATTCATGACGGTTGTATATAGTTTGATGGTTTTACTCTCTTTTTATTTTCATTTTTGATCGCTTGGATAAAAGCACGCATAAAAACGTATTACCATGGTAATTTTCATAGGTTTATCGCAAAATCAATGGCGAGTTTTTTGGTTGGATAATCTGTATACAGTATATTAGCTCCCAATTTCACAAATCGGCCGTTTAGGAACTTTACGAGTATTTGTGATTATGTTATCATAGTCGACATATATGTCAGGCAAAGAGAATAATTTTCCTCTTTTTACCTCATATGAAAGAAATTTCGGCAGCGTTTCAGTGATCTTTGCTTTTGTACTTTACAAAAATTTTCTTGAGAAAAGGACGATCATGCCGTAAAATCAAGTTACACTTCCGGGACGGATTTGCCCGGAGCTGCTTTTTGAAATAGCGATTCAACATAAGGAGGGTGCTTTATGGTGGAGAAGTCTTCTGAGAAAGCATGGGGGCAACTCAAAGAGCTTCTGGACAGCTGGAAGGGCAAGAAGGGCAGCTTGATTCCGGTGCTTCAGCAGACCCAGGAAATTTTTGGTTATCTGCCGCAGGACGTGCTGCTTCATATCAGCGAAGAACTGGATATTGCGATCAGTCAGATCTATGGGGTGGTCACCTTCTACGCGCAGTTCCATCTCGAACCACGCGGCGAGAATATCGTCAGATCGTGCCAGGGAACCGCCTGTCACGTTCGCGGCGCCAGCAACGTCCTTGACGCGATCAAGAAGAAGCTGGGGCTGAAAGAGGGCCAGGCGACGACCGACGACCTCAGGTTCACCCTCGAGACGGTGGCCTGCATCGGCGCCTGCGGCCTCGCGCCCTGCATGATGGTAAACCACGACACCTATGGCAGACTGACACCTGCGCTTGTTTCCGAGATCCTGGACAAGTACAAGGACTAGTCCTTTATTCAGGAGAAAGAGAGGTCTCTTCCATGGTTATAAAGAACCTGGCTGATCTTCGCAAGATCAAGGACGCGACGCTTCAGAAAAATGAAGTTCGCAGCAAGAGCGGCAAACAGATCATTATTGGAATGGGCACCTGCGGTATCGCGGCAGGCGCGCGAGAGGTTATGAAGGCGGTCCTGGAAGAACTCGATAAAAGACACCTTCATGACGTATCGGTCCTTCAGACTGGCTGCATCGGCATGTGCCAGAAAGAACCGCTGGTCGACGTGGTGCTTCCCGGCCAGGACAGAGTGACTTACGGGCCGGTTACTACAAGAGACGTTCCGCGCATCGTCGCTGATCATGTGGTCAATGGCGTGATTGTGGAAGATCTTGTCGTCGCGAAAATTCCTAACAAGGAATAATCGTCTGAAGGAGGAATATAAATGGCGCTCGTCAGAGCTCATGTTCTCATTTGTACCGGAACCGGATGCACCTCGTCCGGCTCGCAGCAAGTCATTGAAAAGTTTGGCGAAGAACTGGCCGCAAAGGGCCTCGCCGACGAAGTGCGCGTAGTGCCGACGGGATGCCACGGCTTCTGCGAATGCGGACCTCTGGTCATTATCTATCCCGAGGGCACGTTCTATACCCGCGTCCAGCCCGGCGACGTCGCCGAAATCGTCGAAGTCCACCTGCTCAAGGGCCGCACCGTTGAGCGCCTTCTGTACAAGGAGCCCATTACGGCCGCGGAAGTTCCCAACTACGACGAGATCGGTTTCTACAAGAAACAGCATCGTTTTGTGCTCCATAACTGCGGGCACATCAACCCCGATTCGATTGACGAATATATCGGCACCGGCGGCTACGAAGCCCTCGGCAAGGTGCTCACCACGATGACCCCCGAACAGGTTATCGAGGAGATGAAGAAGAGCGGCCTGCGCGGCAGAGGCGGCGCGGGGTTCCCCACGGGCATGAAGTGGCAGTTCTGCCATAACTCTCCCGGCCCCAAGAAGTACATCATCTGCAACGCCGACGAGGGCGACCCCGGCGCGTTCATGGACCGTTCTCTGCTTGAAGGCGACCCCCATGCGATCCTCGAGGGCATGGCGATCGGCGCCTACGCTATTGGATCCGACGAAGGCTATATCTACTGCCGCGCCGAGTATCCGCTGGCCATCAAGAGACTGAAAACGGCCATCGCCGCCGCCAAGGAAGCGGGGCTTCTCGGCGAGGATATCCTCGGCACGGGCTTCAATTTCGACGTCCACATCAAGGAAGGCGCGGGCGCTTTCGTCTGCGGCGAAGAGACGGCCCTGATGGCCTCCATCGAAGGGCGCAGAGGCATGCCTCACCCCCGTCCTCCTTTCCCCGCCGTCTCCGGACTCTGGGGCAAGCCTTCCAACATCAACAACGTGGAGACCTTCGGCAACGTGCCCCTGATCTTCCGCGAGGGCGCCGAAAACTACGCCAAGTTCGGCACCGAGAAGTCCAAGGGCACCAAGGTGTTCGCCCTGACGGGCAAGATCAACAACACGGGGCTTGCTGAAGTTCCCATGGGCATTTCGATGCGCGAGATCATCTTCGACATCGGCGGCGGCATCATCGGCGGCAAAAAGTTCAAAGCCGTCCAGATCGGCGGGCCTTCAGGCGGCTGTATGCCTGAGAGGTTGCTCGACACCCCTGTGGACTACGACTCGCTGATCGCCGCGGGCGCCATGATGGGATCGGGCGGTTTGGTGGTCATGGACGAAGACACCTGCATGGTGGACGTGGCCAAGTTCTTCCTGAAATTCACCCAATCTGAATCCTGCGGAAAGTGCACGCCCTGCCGCGAAGGGACCAAGCGCATGCTTGAGCTTCTGGTGGCCATCACCGAAGGCAAAGGCAAGGATGGCGACATCGAGCGGCTGGAAAACCTCGCCAAGTCCATCAAGGCCGGCGCGCTGTGTGCCCTGGGGCAGACGGCGCCCAATCCGGTTCTCTCCACGATTCGTTACTTCCGCGACGAATACGAGGCCCATATCCGCGACAAGAAGTGTCCCGCCGGCGTCTGCAAGGCGCTGATCGGCTACAAGATCACCGATGCCTGCAAGGGCTGCGGCCTGTGCCAGAAGAACTGTCCCGCCGAAGCCATCTTTGGACAGGGCAGAGAGATGCGCGCCATCGATCCCTCCAAGTGCATCAAGTGCGGCCAGTGCATCAGCAAGTGCCCCTTCAAGGCCATTGTTCGCGGCTAATTTAGAGAGGAAAGGAAGACAATAGATGGAACTTGTTAAGGTTACCATTGACGGCATCCAAGTGGAAGTGCCGAAGAATTATACTGTCATCGAAGCAGCCGCCCTTGCTGGAATCCGCATTCCTCAGCTGTGTTATCATCCTGAACTGAGCAAGGAAGGCGCCTGCCGCGTGTGCCTCGTGGAGGTCGAAAAGGCCCGCGGTCCTGTCGCGTCCTGCGTATACCCCGTCAACGACGGCATGGTCGTACATACAAACACGCCTCTGATTCGTCAGACACGAAAGACCATCGTCGAACTGATGCTGGCCAACCATCCGCAGGACTGCCTCAGCTGCCAGAAAAACCAGAACTGCGAACTTCAGTCCATCGCAGCCGACCTTGGCATTCGCGAAGTGCCCTTCCAGGGCGACAAGCGCCATGCCGAGAAGGACGAAAGCAACCCCAGCCTTGTGCGCGATCCCAACAAGTGCATCCTGTGCGGACGCTGCATCCGCGCCTGTCACGAGCGCCAGGGCCTTGACGTGTACGGATATATCAACCGCGGATTCAAGACTATCGTCGGCCCCGCCTTCGGCCTCGGCCTCGGCGACGTGCCCTGCACGCTCTGCGGCCAGTGCGCCGCCGTCTGTCCTACGGGCGCCATCATGGAGAAGGACGACACCGAAAAGGTCTTCGCCGCCCTCGCTGATCCCGAGAAGTACACCATCGTCCAGACCGCGCCCTCGGTGCGCGTCGCCCTGGGCGAGGCTCTTGGCCTCCCCGCCGGCCAGGTGGTCACCGGAAAGATGGTCGCCGCGCTTCGCCGCCTTGGATTCGACAAGGTCTTCGACACCGATTTCTCGGCCGACCTGACGATCATGGAGGAAGGGCACGAATTCCTGCACCGCGTGCTGAACGGCGGCGTGCTGCCCATGATCACTTCCTGCTCGCCGGGCTGGATCAACTACATCGAGCTCAAGTATCCCGATCTGCTTGACCATCTTTCGACGGCCAAGTCGCCCCAGGGAATGTTCGGCGCCCTCGCCAAAACCTATTGGCCCGAGACGCAGGGGATTCCCGTGGAGAAGATCTACAGCGTTTCCATCATGCCCTGCACCGCCAAGAAGTCGGAATGCGTCCGTCCCCAGCTTCAGAGCAACCCCGGCATCCCCGATGTGGACACGGTGCTGACGACCCGCGAGCTGGCCCGCATGATCAAGAACGCCGGCATCGACTTTGCCCGCCTTCCCGAAGAAGAGTTCGACAGCCCTCTGGGCGAGTCCACCGGCGCCGCCGTCATCTTCGGCGCGACCGGCGGCGTTATGGAAGCCGCGCTTCGCACGGTCTACGCCGTTTTGAACGACGGCAAGGACATTCCCGGCGTCGTTTTCATGCCCGTCCGCGGCATGGACGGCATCAAGGAAGCTTCCGTCGACGTGCCCATCAACGGCAAGACCGTCACGGTCAAGCTCGCTGTGGCCCACACGCTGAAAAACGCCAAGACCCTTATGGACAAGATCCGCGCCGGCGAAGCCGATTATCACTTCATCGAAGTTATGGCCTGTCCCGGCGGCTGCATCGGCGGCGGCGGTCAGCCCCAGCCTGTCAACGCGGAGATCCGTAAGCTCAGAACCGAAGCTCTGTACAGCGTCGACGAGGCCAAGACGATTCGCCAGTCCCACAAGAACCCCGACATCATCGCCCTCTACGACAAGTGGCTGGGCAAGCCTCTCGGAGAAAAGTCCCATCACCTGCTGCATACCCACTATGCGGCGCAGGTCAAAAAGATCTAAAACTCATCCACGCAAGCAGAAAAGCCACGGGCAGGTCAAAATGTCCGTGGCTTTTTCTATGGCGCAAAGGGGATCTTTTGCCGCAGCCGCTCATAAATTGGCATGATGTAGTAAAATAGACAGGTTAAGGAGTGGATGATGATGCATGAGTTGTCTCTGATCAGTTCGGTGATCGATTCCCTGGAAAATCTGTCGAGGCAGGAGCGCTGGGGGCCCCTGGAGCGCGTGACGCTGCGCGTCGGCGCGATGCGTCAGGTGGTGCCGCAGATCATGGAATTCGCCTTTAAGACCGCCTCGAAAGGAACTCTTCTCGAAGGCGCGGCGCTCCGGATCGAGACCGTCCCCATCGTCATTCGCTGCCGCCGCTGCGGGCGCCGCTGGGGAGAGGAGCGCATGGGGTTTATCTGCCCTGCCTGCGGAGCCGGCGACGCTGAAATGGAAACGGGAATGGAACTTGACATTGACTCAGTTGAGGTGAATGAAGATGACGCGAAGAAAGATTGACGTTCAGCAGGCCGTCATGGCCGCTGATCTTGGTTATGCTCGGAAAATTCGCGACCGCATGGCGGAGCAGGGCATATTGATGGTGAACATGATCGGTTCTCCCGGAGCCGGCAAGACGGCTTTGCTTGAAAGGACCCTGACGGGGATTGATCTCAAATGCGCCGTCATTGAAGGCGATATCGCCACCGATCGGGACGCCGCCCGCATTAAGGCGACGGGCGTTCCCTGCGTGCAGATCAACACCAATGGCGGCTGCCACCTGGAGGCGAACTGGATTGACAGCACTTTGGACGAACTGCCTCTGGAGGGGCTAGACGTCCTTTTTATCGAGAACGTGGGCAACTTGGTCTGCCCGGCCGAGTTTGACCTCGGCGAGGACTACAAGGTCGCCATTTCAAGCGTCCCTGAGGGAGCGGACAAACCGCTGAAATATCCCCTGCTGTTCTCCGAGGCGGCCGCGACCGTGCTGACGAAGATCGATCTCATCCCCTACGTGGATTTCGACGAGATCCTGTATTGGGACGACGTGACGCGGCTAAACCCCCGGGGACGGCGCCTGCGCGTGTCTTCCGTGAGCGGCGAGGGGCTGGAGTTTTGGCTCAAGCTGCTCTACGAGTGGAGCGCCAAGAAACGCGGGAAAAACAATGCCGGGGCATGATGAACTTTTAAGGGGGCTTAACGGGGCGCAGAAAGAGGCAGTCTGTTTTCTTGGCGCGCCGCAGCTGGTGCTGGCGGGAGCGGGAAGCGGCAAAACCCGCGTCTTGACGAGCAAGATCGCCTGGCTGATCGGCGAACAGAACGTCAGGCCCTGGAAAATCCTCGCCGTGACGTTCACCAACAAAGCCGCCCGGGAGATGAACGAGCGCGTTCAAAAACTTTTGCCCAACGCGCTCGGAGGCGCTCAGATCTGCACTTTTCACTCCTTCGGGCTCAATCTGCTGTTCAGAAACCGCGAGATTCTCCGTTCAAAGGGATATAACCCGAACTTCGTGGTCTACGACAGGACCGATTCTCAGAACGTGATCAAGCGCATCATGACGGAGCAGAACATCGACATGGAGAAATTTCCGCCCTCCTGGGCCCTGAACCGAATCTCGGAGATCAAGGCCTCGACCGACCCTGACGGTGTTCCCTTCACTTCTTTCGAGAACTTCATGGGAGCGGTCTACGAGAACTATGAGAAGGCCCTGAAGGCCCAGGGCGCTTTTGACTTTGACGATCTGCTCGCGGTGCCTCTGGCGCTTCTGAAAGGGGATCCCGATCTGCTGGCGCGCGAAAGGGCCCGGCTTGACTGGATCCTCGTGGACGAATATCAGGACGTGAACGGCGCCCAGTATCAGCTCATGCGCTGCCTTGTGGGCGACTCGAACAACCTGATGGTCGTGGGCGACCCTGACCAGTCGATCTACGGCTGGCGCGGCGCCGACTACAGGACGATCATGAACTTCGAGAAGGATTTTCCAAACGCGAAAATTACCCTGCTTGAGCAGAACTATCGTTCTACGTCCATGATTCTCAATGCGTCCAACCAGGTCATCGCGAACAACGCGAACCGGCGCGACAAGAGCCTTTGGACTGACCGCGAAGAGGGCGAAAAGATCCGTATCTGGTACCTTCAGAATGAAAAATCCGAAGCCGAAGCGCTGGTCAGGGAGATCAACTCGCTGACAAACCGCTATCATTACCGCGACATCGCCGTGCTTTACAGGATGAACGCCCTGAGCCGTGTGCTGGAACAGGGGCTGATCGAGGCGGGCATTCCCTACAGGATCGTGAAGGGAACCAGCTTCTACGACCGCAAGGAGGTGCGCGACGTGGTGGCCTACATGCGGCTCGCCGTAAACCCCTGGGACCGCGCGTCCATGGATCGGGTGGGCAACCTGCCGGCCCGGGCGCTGGGGCCCAAAAGCCTTGAAAGCCTTTGCGACTGGATGCAGGAAAACACGTCCGGTACGGCGGAAGACGTGTGGGGGACGGTTAAATCGAAAAAAGGCGGCCTGACGGGCAAGGCCGGCGAAGGCGCCCTCCAGCTGGCGTCTCACATGCTGACGCTGCTGGAACGCCAG
Source organism: Pyramidobacter piscolens (assembly GCA_004558205.1). Classification (GTDB taxonomy): domain Bacteria; phylum Synergistota; class Synergistia; order Synergistales; family Dethiosulfovibrionaceae; genus Pyramidobacter; species Pyramidobacter piscolens_A. The sequence continues at coordinate 16,885 of SFDM01000003.1, forward strand.
CAAAGCCTGCCGCTGACGCTGCAATGGATTATGAGCGGCATTGGCTACGAAGAAGTGCTCCAGAAAAACGATCCCTCCGACTGGGAAGAGCGCAGTGAAAACGTGCGGGAACTCCTTTCCATCGCCCCGGAAGGGGAAAACCTGGCCGACGTGCTGGCCCAGGTTTCGCTCTACACTGACATGGACTCAAAAGCGCCCGACCTGGACGCGGTGAATCTGTCGTCGCTGCATGCCGCGAAGGGGCTGGAATTCCCCGTGGTCTTCATGGTGGGCATGGAAGAGGGGATTTTCCCTCACAGCCGCAGCTCCGACAGCCTGGACGAACTGGAAGAGGAGCGCCGCTTGTGCTACGTCGGAATGACCCGCGCTGAAGAGAAACTCTACATGAGCGGCGCGCGCATGAGGCGCCTTTTCGGAAGCGTGATCTGCGGGGGATTTTCCTGCTTCCTCAGGGAAATCCCCGAAGATTGTACCCAAGTGTACGAACAGAAAGGGGAGCCTGCCTACTATGGTGGTTCTAGCTCTTACAGGAGAACCCGGCGCTGGTAAATCCACGGCCGCCCGGTGGTTTGCCGCTCACGGCGCCTGCCTGATCGACGCCGACAAGATCGTCGGCGACCTGTGGAACGGGGACGACCTTCCGCGGAAAGCGGTGGAGCGCTGGGGAAAAAGCGTGCTCCTCCCTAACGGGCAGATCAGCAGGAAGGCGGTGGCCGATAAGATTTTTACCGACGACCAAGAATATCGCTGGCTCTGCGACACCATCCACCCCCTGGTGCAGCGCGAGATGGAAAAACGCCTGCCCCAGAAGGGGTTTGTGGTCGCCGAGATCCCCATGCTCTTTGAATCAGGGCGTCCGGACTGGGTGGATAAAGTCCTGTTTTTGACCGCCGGCGCGGCTTCCAGAGCGGAGCGCAACGGCTTTCGCGGCCTGGACGCCGCGGAGATCGCGCGCCGCGAGAAGTTCTTCCTGCCCCGTAACGAACGTATCGCTTTATCGGACTGGGTCGTCAGCAACGACGGCGATGAGGAGGAGCTGAAAGCCCAGCTTGAAGCGCTGTGGCTGGAACTTCTGCGCATGGAAGAGCTTTCTTCCGTCCCTATAAGCCAGAACCTAAAGAAAGGTGATTCTATCGAATGAATAACTTACTGTCGAGCATAGGCCAGCAGCTGCTCTCCATCCTGCCGGGAATTCCCGCCGTGCTGTGGGCGATTTCTTTTCACGAATTTTGCCATGGCTACGCCGCCTACCTGTGCGGCGACCCGACGGCAAAGAACGCGGGGAGGCTGACGCTGAACCCCTTCGCTCATTTCGACGCTCTCGGGGCGCTGTGCCTTCTGTTTTTCCGTTTTGGCTGGGCCAAGCCGGTGCCCATCGATCCCCGTTATTTCAGGAATCCCCGCCGGGACCTGATATGGGTTTCCCTCGCCGGCATCAGCGGCAACATCGCCTCGGCGCTTGCGGTGGGGCTGATGATCCGCTGGATGCCTCGTTTTTTCCTGAGCAATTACGGGCTGTCGCGCGTGTCCATCCTCTTCGTCATCATCAATCTGAGCTTCGCCGTGTTCAACCTGATCCCCATACCGCCCCTCGACGGCTCGAAGCTGCTCTATCCGTTTCTGCCCCAGAGCCTGATCAAGTACACTTTCAAGCTCGAGCGCTACGGTTTCATCATCCTGCTGGCGTTGATCTACCTGGGCGTGATAGGCCAGATCATGTCGCCGCTGGTCTGGCTTTTGTATAAAGCCGTCATGGGGCCGTGGGCGCTATGATCCTGCTGTCCAACGACGACGGCGTTCGGGCGGAAGGGCTTCAGGCGCTGGCCCGGGCCCTGCACGAAGCCGGATATGACATCACCGTGGTGGCGCCTTCGGAGGAGCGCAGCGGCGTGGGGCATTCCATGAGCTTCTTTCAGCCCCATGTGATTTCCCCTTTTCGCGAGGGCTACCCCGAAGGAGTGCCCGCCTACAGCTGCAACGGCACTCCTTCGGACTGCGTGCTGCTCGGGCTTGAAGTGGTGGCTCCCGCTGCCTCGATGGTGATGACGGGCATCAACCGCGGCGCGAACTTGGGCGACGACATGACCTATTCCGGAACGGTCGGCGCGGCCATGGAAGCCCTGATCACAGGACGCCAGTCCATAGCCCTGTCGCTGGCCTTCATGAAAAAGGAGGAGCAGCGCCCTGATTTCCATGACCCCATCAGCGCCCATTTCCCCACGGCCGCGCAGATCGGCTTGAGAGTGCTGAAATGGCTTGAAAAGAACGATCTGCCCAAGGGAGTTCTGCTGAATGTGAACGTGCCCAACCTGCCTCTGGAACAGGTGAAGGGGATCCTGATCACCCGCCAGGGATCGCGGCTCTACGCCGACAGGGTGAAAAAGACGGTTAACGCCGACGGAACCTTCACCTACTGGGTCACGGGAAAGGTCATCGAGGCGCTGCAGGAGGGGACCGATGTCTGGGCTGTGGCCAAAGGATACGCGTCGGTCACGCCCGTTCATTTGAACTTTACCCATTTCCCCAGTCTGAACGCTCTGAAAACTCTTGAAACGGTTTATTAGCGGACATCGAGGTGTTTATGGTGAAAATTTGTTATTACGAAGGGCGATTTTGTTCTGAAAAAGACGTGGCAATCCCGATCAGCGACTACATCATTCAGCGCGGCGTGGGCGTCTTTGACCTGGTCCGCACCTATGGCCGCCGGCCCATGCAGATGAGCGCGCACCTGAAACGCCTTCTCGCTTCGGCTTCCGAGCTGGGCATCGAAGCGCCCTGGAAGCCTGAACAGCTTGCGGAATTAGTGATGAAAGGCATTGAGCGCTGTGAGGGCGAAGTCCTGGCCAAGATATTCATCACCGGCGGCGACGACTTCGTGGGCGAATGCCGCTTCGTTCATCCGCGGCTCTTTCTCACCTTCGAGAGCATCGCGCTCCCTCCGAACGAAGTCTATAAAAAGGGCGTCCGCCTCTACCCCGTCATGCATGGACGCGCGACGCCGACCGCCAAAAGCGTCGATTACCTCTCATCCTACGAAAAGGACAAAAACGATCCGGAAGCCTTTGAGGTGGTCTATTGTCCTGGCGGCGAAATTACCGAAGCCGCGCACAGCACCTTTTTCCTCGTGAAAAAGGGAAAGGTCGTCACGGCGCCGTCCGATCGGGTGCTTGCGGGGACCACCAGGGCCATCTTGCTCCAGCTCATGGAAGAGAACCACGTGGACGTGGAGCTTCGCTGCCCGCGGCTTGACGAACTCCCGTCGGCCGACGAGGCTTTCATCGCCGGCAGCCTGAAGCAGATCGTGCCCGTAGTGGAGATCGGCCCCCAGAAAATAGGGACCGCCGTGCCGGGCGCGTTCACGGAACGTATCACGAAATTGTTTAAAGACAACATCTATCGCTGGGTCGAGAGCTGATGACGCGGGGAGGGCTTTCATGTACACTGAGATCTTTATGAAAACGGCAGGCACGCTGCTGCTCTTCGCCCTGGGCTACGCGGGCTACTTTGCCGCCAAAAAGCTTCGATGGCCGGCTCCGGCGCTCCTTGGCGCGATGACGCTTCTGGGCGCCGTCAACCTCTGCGGCGCTCGGATCCCGTCCTTTTCGGGCCCCGTTTCTTTCGTCGCCAAAGTCCTCAGCGGCGTCGTCCTTGGACAGAAAATCGACAGAGACACCGTGGGCGTCATGAAGAAAATGCTCAAGCCTATTCTGGTCGCCTCGGTGTGGATGGTGGCGGCGTCGATTCTCACGGGGCTGCTGCTGTTCAAGATCGCCGGCGGCAAGCTCTCTCTTATGACCAGCCTTGCCAGTTCCGGCGCCGCTGGAATAGCCGAGATGTCGATTTTCGCTCTTTCGGTGAACGCCGACGTGGGGACGGTGGCCTTCTTTCAATCGATCCGGATCATCGTGGCCTATGCGACGCTGCCTTTGGTAGCCGGATGGCTGGCGTCCCGGTCCGACCGCGACGCGCCCATGGAATACGGCGGCGCCGAACCTAAAGCGCAGGAAAAGTCCAGCCTGTTCGAGATCCTGCGTTTCTCAGCCGTTACCTGCGCCGCCGCGCTGCTCTTTAAGTGGCTCAACGTTCCGTCGCCCTACATGATCGGCGCCATGGCCGGCTCCGCAGCCATGAACCTCTGGACGGGCAAGACGACCCGCTGCCCGCCGGCCCTCAGGACCCTGGCGCAGGTTGGAATCGGCGTGATGATCTGCGTCTATCTCTCTCCCGACACCGTGCGCCTGATTATGGCACTTTTCGTGCCCTTGGTCCTTTCCACGGCGCTGCTCCAGGGCCTGTCCTTCATCCTCGCCAGGGTAATTCACGAGATGACCCACTGGGATATCGTCACCTGCGTGCTGTCCACCTGCCCTGGAGGCGTCAGCCAGGTGATCTTCCTGGCCGAGGACCTGAAAGCCGACGCTCTGACGGCGGGGATCTTCCACACCGTCAGAATGATCTCGGTCATTGTTTGCATCCCAATCGCGGCGCAGATCGCGTCCCTGTTCTAGAATCATGATAGGACAGAATAAGCGAGGCCCCTGCGGGCGAAGCTTTTCATGCTTCGCCCGCAGGGGCCTCGCTTATTCTGTTTGTGAGAGAGCCCGAGGCTATCCCCAGACGATCAGTTTCGTGTCAAAGTGGCTGGCAAGGCCTTCCGTGACGGGAAGAGCGCGGATGCCGTAGAGATACCTGCCGTTGTGGGTCGGGGTGTAGGTCCCCTTGTAGATCAGCCTGTTCTGGCTGTCCTTGCCTTCCAGGGCGAGAGTGACGGCGTCGGGTTTGACGGTGAAATCCCTCAGATCGCTCCTGCCGGCGACGAACTGAATCTCCAGCTCTTCGGGCTTCATGGCTCCGGGAACCACGACGGCCCTGACGGAAAGCGGCTCCGTGCAAGCGATCGAGTTCTGCCGCAGGCCGTTGATCTGCACCTGGTCAATTTTCAAGCTCTGGAAACGGGCTCCAACGTCCTTTTTCCATTCGCTCAGAACCCGGGGCAGAAGGCAGTTGTCGGCCCGCAGCCGGCTGTGCCGCGAGGCGGCGGGGCTGTAGCACTCGTCCAGATATTGAGCGACCATCCTGTTGCTGCTGAACTGTGGGCTCAGCGTGGCGATGCAGTTTTTCACGTATTTAAGCCACTGATGGGGAATTCCGTTTTTATCCTGAGAGAAGTAAAGCGGGATGATCTCCTCTTCCAGAAGGGTATAAAGGCTCTCGGCGTCGGAATAATCGCTCTGCTCCTGAGGCGCGTCGCTTAACGAGGTGACTTTCGGCCCGATGGTCCAGCCGTTGCTGCCATTGGCGCCTTCACACCACCATCCGTCGGAGACGCTGAGGTTCAAGGTGCCGTTGACGGCGGCCTTCATGCCGCTAGTCCCGCTGGCTTCGTAGGGACGGCGCGGCGTGTTGAGCCACACGTCGCAGCCCTGGACCATGGCGCGGGCGACGGCAAGGTTGTAGTTCTCGATGAAGAAAATCCTGCCTGAAATCTCCGGCTGGCGGGATATCTGTATGACCTTCTGGATCAGTTCCGCGCCCTGGACGTCCGCGGGATGGGCTTTGCCGGCAAAGACCAGGATCACGGGCCGCTCGGGGTCGCAGAGGATTCTCTCCAGCCGCTTCAGGTCCGCGAAGATCAGCGCCGCCCGTTTATAGGGAGCGAAGCGGCGCGCGAAGCCGATGATCAGCGGCGCTTCTTTGAGAGCGTCGGCAATGCGGCGCTGCTCCGCACGCGGGGTGCCGTTTTTCTTGAAGATGCCGGGAAGGTTGGCGTTCAAAAGGTTCAGCAGTTCCTTCTTTTGGGACTGTTTCGCGTCCCAAAGGTGCTCGTCGGGAATTTCCCGGAGCTTGTCCCATTGAGCGTCTTCAGGCTTCAGGGAGGTCCAGCGTTCGTCCAGTTCGTTATTGAGAAGCGTTCTGACGGGCTCTCCCGCGTAGCTTGCCAGATGTACGCCGTTGGTGATATGCCCGATGGGGACCTCGTCGGTGGGGATTCCCTTCCAGTTCGGCTGCCACATGGCGCGCGACACGCCGCCGTGAAGGCGGCTGACGCCGTTGCTGTGAAAGGCGTGATTCAGCGCGAGAAGCGTCATTTCAAAGGAACCCGACTGCCCCTCGGGGCAGCCGAGATTCTGGAGGTCCTGCCAGGTCAGCCCAAGCTGTTTGACCCAGCCGTCGAAATAGCGGTGCATGAGGTCCATGGAGAACTTCTCGTTGCCCGCGTCCACGGGAGTGTGGGTGGTGAAAACGCTGTCGCCGCGCACCAGTTCCCGAGCGGCCTCAAAGCTCAGGCCCCGGGTCAGGCACTGACTGCGGATGCGCTCGAGAACCATGAAGGCCGAGTGTCCCTCGTTCATGTGGTAGGTCACGGGATGGAGCTTCAGCGCCCCGAGCATGCGCACGCCGCCCATGCCCAGCACTATTTCCTGGCGGATGCGGGTGTCCCTGTCGGCCACGTAGAGCTGCGCCGTAATCTTTCGATCCTCTTCCGTATTTTTGGGAGTGTCGGTATCGAGAAGGTAAAGAGGGATCCTTCCTACTTGGACCTTCCAGACTCGGGCGTAGAGAGTGCGCCCGGGGAAATCCAGGGTGACGTTCAGGTGCTCGCCGGTCTGCTGGTTTTTGACGCGGGTGACTGGCAGCAGGCGGAAATTGTTCTCAGGGTATTGGGCGACCTGCTTTCCCTCGGGGGAAATGCTCTGGGTGAAGTATCCGCTTTTGTACAGGAGGCCCACGCCGACAAGAGGAATGTTGAGGTCGCTGGCGGATTTCAGGTGATCGCCCGAAAGCACGCCCAGACCGCCAGAATAGATCGGAAGGCTCTCGTGGATCCCGTACTCCGTGGAGAAGTAGGCGACGGGGTGGCTTGGGGTGATATGAGGACTGGCGCAGCCGGGAGCGACGCTCATATATTCGTCCAGCTCCGCCGCCGCCTGATCGTAAAGCGCCTTGTAAGCGGCGTCTTCCGCCAGTTCGACAAAGCGGCCGTGGTCGACCTTGCTGAACAGCTCAAGAGGGTTGTGCCCTGAGCTCTCCCAGAGAGCCGGGCTTATTTGCCTGAAAAGATCCCAATATTCAGGGTGCCATGTCCACCACAGATTGAGCGCCAGTTCCCGCAGGCGCGAAAGCGGAGCGGGAAGTTTTGCGGTGCTGGTGAAACCGTGCAGCAGCGGCGTCGTGGACGAAGCGCCGGAAAAAACGCTTTCAAGCTTGTCGTCATCGATCGTCGTTGAAGGCTGAGCCGAGCCCCGTATAGCGGCGTTCTCTTCGGCAAGAGTATAGGCGTTGAGATACTGCCTGTAGAAGATTTTCCAGTCGCTCAGTTCCGCCAGTTTTCGCACAGAGCTTCGGATGCGTTCCAGGCTTTCGCCGGAGAGCCTGACGAAGGAGACCAGATAGGAGCGCAGCTTCTCTACGGTGTCCTCATAGCTGCATCGGGAGCGGGGGATGATCGTTACGCCGCGCTCGCCCTTTTCGTCGATGCCGCGCGCCCACTGGCCAAACCCCGAAAGGTCGGTGGTTACCGTGGGGACCGCAAAGGCGGCTGCTTCCTGCGGAGTGTAGCCCCATGGCTCGTACCAGGAGGGGAAGGCCCCCAGGTCGCAGGCGGAGAGCACTTCGTCGTAGGTCAGGTTCAGAAAGCCATCCTGGCCGTCGAGCGCCGCCGGAATGAAGAGGACCTGGACGGGGTTTTCTGGACGGTTGTCGAGGTGGGTACGCGCGCAAGCCTGGAGAATGGGATCGCGAGGTCCGTCGTAGACATGGTGGCTCGTGATCCAGTTCGTTCCCTTTTCGGGGCGCCTGTCGGGATCTCCGGAAAGGGCCGCTTCGTCCGGGCCTGTATGGCCGCCCATGACGGCGCAGAGCGCCAGCACCGAGATTCCAGATTCCCAAAGGTCTTTGTTGACGCCCGCCATCGCGTCCAGAAACAGGTCGATGCCTTTGTTGTGAAATTCGTAGCGGCCAGAAATCATGACGATTCTCGTTTCCTGCGGCAGTCTGTGTCTCAGGAGCCGGGAGGCGGCTTCCAGGATTTTGGCGCGGCAGGCCAAGGGCGCCGTCCGGTTTGAGCTGTAATCGGGAATCGTGCGGAGATCCAGCCCGTTCGGGGTGACGCAGTCGGGACGGCGGCTCAAAAAGGCGGCGGCTTCGTCGGCGGTGATGGTGCTGACGGTGGTGAAGCAGTCAGCCTCCCGGGCCGCTATGGCCTCCATGGAACATTTCGCCGTCACGTTGTAGCTGGCAGCCTCGCGCTGCGGGTTGATCTGGTTCATCTGAGCGTAGATGTCCAGGCCGCCGCCGGCCATAGAGCGCCCCAACATCGTGGCGTGGGTTGTAAAGACGGTAGCGACAGCCGGGGCCTTCTTTTTAAGGGCCAGAATGCCGGCGCCGCACATCCATTCATGGAACTGGGCGACCGCGGCGCCTTCATTGGGCTCCACGACGCCCCTGTAGAACGCGGCGATGGCGTCGCCGCAGGCAGTGCTGAACATGACGGGTTCCACGTAATCCCAGCCGCCCGTGAGGGAATCCACGCCGTAATCCTGCCACAGTTCGTAGAGGAGCTGGTTCTGATTATAGCGGTCTTTGAAGTTAATCAGGATCACTTTAGGGCGTCCTGGGATTTTCCAGCGTCCAAAGCGGCATTTCAGGCCGTTGACCTTGGCAATACGTACCAGCGTTTCCCATGCCGGTTCCTGTGTCTCTTCAAATCCGTTCTTTTGCCCCAAATCGGGACCAAAAAGGTAATAGTTTTCTCCAAACTGCTCGCAAGCCTGCAGCGCCTTGGTGCTGACGACGGTGTGAATGCCTCCGACTTTGTTGCAGACTTCCCAAGCGACTTCAAAAAGCGTCGTGTTTTTGACCATACATGCCTCCTGCAATGTCTTTTTAGCGCGAGAACGTCACAGCTCTAAAAAAGCGGCGTGAAGAGAAAAGCGGTTTAGATTTTCTCTTCACGCTCCTTTTCAGTCTCTGACAGTTTTAGCTCTCAATGCCCGTTTCATTACGAGCTCTTGCTTTTCTTAAGCACAGCGGCGTCCAGCGTCAGCCCGAAATCAGCCAGCACATTCATGCAGTTGATGTAGGCGTCGTAAGGAGTGCCGTAGGGGTTGAAATATTTGTGGACGTCGCCGTCGGAGAACCACTTGGTGCACATGTAATAATAATGATCCGACGTTTGAAGCCGCCGCCAGGTCCTGAGCAGTCCCGGATCGCGGGTCGCCTTGACCTTCGATTCCAGAGCGTACACCGACTCGATGGCGTCAAGCTGCATGTCGTTGCCCAGCCAGGCCGTCAGGTCGCGCTCGGCGTCGGCCCAGGAGATGGGGGCCGGAACGTCCAGTTTGGATATGGGGGAGTTGAACGCCGCCGCTTCCGAGGGCGTCACGAAGTTGAAATCAGGGTTGGCGAGAATCGCGCGGGGCAGGGCTTCCATGAACTGAAAAATACCCGACTCCGCCCACTGATGCTCTCCAAAGGTCTCATAATCCATGAACAGGTTAATCAGCTCCCCGGAACCGTTGATGGCGTGAACCCACCGGGCGAATTTTTCGGTGGTCAAGGGGTATTCTTCCCAGCCGCGGTTTGAGAACCGGAACGCGATGTCGTCGGAGAGTTTGTAGTTTTTCAGCAGAAGCTTGAGCTTAAAGCAGTTCACGGGCTGATAGAGAAAATTGGGACTGCGCCATCCCATGACGTGGTCGGCGCCTTCCGTCAGCATGGCTTCATAGCCCATGTCCTCCACGGCCTTCGCGATGTCGTTGCTGTAGATCAGCTCCGTGTTGCGGAACACGCGCGGCGTCACGCCAAAGAGCTCTTTGACCTGCTTGTCGTGAACCTTCACCTGCTCCCGAAACTCCGCGGGCGAGTAGAGCACAGCCAGCGAGTGCGCGTAGGTCTCCGACAGAATTTCCACGCAGCCCGTGTCGACCAGCGCGCGGAAGCTGTCGGTGACTTCAGGCGAGTACTCCTCGAACTGATCCATGGCGGCGCCGGAAATCGAGAAGGACACTTTGAACTTGCCCTGCCACCGTCGTATCAGTTTCAGCAGCAGCGCGTTCATGGGCAGATAGCACTTCGAGGCCACTTTCAACAGGATACTGCGGTTAGCGTCCACGTCCTCGTAAAAATGATCCTGTCCGATGTCGAAAAAAGTATAGTGCTTCAGCCTATAGGGCTGATGTACCTGAAAGTAAAAACAGATCGACGGCATGTCAGGCGCCTCCTTTTACACAGTCATCGTAGATAGACATCAGGCGGTCGGCCGCGTTTTCCCAGCGAATCGTCTTCAGTTCTTCCCGGCTGTTTTTCACCATTTCGGCAGCCAACGCCGGATATCGGAGCACGGCGCAGATTTTATTCGCCATTTCGCGCACATCCCAGAAATCGACCTTCAAAGCGTTGTGGACCACTTCGGACACACCGGACTGGCGGGACAGGATGACGGGCACGTCGTAGATCATGGCTTCCAGCGGCGCGATGCCGAAGGGTTCGGATACGCTGGGCATCACGTAGAGGTCGCAGCTGGCGTACATGCGCTCGATGTTCTCTCCCGTCTGGAAACCGGGAAAGTGGAAGATCGTTCCCATTCTCAGCTGAGCCACGCGGCGGACCATCCGCGAGAACATGTCACCGCTGCCGGCCATAACGAACCGCACCGAGGGCATTTGTTCGTGCACAAGGCGGGCGGCCTCCACAAAATAATCGGGGCCTTTCTGATAGGTGATGCGCCCCATGAAAAGCACGCGCTTTTCCTTGTGGGGAGGGATGTTCAGATGGTAGACCCCACTGGATTCCTCGCGGTTGACGGCGTTGTGCACCACTTCGATCTTGCCTTCGGGGATGCGGTACTGCTTCATCACTTCCCGCTTCGTGTAATGGCTGACGGCTACGACCCTGTCGGCGGCGTTCATGCCCGCCCACTCGATGTGGGACACTTCGGGGTTGACGCTGTCGCCGCTGCGGTCGTGTTCCAGGGCGTGGATATGGGTAATCAGAGGCTTTCCTGTCAGCTCCTTGACGAGCATGGCCGCAGGATAGGTCATCCAGTCGTGGGCGTGAATCACGTCGAAGTCCTCCCGCAGGGCGATCACCGCCGCGGCGCAGCTGTAGCGGTACACTTCGGACATCAGGTCCTTGCCGTATCCGCCGTGCAGCGCCACCTTTTCCATGTATTCCGTGATGTCGCTTCGAGAAGACTGCCGCGATTTCAATTCCTTCACAAGCTCAACGGGACCGGCCGACTTCTTCTGAGTTGGCGCTGAAACCGCAGTCTTGCGGCAGAGCGTTTCGCAGAGCCGTTCCTCATAGCTTTCGCAGGTGTCGTAGGGGAACAGCAGCGAATCCACGTGTCGGATGGAGAGCTTTTTCTCCCAGACGTCGCTGAGGCGCTCATGAAAGTCCGCTGCCGTCAGCGATGAGACAAAATCATGTTCCAAGCGGCTGATGAGGTTTTCGTCCTTTGAGACGAATCGCTGATGGGGGATCAGGGTGCCCGAGGCCGACCGGAGTTTCACGTGCGACAGGGGATGCTCCGGCATGTCGGCCTTGGGGAGCACGAACAGGACGTCGGCGCCTCGCTTCAAAAGAGCTTTCGTAATGCCGTAACAGGCTGTTCCCAAGCCTCCGCTCATATAGGGCGGAAACTCCCAGCCAAGCATAAGAACGCGCATCACTGCACCTCCTCTCGAAGGCTCGCTTCCCATTCAAGGTAGACTTGAAGCGCCTGGCTCCTGACTGTTTTAAGCATGCGCAGCACTTCGGCGGTGCTCCAGGCCTGGGCAATACAGCCCCGGGGCTGATAGGGCGGCGCGGCGTCGAAAATTTCACCGATAGACCCTATGCCGAACTGCCTCATCTGATCCGAGCAGAGCGGCCGTATGCGCGTCAGCAGCTGACGCGCCGCGTGCTCCTTGTCCCAGGCGGCGTAGAACAGTGCGTCGCAGAAAGCCCCCAGAAGCCAGGGCCAGACGGTTCCCTGATGATAGCGGGAGTCCCGCTGCTCTGGTCCGCCTTCATAGACGGAGCAGTAAGCCGGATTATCGGGGGACAGCGTCCGCAGTCCGTAGGGCGTCAAAAGCCTGCGGCGGACGTTTTCAGTCATAGCGGCTGCCTTGTGCCTGTCCAAGAGCGGTTCAGGCAGCGAGGCAGCGAACAGCTGATTGGGCCTGAAGCTCCAGTCAGCGCCCTCTGGCCGCCAGACGTCGGCCAGATAACCGTTCTCCTCGGACCAGAAGCGTTTGAGGAATTCTGTTTTAACGCCGGCCAGCCGGGCGTGAGACCAAAGCGGTTCCTCCCCGTAACGGGCGGACAGAGCATTGACATAGGCCAGCGCGTTATACCACAGAGCGTTTATCTCCACGGGGCAGCCATGGCGCGGCGTCACAGGCCTGCCCCCGACGGCGGCGTCCATCCAGGTGAGCTGCGTGGATTCGTCCCCCACTGACAGGAGACCGCCCTCGTCCATGGCGACGCCAGGCGCCTGTCCCCGCGCATAGGAGCTCACGATCTCCTTCAAGGGCTCCCAACAGAATTCCTTGACGAGGTTCGGCCCTGCTTCCATGGAGCGCTCCATCATCTGAACCGCCCACACATACCACAGCGACGCGTCCGCCGAATTATAGGCGTGGCTGGCTCCGTCGTTGCCGTAACAGTTGGGGATCAGGCCATTCCGCAGGGCCTGCGCAGCCTGTCTCAAAATTTCGACGCCCTCCCGCTTCCTGCCCGCGCAAAACGTCAGGCCTGGCAGGGCGATCATGGTATCCCGTCCCCAGGCGTCGAACCAATGATACCCCGCGAGGACGGCCCTGTGCCCCTGGGGCGTCGTGATCAGGAAACGCTGGCCTTCCTGGGCCAGGTGTCCCTCGATATTCTGAGCCTCCAGAGCCTCTTCCAGACGTCTGTTCATCTCCCTTTCCCAGTCGCGGACGAGGTCTTCCGGCTGATTGGACGGGGCTAAAGAAGCGGAGAGAAGGACCGCTTTTTGCGGGCTGATGGAGCTCTCGAAAACGCCTGGCTGAAAGAGGTCTTCCGTATAGGAAAAGCCTCGTTCCCTCTCCATCATGTATTCCACGTTATAATACCAATCGGGCGCGGGGAAAAAACAACAGCCTCCAGCGATCTGCATAAATAGAGGGGGCATGCCGTCGTAAGGCTGGATCTTAAAGCCCTCCACTGCCGGAAAGGTCTTCACGCGGAGGTCAAGATTGGATTTCGTCAGATCGTGAAAATTCCTGTAGGCCAGAAGGGGTTTGAGCCTGAGCTTCATGGCGGGCGCGTCCTGAGGCCCGCGCACGGAATAGCGGATCATCACTCGGTGTTCCTTTTGGACGAGCATGATTTCCTTGGTCAGGATCAAGGGCCCGATGTGATAGCGAAATCTTGGGCAGACGCCCAGTTCTGCCTCGCGCATGTACTCGTGCCCCAGCGGGTAAAACTGTCCCGGATGCTGACGGCACGAAATTTGAAACTCCCTGCCTTCAGCCAGAAGGGATTCCTCGAGCGCTGAAAGCAGGACATGGCGGCCCGAAGGGCGCTCCAGATTGGCGACAAACAATCCATGGTACTTGCGGGTGTTGCAGCAGACGATCGAACTTGAAGCGTAGTCGCCGAGGCCGTTTGTGTCCAGCCATTCCAGCCGCAGCGATTTCCTGAGATTCTGCACCGCAGTCTTGTTGAATTTAAAGTTCATTCCCGTGCCTCCTTATCGCTCAACTGGAAATTTTTATGCCCGTCCTTCCGGCTCAGGACCTTTCTCCTGGAACTGTTTGGGCCGAGTTTTCCGGTCAGGACTTTTTCATCTGCAAAACGGCGCGCTCCACCAGCATATTCCAGAGAATTTGAACGGCCTCGCCGCGTTTGACCGTGAGCAGCGATCGGCTTAGGCGCCGGACCGTTTTCAAATTTTTCAGTTCCGGAACGGCCTGCAGTGCCTGGGTGAACTCCCTGTGAGTAAGGGGAGCGTCGCCTTGGAACGATGCCGGCGCCGCCAAACCGTGGAAAAGTTTCTTAAAAGCTGCGCTGAGGTCGTTTTTTCTAACGGATAGAGCCGGCGCAAAAAAGCAGGAAGGGTCCCGAGCAAGAAAACCGTAAAGCGCCGAAGCCTGGACGGCGGGCCAATTGGCAGAGGTTGGCTCGACGTCGCGGTAGTTTGCCAAGGCCAGACGGCTTCCGTCCTTCAGGAGCTGTGACTGCACAAGAACGGCCGGCACGCTGCGGGGAGAGACGCCGTATTTTACGGATAGAGCCGCAAGTGTTCCCGCCGCCTGCCCCGTCAGCATGGTAATCGGATGAAGCCGGATGGCGCCGTTCACCATGCGCGAGACGGAGATATTCTTTTCCGCCGTCAAGAAGCCGTTCAGCTTTTCAGGGATCAGGCATTCCAGAGGAACCTGAAAAAGGCCGGGCGTCCATTTCGCGTTAAAGTCGGCGGAGCTTTCCCCCAGGTCGGCCTCGAGGCAGCGGTCCTCATGGGAGCCGTGAATGTCGATCGGGTATTCGCCCAAAGCGATGGCCGTCGGATGGTTCCGCTGCGCCTTCCCCGTCTCTAAATCCCTCCGCATATCGGAAACGGTCAGCGTCGTGATCCCGAGAAGGCGACGGCTCTCGCGGACATAGGGAAGAGGCGGCATCGCCCTGGCTACGGCCTCGTAGCCCTCGGGCACCCTGTCGGTCGTCCGGCCAAGGCTGTCACCTTTTTTTGCGTACCCGTTCCGGTCGTCGATCGCCCAGTCCCGCTGTTTCAGATCGTGGTGGTAATAGTAGAGCAGCGCGATGGTGAATTCCAGGGCCGCTGAATTGACGGCGCGCCGATAGGCGCGATCCTCAAGATAACGGGCCGTGAGCCCCCTGTCTCCGCGGGATTTCGTTCCTGGGTAATCGTTGCACCAGTTCAGCGCCGTGGCCGTGATGTTGCCCCAAGTCCCGGCGTCGTCTCCGACCACAGGAAGGTTCCAGTCAGGGTCGGGGATGGCCCTGTAGGCGTTAAACGTCCTGACGTTATAGGGCGCGGAGCCCCTGTGCCAGTCTGCCCCTCCGATGGCGACAACCTCCGAAAAACGCTTTTTGAGCGCGCTGTAGAGGCGGGGCTGTCGTTCCATGCTGAATTTTTCCGGGATCCGGCTTTTATAGCGGCGTATCAGGGCGACCCAAGTGATGTCCTGAATTTCCGCGTCAGGATTGATCCTTGGGGAGACCGAATTGCCCGCGCGGTAGCGCGCCGACGTAAGAGGCAGCACGTCGCCGCATTCCGTGGCGTCGATGAGGACTTTGCACTTCATTTCTGTCTTCCGGCCCTGCCCGTCCAGAAAACGGATTCCCGTCACGGCTCCGTTCTTCTCATAAACCTTCTCGGGCGTCATGTGAAAATAGAGGTCGACGCCTTCCGCTTCTTTCAGCATTTCCAGAAAGACATTCTCTTCCAGCCCGGGGGAGCCCGAAATAGTGTCCGCCCCCCAGTAACAGATCGCGTTATTGACCTTCATGGCGCGATAGGCGGCGTTGAGGCGGCCGATGTATTCTCTGTAAATTCCGGAACGGTTTAAAGTCTGGTCGTCGAAAGTGGTAACGCCGCAGGCGGTCAGCTGTCCGCCTGCCCATCCCGTTTCCTCCGCCAGCGCGACGCGGCACCCCATGCGGGCTGCCTGAACCGCCGCGGAACAGCCGCCCGTTCCGGCGCCGACGATTACCACGTCGTAACTGAGATCTGAGGACGCGGAACTTCGTGAGGAAACGAGAAAAAGGGGGAAAACAACGATAAAAACAATAAATGGAAAACGAGCGGCAGCGCGTCTCAGAAACACGAAACGATCTCCTTTCATAGACAATAAGCAGCGCAATGAGTTCAAAAATGTCTGATTGTTTGTAGTATACTACATTAAAGCGTTTTTGTCAGTCCAGTAAAAAGAGCCCTCCGCAAGCATTGAGACGACTGCGGGGAGCTCTTTAAAAGAAACGTTTTCTCAAAAAATTGTCTTATTTCAGAACGTCGGCCGGCACGAGAGGCAGGTCGCCCATATCGCACAGGTCTGCGCGCCCCGCGCGGACTTTTTCAGCGCCCATGTCGGTGTAAGCCTGAACTTTAGCGGTCATTTCACTGTCGTTGATCGCCACGATGCGCGCCGCCAGCAGCGCCGCGTTTACGGCCGAGTTGATGCCCACACAGGCGACGGGGACTCCGGGGGGCATCATCACCGCCGAAAACAGCGCGTCCAGCCCGAGCAGGCTGCCCGATTCGACGGGAAGGCCGATAATGGGGAGGGTGGTATGAGCCGCCAGAACTCCCGGCAAAGCGGCAGACAGGCCGGCCACGGCGATAATCACCTCGATGCCGCGCGCCTTCGCTTTCTGAGCGTAATTCACGGCGTCCTGAGGCGTGCGGTGAGCCGACGCGATGGTGACTTCAAAAGGAATCCCAAGGTTCCGAAGGGGTTCAGCGATCTTTCTCGCGAGCGGGGCGTCACTGGAAGAACCAAGCACGACGCCAATTCTTGCTTGAATCATCTTTATCACTCCTTGACATAAAGCTATGGATGGGGCGTTTCAAATATCTGGTGCCCAATAGTGCGGCGATACTGCATTCCCTCGAAGGAAATCCGGCCGACAGCTTCATAGGCGCGGTCGCGCGCTTCCGCAAAGTCTTCGCCTACCGCGGTGACGCAGAGGACACGCCCGCCCGTGGCGCAGATCATGCCGTTTTTTTCTGAGGTTCCGCAGTGAAACACGGTCGTGCCCGGCACGGCGGCAGCGGCCTCCAGCCCCTTTATTTCAGCCGGCGCGGACTTGGAAAGAGGATAGCCGCCCGACGCAATAATAACACAGAGCGCCTTTTTCGTCTCCTTTTTCCATGTAAAGGAAGCCAGTTTTCCCAGAGCGCAGTCCAGACACAGTTCAACCCAGTCGCCTTCGAAAAGGGGCAGAAGCACCTCGGTTTCGGGGTCGCCGAGCCGCACGTTGTATTCAAGCACCTTGGGCGTGCCGTCGGGGGCGATCATGAGGCCGATGTAAAGGACGCCGCGGTAGTCTATGCCTTCTTCACGCAGCGCCGCGACGCTGGGTTCGATGGTGCTTGTCCTGATGAGCTCCATCAGCTCTTCGGTGACCCAGGGAGCGGGAGCGTAGGCTCCCATGCCGCCCGTGTTGGGGCCCAGATCGCCGTCCAAAAGACGCTTATGGTCCTGGCTGGTGCTCAGCAGCCGGTAGTCCTTGGAGTCGGTGATCACCATCAGGGAAAGCTCGCGGCCCGGCAGGGCGGCCTCGATGACGAGAGTTTCGCCGGCGGCCCCGAGTTTTTTCTCGACGAGCAGCTGCCGAACCGCCGAACGGGCGCCTTCCAGCGTGGGTTCGACGAACACGCCCTTTCCAGCCGCCAGCCCGGAG
Organism: Pyramidobacter piscolens; assembly: GCA_004558205.1. Lineage (GTDB taxonomy): Bacteria > Synergistota > Synergistia > Synergistales > Dethiosulfovibrionaceae > Pyramidobacter > Pyramidobacter piscolens_A. The sequence goes on from SFDM01000003.1 coordinate 34,258, forward strand.
GCCTTGACGATATAGGGCGGCTCGAAGCGGTCGAGCGCCCTGTAAGCCTCGTCCACAGTGCGGCAGATGGAGAACTCTGCAGTGGGAATGCCGTGGCGGGCCATGAAGTTCTTCGAGAACTCCTTGCTGGCTTCAAGGCGCGCGCCCTCTCCCGAGGGGCCGAACACCGGCACGCCGGCCGCGCGAATCGCGTCGGCAACGCCCGCCGCGAGCGGCGCTTCGGGGCCGATGATGGCCAGGTCGATCTTATTTTGAACGCAGAACTGCGCCATCGCGGCGCCGTCTTCGGGGTTCAGGTTAAAACAGGCGGCTTTTTGAGCGATTCCGGGATTGCCCGGAACCGCAAAAATTTTTCCGCAGCGCGGAGACGCGGCGCAGGCGCTGACGATGGCATGTTCACGGCCTCCGCTGCCCAGTACGAGAAGATTCAGCTTTTCCATGGGCGATCAATGACGGAACGTGCGCCATCCGCTGATGAACATGGAAATGCCCAGTTCCTGCGCGCGGGCCGCCACTTCCTCGTCGCGGACCGAACCGCCTGGCTGGATGATGGCCACGACGCCGGCTTCGGCCGCCTTCTCGACCCCGTCGGGGAAGGGGAAGAACGCGTCGGACGCCATCACGGCGCCTTTGGCCTTTTCCCCGGCCTGCTTCGCCGCGAACTCCACGGCGTAGACGCGGCTGCAGAATCCCATGCCGATACCCACCGCTTCTCCGTTCTTGACCATGGCGACGGCGTTGCTCTTGGAGACAGCCGCTGTCTTCCACGCGAGGACCAGATCCTCCCAGAGGTCGGGACGGGGCGTGCCGATCCAGCGGCCCTTGTCCTGTTCCGGCAGAGGAGGCAGCTGATCGCTCTGGGCAAGCATGCCGCACCATGTGGAGATCATCTGCCTGTCAAAGACGCGTCCGCCTTTCCAGGTCATCACGCGGAGGCTCTTGCGCTTTTCCTTGAGGAGTGCAAGAGCGTCGTCGTCAATGGAAGGGCACAGAAGCACTTCCGTGAAATGCTTGGAGATGTCCTCGGCAGTTGTGGCGTCGATATGGCGCGTCACGCCGACGATGCCGCCGAAAGCCGAAACGGGGTCGCAGGCCATGGCCTTGTCGTAAGCCTCGGCTACGCTGCTGCCCGTAGCCATGCCGCAGGGCGTGGTGTGTTTGATGACGACGGCGCCGATATCGCTCTGGAGCATAGCTGTGGCGCGCATGGCCGTGTCCAGATCCAGGATGTTGTTGTAGGAAAGCTCTTTTCCCGCAAGCTGGACGACCGGCGAGTCGGCAAGGGGAGGCAGGTACAGGCTGGCTTCCTGGTGGGGGTTCTCGCCGTAGCGGAGCGGCTGCGAACGGACCAGGGAAAGGGTCATGCCTTCGCTGCCGGCGCTCTCGCCCATCTCGCGGCGCAGTCCGTCGCCGATGGTGGCGTCGTAACGGGCTGTCGCGCCAAAGGCTTTCAGCGCAAGGCGGCGACGGGTCGCCACGGTAATGTCGCCCTCGGCTTTCAGCTCTTCCGTCACGGCGGCGTAATCGGCAGGCTCGGTGAGGACTGCCACATAGCGGTAGTTCTTGGCAGCCGCGCGGATCAGCGCCACGCCGCCGATGTCGATATTTTCGATCAGCGCGTCAAGGTCGGCGCCGGACCGGGCCGTTTTCTCAAAGGGATAGAGGTTGACGACCACCATGTCGATGCCGGCGATGCCGTGGTCGGCCATGTCTTTAAGGTCCGACGGCAGGTCACGCCGCGCGAGAATCCCTCCGAAGACCATGGGATGCAGTGTTTTCACGCGGCCGCCCAGAATGTGGGGGAATCCCGTCATGTCCGACACTTCGATCACGTCGACGCCCGCTTCGCGGAACATCTTCGCCGTACCGGAGCTGGAAAGGATCTCCCACCCCAGCTCGACGAGGGTTTTGCCCAGCTCCAGGGCGCCAGTTTTGTCAGCCACAGAAATAAGAGCTCTGCGTTTCATTGATGAGCCTCCCTATGTATGTATAATTTTTTTGAGCGCCTGCCAATAGACCTGGTGCTCCGTCTCATGGATTTTCGCCTCAAAGCTTTCGGCGTTGTCCGACTCGGCGCGCGGAACCTCGCGCTGGAGGATGATAGGACCGTGATCCATCTCCTCGTCCACGAAGTGGACCGTCACCCCTCCGACGGGCTCGCCGCTCTGCCAGAAGTCGCGGATGCCGTGAGCGCCCGGGAATTTCGGCAGAAGAGCCGGATGGATATTAAGGATCCGCCCTTTATGGCGCCGGACAAACTCTGGCGACAGCAGGCGCATGAAGCCGGCCAGCACTAATAAGTGGACGCCGTTGAGCTGCCACAGCTTTTCAAGCTCCGCCTCGCCGGCAGCCCGCCCTTGCGAGTAGGGAAGGAGCGCGATCTTGATCTTCTTGTCGGCCGCAATCTGCAAACCGGCCGCCGAAGGCTTGTCGGCGCCGACAAACGCTACTTCGACGTCAGCCTGTTCTTCTCTGATATGGTCGACGAGCGCTTCCATGTTGCTGCCGCGCCCGGAAATTAAGATGGCGATACGGCAGGTCATGATCTGACGACAGAGCCTACGCGGCGCGGCGATTCTCCCATGTCCGCCAGGACCTTCGTCACGTCGGCCTCATCTTCGGGAGCCACGATGAACACGTAGCCGATGCCGAGGTTGAAGACACGGCGCATTTCCGCTTCTTCAACCCCCTTCGAGGCGATCAGGTCGAACACCGCGGGACGTTTCCAGTCGTAATTCATTTTGCAGACGCAGGGAGCGGGGATAACCCGGTTGATGTTCTCTTCAAGGCCTCCGCCGGTAATGTGCGCCATGGCGCGGACCTTGCCCGTGGCCGTCGCGGCAAGGGCCTGAGGAACATAAAGCCGGGTGGGCGTCATCAAAGTCCGCCCGAGGGTTTCTCCCGCCACAGGACCTTCGGCGTCAAGCCCGCCGGCGATTTCCTCGGCCAGCGCCGAACGCACCAGCGTGTAACCGTTGCTGTGAACGCCCGAACTATGAAGGCCGATGATGACGTCGCCTTCCTTCACCTTGGAACCGTCGATGATCTCCGACTCTTTCAGCGCGCCCACGGCGAAGCCGGCAAGGTCCATGCCGTGTTTGTCGTACACGCCGGGCATCTCAGCAGTTTCTCCGCCCAGAAGCGCACAGCCGCAATAGGCGCAGGCGTCCACCACCGATTTGACCACGGCGGCCATCACCGTTTCGTTCAGGGAGCCGCAGGCGATATAGTCGAGGAAAAACAGAGGACGGGCGCCGCCGGTGACGAGGTCGTTGACGTTCATGGCCACAAGGTCCTGGCCGAGACCGTCGTAGATGCCCGTCGCGCGCGCCAGTTCAACCTTTGTGCCCACGCCGTCGCAGCAGCCGGCGATCAGCTGATCGCCGCCGAGGCGGAATAGGCCGCTGAACCCGCCGATGCCGCCGACAACTCTCGGGTCCTTGGGCTGGGTCTTCAAAATGCCTTTAATGGTCTCAACCCAACGGTCGCCGCCGACGATGTCCACTCCGGCCTTTTCATAGGTCAAATTGCTCATAGTCTTCTTCCTCCATATAATTTCCGTCAAAACAGGCGGTGCAAAGCTGATCCTCGGGCAGGTCCACGGCGCGGACCAGAGCCTCGCGGCTCAGGTAGGTCAGCGAGTCGACGCCGAGGAACTTCGTGAGTTCGTCCCCTGACAGCCGCGCCGCCACAAGCTCGCGGCGGCTGGGCGTGTCGATTCCATAGTAGCACGGATAGGCCACGGGAGGGCTGGAAATGCAGAGATGGACGCCCTTCGCCCCGCAGTTGTTGCGCAGGAGGTCCGCTACTTTGATCGACGTGGTGCCGCGCACGATGGAATCGTCGATCACCAGGACATCGCGGTCCCGGATCAGTTCTTTCATGGGATTGAGTTTTTTGAGAACGCCCAGCTCCCTGACTCTCTGAGTGGGTTCGATGAAAGTGCGGCCGCTGTAACGGTTGCGGACGATGGCCGACTCGTAGGGAACGCCCGACTCCTCGGCAAAGCCGAGGGCCGCGATGGTGCCGCTGTCGGGAAGACCCGTGACCAGGCCGCGTTCCAGACCTTCGCTGCAATGAGGGCAGTTCCGGCAAGCCTTTGCCAGTTCCCTTCCCATCCTCTTGCGGCTCTCGTACACCGAGACACCGTCGATGATGCTGTCGGGACGGGCAAAGTAGACGTACTCAAAGACGCAGTGGTACTTCCTCTTCGTCTCGTGGGGGATTCTAAAACTCTGACAGCCGTTTTCGTCAATGACCAGGATCTCTCCCGGCTCCACGTCGCGGACCATCTGAGCGCCCAGCAGGTCGAAAGCGCAGGACTCCGAGGCCACGTAGGTGATATCGTCCCGCTTGCCCAGCGCTAGCGGCCTGAAGCCCCAGGGATCGCGCGCGGCGATCAGTTTATCGTCGTAGAGCAGCACGAAAGAATAGGCCCCTCTGAGTCGGCGCAGCGCGTTGGTTAGAGCGTCGAGAAAAGGCCTGTTGGGCTGGTGGGAAATCAGATGAAGAAGCACTTCTGTATCGCTGCTGGACTGGAAAAGGGCCCCATGTCCTTCAAGCATGGTTCTGAGGGCTTCCGCGTTCGTCAGGTTGCCGTTGTGAGCCACGGCGAAGGCGCCGCGGTTGAGGCTGCTGGCGATCAGAGGCTGGGCGTTGCACATGCCCGCGCCTCCGGCGGTGGGGTAGCGCACGTGCCCTATGGCCGAACGGCAGTCGATCTTGCTGATCTCGGACTGCGCGATGGCCGTGTGGATCAACCCGCCGCCTTTGCGCGAATCGATGTTTCCGTGCCCGTTGGTCCAGGCTATGCCGGCGGCTTCCTGGCCTCTATGCTGTAAAGCATAGAGGCCGAGAAAGATATCTTCGGGAAGGTTGGTGCTGCGGGGCGAATAGGCTCCGATAATTCCGCACATGCTTAACGGCTCCTGTAAGCTTTGGCAAGAGCTTCGACGGTATTTCCGCGCTTGCCGCCCACGGTGATGCAGTCACCGCCGACGACGCCCAGTTCTTCCAGCGGAATGCCCTTCCAGAAGGACTTGAATTCCTCCACTTTAGACGGAGGCACGGCGTAAATAGCGGCGGTACCGCCTTCGCCGAAGAGCTCTTCGACGCCGCGCTTCTTCGCGGTCAGTCTGACGCCTGTGCCCGAATCGATAGCTTCTTTGGCGACGGCGACGGCCAGCCCGCCCCCCATCACAGGACGGACGCTGCGTGCCGCTTGAGCATCCGCAACGGCGCGTGCCGCCGCGTTAAATGCGTTTTCGCGCTCGGCGCAGAAAGGAAGAGGACGGCCCGCGAAATCTCCGCCGCTGTAGTGGCGCTGGTAGACGCTGGCAGAGAGAGTTCCCTCGTTCCAGCCGGCAAGGAACAGCACGTCGCCTTCCTTCCACTGTCCGCATCTTAAAACGGCGGGGGCTTCAATCATTCCGACCACGCCCAGCAGAGGCGTCGGAAGGATGGCCGTCACGGAAGTCTCGTTGTATAGGCTGACGTTGCCCGAAACCACGGGGCAGTCAAGGGCTGCGCAGGCGCTGGCCATGCCTTCTACGCTGCGGGAAAGCACCCAATAATGAGAGGGCTTTTCAGGCGAGGGGAAGTTGAGGCAGTTGGTAAGTCCGCCGGGAACCGCGCCGGCGACGGCGAGGACGCGGCAGGAGCGCGCCACCAGGTTCTGGGTCGCCCGCTCGGGATCAAGTTCGCATCCCCAGGGATCGGCCTCCATGCTGACCGCGCAGAGGCGTCCCGTTTCCGTGATCCTGAAGACGCTGACGGGGGAGCCGGGGCCAACCACCGTGTTGGTCTGTACCATGGAGTCGTACTGGACGTAGATGTCCTCTTTGCTGTGAAGGTTCGGATCGGCGAGGAGATCCAAAAGGGTCTCGCAGGGGCATTCGGGGGCCTTGAGCTCAATTTTTCTGTTCCATCGCGCCTCGAGGTCGGGACGCTGCTCGGGCCACTGGATCGTGGGGCAGTCGCTGCCAATGGTTGTGGCGGGAATGTCGGCGGCCAGTTTCCCCTTCCAGTAGATTCTGTAGTGGTCGCCCTCTTCGGTGCGGCCGATCTCCGTCGCGTCGAGGCCCCATTTGTCCGCGATGGCAAGAACTTGCGGCATCTTGGAATCCTCTACGATCAGAAGCATTCTCTCCTGGGACTCAGAGAGAGCGATCTCCCAGGGTTCCATGCCGGCGGCGCGCAGAGGCACTTTGTCGAAATCAATGGTCATGCCGACGCCGCTCTTGGCCGCCACTTCGGAGGACGAGGACAGAATTCCGGCGGCGCCCATGTCCTGCATGGAGACAAAAAGTCCCGCGTCGCGCATCTCGAGGCAGGCCTCGGTTAAAAGCTTTTCGACGAAGGGATCGCCGATCTGAATCGAAGGGCGGCTTTCCTTCATGTCGTCGCGCAATTCTACAGAGGCGAAAGCCGCTCCGGCGATGCCGTCGCGTCCCGTCTTCGAGCCGAGGATAACCACGGCCTGCCCGGCACGCGCCGTCTGAGAGCTGACGATCTTGTCGGTGCGCACGGTTCCAATGTTCATCGCGTTGACCAAAGGGTTGCCCTCGTATGTGGGGTCATAGTAGGTCTTGCCGCCGATGGTGGGAACGCCGATGCAGTTGCCGTAGCCGCCCACGCCCTTTACAATTCCGTCGTGCACCGGGGAGTTCACGGAACCGAAGAAAAGGCCGTCCAGAGACGCCACGGGACGGGCGCCGAGCGCGATAATGTCCCTGATGATGCCGCCCACGCCGGTGGCGGCTCCCTGGTAGGGAGCGACGGCCGAGGGATGGTTGTGGCTTTCGACCTTAAAGGCGATGCCGATGCCCTCGCCGCCGTCAATGATTCCGGCGTTCTCGCCGGGCCCCATCAGAACGTACCTGCCTTCCTTGGGAAGCAGTTTCAACAGGCGGCGCGTGGACTTGTAACTGCAGTGCTCCGACCACATGACGCCCATGATGCGCAGTTCCAGTTCGTTCGGCTCGCGCCCGAGAGTCTCCTTGAGAGACAAATATTCGGATTCGCGCAGCCCTGCCTGTTTATAATCCATTATCGAGCGCCTCCTTCGAGCCAGCTTTTCACAGAGGTCCAGAAACGGGAGCCGTCCGTTCCACCCAAAAGAGCGTCGCTGTAGCGCTCGGGGTGGGGCATCAGGCCCAGCACGTTGCCGCGGTCGTTGACGATGCCCGCAATGTTGCTCAGAGCCCCGTTGGGATTGGACTTCGCGGTAACGGATCCCTGGGCGTCGCAGTAACGGAACGCGACGCGTCCTTCGTCTTCAAGCTTTTTCAGCCCTTCGGGGTTGATGAAATAACGGCCTTCGTTGTGAGCGATGGGGATCGTGATGACTTCGCCTTTCTTGTACTGGTGCGTGAAGGGCAGATCGGCCCGTTCCACCTTGATCGTCACGGCCTTGCATATGAAGTGCATGCACTCGTTCATCAGCAGCGCGCCGGGGAGGAGTTGGGTTTCCGTCAGAATCTGAAATCCGTTGCAGATCCCGAGGACCAGGCCGCCCCGGGCCGCGTGGGCCTTCACGGCACTCATGATCGTGGAGTTCGCCGCCATGGCGCCGCAGCGCAGGTAATCTCCGTAGGAAAAGCCTCCCGGGAGGATGACGAGGTCCGTATGTTCCGGAAGCGAGGAGTTCTTATGCCAGGCGGTAACGACAGAGGTTCCCGTGACGGCCGAAATGGCTTTTACGGCGTCCTGGTCGCAGTTGCTGCCCGGAAAGACGACGACGGCGGTTTTCATGCCCGGGCGTCCTCCGCCTCAATCTTGAATTCCTCGATGATGTCGTTGACAAGCAGGTCGTCGCACATTCTGGCGACCTGCTGAAAAGCTTCAGCCTGGGTCGGGGCTTCGACGTCGAGATGGAGGTATTTGCCGACCCGCAGGTCCTTCACGCAATCGTAGCCCATACCCTTCAGTGAAGCTGCAACGGTCTTTCCCTGAGTGTCCAGTACGCCATCTTTCAGGAAAACCAGCAGGCGAACTCCGTAATTCATCAGTTCATACCCCTTTCAGACAGTCTCTTCCAAATTTCTTCATAGGCGCCCATGACGTTGCCCAAATCTCTGCGGAAGCGGTCCTTGTCGAGACGCTCGCCCGTCGCCTTGTCCCAGAAACGGCACGTGTCGGGCGAGATCTCGTCGGCCAGAAGCACTTCGCCGTTCTCGTCACGTCCGAATTCGAGCTTAAAGTCCACCAGGATGATTCCGACGGAATCCATCAGCTTGCTCAGCTCTTCGTTCACGCGCTGGGTCAATTCCAAAATCCGGTCCACTTCGGCCTGGGTCGCCCATCCGAAAGCGACGGCGTGGTCGGGGTACACCAGAGGATCGTCCAGAGCGTCGCATTTATAGGAGAACTCGTGGATCGGCTTCTTGAAAACAAGTCCGTCCTTGAGCCCGTAACGCTTTACGCAGGTTCCGGTGGCGATGTTTCTCGTGATCGTTTCCAGCGGGATGATCTGAACGCGCTTGATCAGCTGATGAGTCTCGTCGACCTGTTTGATGAAGTGGCTGGGAATGCCCTTCTTGGCCAGGTAGGTGAAGATCCAGGAGCTGATGATGTTGTTCAGGTGCCCCTTTCCTTCTTTTTCGTCTCTCTTCTTTCCGTTCAGCGCCGTAAAAGAGTTCTTGTATTCAACAAGCAAAACCTGCGGATCATCAGTTGCGTAAATTCTCTTTGCTTTTCCTTCGTAAAGCAATTCTGAACTCATAAAACTCCACCTCCGAGTGTATTTGGGAAATATGCTGACATTATTCTTCTTCTGTCATGAAAAGTCAATAAACAATCAAGGCGACAAATGACGAAAAAAATGCCCTGAAAAAGCCTCTCGAGGGCTATTTTGAAGCAGAATTCTGAGAGCTTGAAGTTTTCAGGGTAATGGAAAAGAATTTTCACTTATTTTTGATGTATTTCATGATTCCACTTTTTTAAAAATTGTTTTATTGGTAATAAAAAAAGTCATTTTTGTCCTTTTTGGCCTGGCGCGGATAAAAATTCTCTTTGAAGTGCGGAGACAAATCGGATATACTTAATCGTTAACGCATGATGAAATTTTTTTTGGACTTTTCATGAGAGAGGAAGATTTGTTTTGACGGTCGATCTTCAAAAAATACGCAATTTTTCAATTATCGCCCATATCGATCACGGAAAATCCACAATCGCCGACCGATTGCTGGAAGCGACGGGAACGATCGAAAAGAGGAATATGAAGGCGCAGGTGCTCGACAACATGGACATCGAGCGTGAGCGCGGCATCACCATAAAATCGGTCCCAGTCCGGATGAAGTACCGTGCCGCTGACGGCGAAGAATATGTGTTGAACCTGATCGACACCCCGGGACACGTGGATTTTGGCTACGAAGTTTCGCGGTCCTTAGCGGCCTGCGAAGGGGCGCTGCTCGTGGTGGACGCGACCCAGGGCGTTCAGGCGCAGACCCTGGCGAACGCCTATAAGGCTGTGGACCATAATCTGACGGTGCTGCCCGTGCTGAACAAGATCGACCTGCCTTCGGCCCGCCCCGAAGAAATCAGGCATGAAATCGAGGACGTGATCGGCATAGACGCCTCGGAAGCCGTTTTATGCAGCGCCAAAGAGGGCGTCGGCATTCCCGATATCCTCGAGCAGGTGGTGGCGCACATCCCTGCCCCCCAGGGAGACGAAGACGCGCCCCTGCAGGCTTTGATCTTCGACGCCGTTTACGATAACTACCGGGGGATCGTCTGTTATATCAGGGTCGTGAACGGGCACATCAAGTCGGACGACGTGATTCGCCTCATGGCTACGGGTGCCGTCTACACCGTGGAGGAAGTGGGCGTCTTTGCTCCGAGCTGGACGCGCACCGACGAACTGGGGGCGGGCGAGGTCGGCTATTTCACCGCCAGCATCAAGACCCTCGACGAGGCCCGCGTGGGCGATACGGTGACGTCCAACCTGAATCCCGCCCAAAAGGCGCTGCCTGGATATCAGCAGGTCAAGCCCGTGGTGTACTGCGGCTTTTATCCCGTAGACAGGGACGAGTTCCCGCTGCTTCGCGACGCCCTTGAAAAGCTGAAGCTCAACGACGCCTCCATTTCCTACGACCCCGAGACGTCGACGGCCCTTGGATTCGGTTTCCGATGCGGCTTTCTCGGCCTGCTGCACATGGACATCTCTCACGAACGGCTTGAGCGCGAGTTTGACGTCCGCCTTGTGGCCACGGCCCCGAACGTGGTCTACCGCATCGTGAAGAAAAATGGAGAGATGGTGGAAGCGCACAGGCCCGTAGACTTCCCGCCCGAGGGCGATATCGCCGAAGTGCAGGAGCCCATGATCCGCCTGACCGTGTACGTGCCCAAGGACTACGTGGGCAAGGTCATGCAGCTGTGCCAGGATAAGCGGGGGACTTTCGTGAACATGGACTACATTACGCCCGAGCGGGCGCGCGCCGTTTACGACCTGCCTCTGGCGGAGTTCATCGTCGAATTTTACGATAAACTCCAATCATTGTCCCGCGGATACGCCTCCTTGGACTACGAACACACGGGATTCAAAAAAGCGGACCTCGTGAAGGTGGACATGCTGATCAATCAGGAGCCCGTGGACGCCTTTTCCTTTATCTGCCACGTGGACGACGCCTACCATAGAGGCCACGCCTCGGCCATGAAGCTGAAGACATTGATCCCCAACCAGCTCTTTGAGGTGCCCATCCAGGCCTCCATCGGCAAGAAGATCATCGTCCGCGCCAACGTGAAGGCGCTGCGCAAGGACGTGCTTGCCAAGTGTTACGGCGGCGACATTACGAGAAAGAACAAACTCCTCGAGAAACAAAAACGGGGAAAGGAGCGCATGAAGCAGATCGGCAAGGTATCCATCCCGCCTGAAGCGTTCCTGTCTTTCCTTGACGTCGATGACGATAAGGATGACTGACGTCCCCTTTTTTTCGCTCTACATCCACGTGCCCTTCTGCCGTTCCAAATGCCCTTACTGCGCTTTTTACAGCTTTTGCCCCAGGTCAGGCCAAATGGATCGGTGGTGCGAAGACGTTTTAAGGGAACTGGATCTTTTGAAAGAGACCCTGCCGGCGCCGTCGGCCTTTTCAACGATCTACGCGGGCGGCGGCACGCCTTCCTTCCTGCCGCTCCCGCTCTGGAAAAAACTTGGAAAGGCTCTCGCCGGACTTCCAAAGACTGCCGAGGCGGAGTTTACCGTTGAAGCCAATCCGGACAGCCTTTCCCTGGATAAGCTGAAACTCTGGAAAGAATGCGGAGTGAATCGCATCAGCCTGGGAATTCAGTCCCTCGACGACGGCGAACTAAAATGCATCGCTAGGCCGCACAGCGCTTTACAGGCTTTACACGCTCTCGACCTTTGCATGAACGAAGGCTTTAGGGCCAGCGGAGACCTGATCTTCGGCCTTCCGGGGCAGACCATGCGCCGGTGGCATGCCTCCCTGTCGGGGCTGCTTCGTCAGGGCCTTGAACACCTGTCGGTGTACCAGCTGATGATCGAGCCCGACAGTTTTTGGGGACGGCACAGGCCTGCCGGCCTGCCCGACGGGTACGGGATGTACCGCTGGGCTCAGTATTATCTGCCGCGCAAAGGGTTAAAGCAATACGAGATCGCGAGCTTCGCCGTGCCGGGACAGGAAAGCCGCCACAACTGCGCCTATTGGCGGCGGAAAAACGTCTGCGCTCTCGGCCCTGCCGCCTGGGGATTCAGGGATGGAACGCGTTTCGCCAATAGCGGAGATTTCGAGCGCTGGGCCTCATGTGTTGAGTCAGGACAGTCGCCTGTAGATTTTGAAGAGCGCCTGACGGGCGGCGAAGAGGCTTCGGAGGCGGCTATTTTAGCGTTAAGAATGAGCACTGGTATCGAATTACGGAGTTTTTCCGAACGCTACGGCAAGCCCTGGCTGAAAGAGATCCTGAGGCGGCTTCAGGATCTTCCCCAGGACGACCTGCAGTGGAGCGAAGGACGCGTGGCCCTTTCGCCCCGGGGGATGCGCGTCGGCAACTCCATATGGGCGGAGCTTATGGACCTGGACAGGCCGAAAGGGACATTATAATGAACGATTTTTTGCCAGTAAATCGGAAAGACATGGGGCGCCGAGGCTGGGATGAGCTTGACTTTCTGCTGATCACCGGCGATGGGTATGTGGATCACCCGACCTTTGCCAACGGGCTGATCGCCCGGTGGATGGAGCATTTAGGCTACCGTATCGGTGTGATCGCCCAACCGGATTGGCACGGGCGTCAGGACTTCGAGGTTATGGGGCGTCCTCGGCTCGCCGTGCTGGTTTCCGCTGGCAACTTGGATTCCATGCTCAACAAGCTGACGGCCGCCCGCAACAAACGGGATCACGATTCCTATTCGCCAGGCGGCGAGTCTGGACACAGGCCGGACCGGGCGACCCTTGTCTACTGCAACCGCGTGCGCGAGATCTGGGGCGACGTGCCCCTGATCATCGGTGGAATCGAAGCGAGCATGCGCCGTTTCGGTCATTATGATTATTGGTCGGACAAGGTGCGCCGCCCTATACTTCCCGACAGCAAAGCCGACCTGCTGATCTACGGCATGGGCGAACTGCAGCTGAAGGAAATCGCGCGCCAGCTGGCTCTGGGTGCGCCCGTCAGCGCCCTGGACTCCGTCCCCGGAACCTGCGTCATGAAAAGGGAAAAACCTCAGGACTGCGTGGAAATTCCTTCCTATGAGGACATCCTGGCTTCCAAGGAAGCCTATGCCGAGGCCTTCAGGCTTCAAAGCCTCGAACAGGATCCCATCCGTGGGAAAAGGGTGGCGCAGCAGGTGGGCGGGCGTTATATGGTTCAGAACCCGCCGATGAGGCCCCTGACGACTGAAGAGTTCGACCTGGTCAACGAACTGCCTTACACGCGCGCCCCCCATCCTATGTATCGGGACAAGGGAGGCATTCCCGCCATAGAAGAAGTTCAGTTCAGCATCAGCAGTACCAGAGGCTGTTTCGGCAGCTGCGCTTTCTGCGCGATTCACGCCCATCAGGGACGCATCGTCCAGGCGCGGAGCCAGGAGTCCATTTTGCGGGAAGCTCGGGCGATGATTGCCCACCCCAACTTCAAAGGATACATACACGACGTGGGCGGCCCCACAGGCAATTTCAGGGCGCCCGCCTGCGGCGACCAGCTGAAGCGAGGCTGCTGCCGCGAACGCCAGTGCCTTTTTCCCAAACCCTGCCCCCACATGACGGCCGATCACAGCGAATTCTTATCGCTCCTTGAAAAATTGAGGGCGCTGCCCGGCGTCAAAAAGGTGTTTCTGCGTTCAGGGCTGCGATACGACTACATTCTGGCCGATCCCAAGGGAGAGAAATTCATCGATGTCCTGTGCCGCTATCACGTCTCGGGGCAGCTCCGCGTCGCCCCGGAGCACGCCAGCCCGAAGGTGCTGCGCCTCATGGGCAAGCCTCCGATCGAAGAGTACGTGCGCTTCAAAAAGCTTTTTGAGGCGGCCACCCGAAGGGCGGGCAAGGAACAATATGTGCTTCCCTATCTGATATCGAGCCATCCGGGCTGTTCTCTGAAAGAAGCCGTGGAACTGGCCGAATTTTTAAGGGATCAGAAGTTCACGCCGGAGCAGGTCCAAGATTTTATCCCGACGCCGGGGAGCCTGGCTACCTGCATGTTTTACACGGGGCTGGACCCCGCGAGCGGGACAGGGCTGTACGTGCCCCGCGGAGGCCACGAAAAGGCTCTGCAGAGGGCGCTGCTGCAGTACCGCCGCCCCGAAAACAGGGACCTGGTCCTCGAGGCTCTCAAAAAAGCCGGGCGCGAGGATCTGATCGGTTACGGCGAACGCTGTCTCGTGCGTCCCCCGTCTCCTAATCGTCAGACGACAAGAAGCACAGAGGTGAAACGCAATGTCCGGAAATTTAGAAAATCTGCTGACTGAATCGCGCCTGAGCTGGCGTTCCCATGTTCCGCTCCGAGATCTTTGCCACTGGCGGATCGGCGGACCGGCGGACTACCTTGCGGAGCCGCGAAGCGCTGAAGAGACCGCTCTGGTCAGAAGCTGCGCGCTGGCGTCGGGCACCCCGTACCTGGTGATTGGGCAGGGGTCAAATATCCTGTTTGACGACAGCGGTTACCGCGGCTTGGTGATTAAAATCGGCAAGAACTTCAGCGCCTGCGTCTTTGAGGGGCGGACCGTCAGAGCGGAAGGGGGGCTCTGGGCGCCAAACCTGGCCCGTGCCTGTGCATCCCGCGGCCTCTCGGGTCTGGAACACATTGTGGGCATACCGGGCAGCTTGGGCGGCCTTTTGTTCATGAATGGCGGAAGTCTCCGGAAAAACATAGGCGACGCAGTCACAAGCGTACACGTCCTGACGCCGGCCGGAACCATCGCGGACATCCCGGCGGAGGAGTGCGGTTTTTCCTACAGACGTTCAGTCTTTCAGGAAGACGGTTCCGTCATTCTTGGGGCCGTATTTGAGCTGCAGCGTTCAACCCCCGAGGCGGTGCGCTGCGAGATGCTCGCTATTATGGAAGAGCGCCGCAAAAAATTTCCTCTGAACCTGCCCAACTGCGGCTCCGTGTTCAGCAACGACGCCGATCTCTACGCGGCCTACGGGCCTCCCGGTATGGTGATCGACAGAGCCGGCCTGAAAGGACTGAGAGTTGGCGACGCTCAAGTCAGCTCTATACATGCCAATTTTATCGTCAACCTTGGCAGAGCTTCCTCAAAGGACGTTTTTGAGCTGATCAGGGAAATTCGGCGTCAAATTCTCGCCCGCACTGGTTTTTCGCTGCGCTGCGAAGTGCGCTACGCCGCTCCGGACGGACAGTGCGGCCGGCTGGACTGCTTCCTGTAAAAAAATGGAAGCTCTGCGTCACAGATATGCGCAGAGCTTCCATTTTTTGGTAAGATAGGGCAGCCTTCAGAGTCAGGTTCGAGCGACAGTGGGGCTGAGCAAAAGGAGCTGGCTAGATTGTAAGCGTGTGGGCTCCCAGCAGCGCCGACGTGATTTCGTACATGTTCGACACCGTGCCGACGCCAAGCTGCTCCATCAGGCCGAAGTGTTTGAGGCAGGTTCCGCAGACGAGCAGCGTCCCGCCTTTGTTCAAATATTCCTGAAGCGCTTCGGCGCTGGACGTCCCCTTGACTGCAAGCTTTACGCCCTCGTTCATCAGGGCGACCACAGCGGGGCGCTCCGCGTCGTCAAGCTGGGCCAGCGTGCCGAGGAATGCCTTGATCAGCACTTCCCCAAGTTGTTCGTCGCAGCCGCCTAAAATCTTGTGGGAGATAAACACGGCGCGTTTTGCCGCGGACGAAGGCTTTTCCTCCGCGCAGCATGAGGGCACTGCCGCCTCTTGGGGGTCCGAAGCGCCGGCGCCGGCAGCCGCTTCGACAGTGATATCCATCCCCTCCGCGGACAGGCTGACGCTGTATCCCTTGTTCTTTAGAAAACGCGACACGTTTTGTCCCGCCTCAGGATTGTCAACAATGACAGTCACGGCCTCAGGATTTTGCAAAAGCGCGTTTTTTGTCATCATCACGGGTTCAGGGCAGGGTTTTCCTCTGGCATCGATCTTGATCATACTTTTCTTCCTCCATTTTGGTAATTTGTGGCATAATAGGAAACGGCAATAATGATTATAGCATTAAGTGAAAAAACTTCCACGTGAAAAAATAAATTCGGGAGAGTGTTGAAATTGGCTAAAAAAGTTCTGCGTACGGAATCCATTCAGGAGATGATGCGCTCGCTTCCATCCATGGACCGTATTTTGTCCGATGAAAGGCTGAAAGGTTTTGAAGACATCGTGGACAGGGAGAGCCTGAAAAGGATCTGCCGCGACGCACTGGAACGCTGGCGCGGCCAGATTCTCGAACGTGAAGTGGAACGCTACGACGAAGCGCTGTTCTTCGCTGAAATGCGCCAGGAGCTGAAAAGGCGGCTTCACACAAGCCTGCGCCCCGTGCTGAACTGCACGGGCGTGGTGGTGCATACGAACCTCGGACGTTCCTGCCTTGCTCCCGAAGCAGCTGACGCCGTAGAGGCAGCAGCGCGCAGTTTCAGCACCCTGGAGTACAACGTGGAAAGCGGAAGCCGCGGCCAGCGCAATTCCCATATTGAATGGCTGCTTTGTCAGCTGACAGGGGCGGAGGCTGCCATCGTGGTCAACAACAACGCCAGCGCCGTGCTGCTCTGTCTGGCGGCGCTCGCCGCCAAGAAAGAGGCTGTGGTTTCCCGCGGAGAACTGGTGGAAATCGGCGGGTCTTTCAGGATCCCCGACATCATGCAGTTCGCCGGCACAAAGCTTGTGGAGGTGGGCTGCACAAACAGAACCCATTTGAAGGACTTTGAAGCGGCGATAACGGACGAGACGGCCATGCTTTTGAAAGTCCATCCGTCGAACTTCAGGATCACGGGATTCGTCTCAGTGCTGCCCCGTGAGGATCTTGTCCAGCTTGCGCACTCAAAGGGTCTTTTGATGGTGGAAGACCTCGGCAGCGGCATTCTGGTGGACGCCCAGACTCTGGGTCTTGAAGGCGAGCCTACGGTCGGCGAATGCATCGCCGCGGGCGACGATGTGGTGACCTTTTCGGGAGACAAGCTTCTCGGCGGCCCTCAGATCGGCGCCATCGTCGGCAAAAAGGAAATCCTGGACAAACTGCGCAGGTACCCGCTGCTCCGCGCGCTGCGCTGCGACAAGATGACCCTCGCGGCTATGGAGGCAACGCTTCGCCTTTATCTGAAAGGCGACTGGAAGAAGATCCCGACCCTTTCGATGATCGCCACCCCCGCCGAGGAACTGAAAAAGAGAGCCGAAGTCCTGAAAAAACGCGTGGACAAAGAACTGCAGGAACTCTGCCTGCTGACCGATATAGTTCCAGTCGAAGACGCCGTCGGCGGCGGTGCTTATCCTGAGCGCCCTCTGCCCGGCTGGGCCCTTTCCGTGCGGACCGCGGACAACTCGCTGAGCGCGGGTGCGCTGCAGGAGCGCCTGCGCAGGGCCTCCATTCCCGTCATCGCCGGCGCCAGAAGCAACGAGCTTCTGATCCATCTGCGCACGCTTCGCCCCTGTGAAGAGGACAGCTTGATCGCCTCCTTCCGTGAGACTCTGGCGGTGCGGCAATGAGCCATCGCGAGATTTCTCTCGTGGTCGGGACGGCCGGCCACATCGACCACGGCAAAACGCAGCTTGTTAAGGCCCTGACGGGCGTGGACTGCGACAGGCTGAATGAAGAAAAAAAACGCGGCATCACGATCGAACTGGGGTTCGCTCCGCTGGTCCTGCCCAGCGAGCGGGTCATCAGCCTGATCGACGTGCCGGGACACGAGCGTTTTATCCGTCAGATGGTCTCTGGAGCCTCGGGAATCGACGCCGTAATGCTCATCGTCGCGGCCGACGAAGGGGTCATGCCGCAGACCCGCGAACACTTGGATATTCTGAGTCTGCTCGGCGTCCAACACGGTATCGTGGTCATGACTAAAAAGGACCTGGTGGACGAGGAAATGCTGACCTTAGCGGAAGACGACGTGAGGAACCTCGTGAGCGGCACGTTCCTTGAAAACGCGCCCATCGTCGCCGTTTCCTCGGTGCGGGGCGACGGCATAGAGGATTTGAAGGCCGCCATCGAGCGGCTCGTCGACGAAGTGAAACCCCGCGACCGCCAAGGCGCCTATTTTATGCCCATCGACAGGACCTTTCCTGTGGCCGGCTTCGGCACGGTCGTCACGGGGACGGCCTATAAAGGGAGCGTCTCAACGGCCGAAGAAGTGGAAGTGTTCCCCTCGGGACTGAAGTCCCGCGTGCGCTCCCTGCAGGTCCACGGCAAGTCCGTGGACACGGCCTGCGCGGGGCAGCGGGTGGCCATGTGCCTGAACGACCTGTCGCTCGACGACCTGAGCCGCGGCGACGTGGTCTGCGCGGCGGGCGTCTACCGTTCCACCACCTGCATCGACGTGATGCTGAAACTGCTGCGCTTTGTAACCGAACCGCTTGAACACTGGCAGCGGGTGCGCCTTCACATAGGAACTTCTGACGTGCTGGCCCGGGTTGCGCTGTTGAACGAGAAAACCCTGCAGCCTGGCGAAAGCTCTCCGGTGCAGCTGGTCCTTGAAGAGCCTATCGTGGCTTCTCTGGGGCAGCGCTTCGTCATCCGTTTCTACAGCCCTCTGCGGACCATCGGCGGAGGCGAGGTTCTCGACCCCTACGCGCTGCGCCCCACAGGAAAGAAGCGCAGGGATATCGAGCACAGCCGCCTTATGATGCTGAGCGGGGCCGAAAAGCGCGAGGAGCGCATCGCCGCCATTTTGGACGTCCAGGAGTCGCTGCCCATGCGCGAACTGATGGTGCGCGTGCAGGAGCGCCGCCAGGACCTTCAGCCCCTCCTTGACAAGCTTGAACAGGCGGGACGGCTGGTGCAGATCAAGGTTGGGGACGGGATTCTCCTTTCCGCGGCCAGCTTTGCCGCCATGGTGGAGAAACTGCGCGCCGCCCTGAAACAATTCCATGAAACTTATCCCCATCAGAAAGGCACGGCTCCCGAAGACCTGGTCAACTCTCAATTCCCCGAACAGGATCGAAAATTGGGGCGCCTGCTCCTCGACAAAGTCATCGAACAGAAAAGGATTAAACTCGAAGAGGGGCTGGTCTCGCTTCCCAAGTTCGCGCCTGTCGACAACTCCGTTTTCAACGAGAACAAGCGGAGGCTTCTGGACCTGTGCCGCCATGCCGCTTACCATTTCATCCTTCTAGAAGAGCTGCCTGAAAAACTCTCTCTCTCCCAAAAGGAACTGAACAGCCTTTTGGATCAGCTCAAGAAAAACAACGAAGTGGCGATTCTCGACGGGACCTTTATCCTCTCGGCGGAAATCCTGGACCAGCTTTTAGATCAGCTGCGGAAAATAGAAGGCGGCTTTACGCTTGCCCAGGTCAGGGACCTGACCGACAGCAGCCGCAAATTCGTCCTGCCCGTCATGGAATACCTAGACGGCAAAGGCTATACCCGCAGGGTCGGCGAAAAAAGAATCCTGTTAAAAAAAGCATGAGGGGGCTTTCGCGAAATAAAAAGTCAGGATAAAATGGCCTGGAAGCTTTTTTTGACCGGATATTTACCACTCAAAGAGGCCTTCGGCCTCTTTTTTTATGAATTCCGATTTTCAGGAGGCTGAAGCATGGATCTCGTCCATAGCAGCGGGAAAGTGAATCTGACATTAAGAATTACAGGGAAATTGCCCTCGGGATATCACGAACTTTGTTCAATTTTTTTAAGGATCGATGCGATTGAATCATTGACAATTGATAGGGGTATGGAAGATAATGTACGGGTTCATTTTGAACGCGCTTCAGATATGATTCAAGATCGGAATATACTCTTTAAAGTTCTTGACGTCGTCCGGCGCGCGGGGGAGTCCGTGCCTCCCCTCGACATGTGCCTCGAAAAAAGGGTGCCGCCCGGCACGGGCCTTGGATGCGGAAGCGGCAACGCGGCGGCGCTTTTGTCGTGGCTCGCTCGGCAGGGATACGGCGCTTGGGATTACGCCTCGGCCGTTGGCGCCGACGTCCCCTTTTTCTGTGAAGGGCATAAAATGGCCCTTGCCTCGGGAATCGGCGAACGGATCAAGCCTCTCGCCCCTTCGGGCCTCCATCTCCGCGGCGTTATCGTGATCCCGGCATGGCGCTGCATGACGGCGCCTGCTTTTCAGGCGCTGGATGAATATTACGGAACGGCATGGCCGATGAATCAGGCGGAGGCGGAAAACGAAGCGTTCAGCGTGATAGAAACTCTGCGGAAGGGCAGACGCTGGGGCCTGCTTCCCAATGATTTCTGCGGCGCGCTGATGAAACGGCACGCCGAGTACGGAGCCCTTTTCGACGTCTTTGAAGACCAGCGCGCTCTCGCCTGGGGGATCAGCGGCAGCGGCAGTTCCGCCTTCGGAATCTGGGACAGGGCTGACTTCCCCGAATTGCCGCCGCATGGACCATGGATTGAAGACACTTTAGCATTTAAAATGTAAAAACAAGGAGAAAAAATGAAAGGACAACGTACCGAACGGCTTATTCGCATTACCTCGAAATTCCTCACGTCGCCGTCGAGCCAAATCTCCCTAACGGCACTTGCCGATGATTTCGCCGTGTCGAAAACGGTGGTCAGCGACGACGTTTCGATGGTGAACGACGCACTGACGAAAGAGGGCTATGGACGCCTGATCGTGGACAGGGGACGCACGGGGGGGGCTTTTTACATCCCCGACCTCGCTGCCGACGTCCGAGAGAAGTTTTTCAGCAATCTCGCGCTCATCCTTTCTGACCCCGACAGGCTTTTGCCCGGAGGGCTGATTTACTATGCCGATCTGCTTTTCAATCCAACCTATACGGACGTGCTGGGAATCGCCCTCGCGTCGGACTTTAAGGATAGCCAGCCGACGCTGATCATGACTTCCGAGGTGAAGGGCATTCCTCTGGGCCTGGCCACGGCCCGCGCCCTGGGCGTGCCCCTCGCGGTGTGCCGTTTCAGGAACAGGGCCAGCGACGGCCCAGCGGTCTGCGTGCATTATCCGACTCAGAGCGGCGAAGTCCGCACCATGTATATGGGAACGAAAATGATTTCCCCCGACGACAAAGTTCTGGTGATCGACGATTTTATGCGCGGCGGCAGCACCGCGGCCGGAATGTGCCAGGTGGTGCACGAGTTCAGAGCCGAGCTTGCGGGCATCGGCGCTTTTATCGTTTTGGACGAACCCGAGAAAAAGGCCGTTGAAAATTACAGAGCCCTGTTAAAGCTTTCTCTTTCCGCTGATGAGCGTATTGTGGTATGCTGAAATATAATTTCAGATTAAATCACGGGTTGACTCTATGTTTTTCGCTGGTATAATCTGTCTTCGTGAGGAGGTGCCAGCCAATGGTTGTGACTATAGACGCTGATAAGTGTATCGGCTGCGGGGTATGCGTACAGGTTTCTCCCAACGTCTTTTCACTTGATGCCGCTCGCGGCATCGCGAAGGTTATTCGAGAAGAAGGGGACGCCTCGGTTCAGCAGGCAATAGAAAGCTGCCCTGTGTCCTGCATCGAGGCAAAATAGTTCCATTGACAGGCACGGCCAACGAACAATAACGTAACAGCAAGAACAGAGGGCCCATAGCTCAAGGGTAGAGCTGCCGGCTCATAACCGGGAGGTTCCAGGTTCGAATCCTGGTGGGCCCACCACTTTCATCAAGGATGTGAAGTCCGTTGCGTTTTGATGCGCAGCGGATTTTTTTGTAAAAACGCAATCTCGCAATTTCATTCAATAGTTTCGTGAAATGGACCATTTAGAGTTCACCGTGATATAATTGCGGGGATAAAGGCATGATATTCTTTGGTCCTCGCGGGGCGGTCAATTGAAGGCGACGGAGAAGTCTCCGGCGCCTATGCTTTGTTATTGGTGGAGGCGACTGCAAAATGAAAGTGAAAGAAATAATGCATGCCCTGGACGAAATAGCGCCTTTTGAGCTTGCTGAGCCATGGGATCACAGCGGTTTGAGACTGGGCAACCCCGACGCTGAAACGACGTCCGTGGCCGTCGCTCTGGACCCCACGCCTCAGACTGTCGCTCAGGCTCTCTCGCTTCATTGCAGCATGCTGATCACCCATCACCCTTTGATGTTCTCGCCGCCTGAAAACCTTGTCTGCGACCGGCTCGAAACGAAGGCGATCGCCGCCGCTTTCGCCTCTCAGCTGAACGTGGCAGCCTGCCATACCAACCTCGACAGCGCGCGCGGCGGCGTAAACGAACATCTGGCGTCGCTGGCGGGGTTCTCCGGCGTGGAACCGCTGCTGCCGCCGTCCAGCCCCAGCGGTTTCGGCATGGGCGCCGCGGGAATGGTGGAGGAGACGGACGCAGACGAGTTCTGTGAAAGGATTGCGCGCGTCTGGAACCTCTCGGGCTACCGCCTTTTAGGCTGCGGCGAAGGCGTAAGGAAAGCGGCGCTCTGCGGCGGAGCCGGTGGCGGCCTCTGGAAGGCCGCGGCGGCGAAAGGTGCCGACCTGTACATCACCGCCGACATGAAATATCATGAATGTCTGGAGGCTCTTGATTACGGGTTGTGCTTGATGGTCTGCGATCACGGTGAGATGGAAAACCTCGCCTTGATTCCCTTTGCGGCAAAACTGAAAAGGCGCCTTCAGCTGCCTGTGCATTTCATCGATCCCATAAGCCGGGAACCTCGCCCAGGGCGATGGCGCAGCCTCGTCTGACCTGCGGAAAAAGGCGCTCTTAAAAAGCCCCCACCAGCGAGGCGACCCGCTCTGCTGCGCTTTCTAAGGCTCGTGATTTATTAAGTGTTGACCTCAAAATGCAAGCGACAGGAGTGTATGTATGATGAAAAAACGTATTTTCAGCGGAATGAGACCTACAGGCAAGCTTCACCTTGGACACATGGCAGGCGCCCTTAACAACTGGATCCGGCTTCAAAACGACCCCAACTACGATTGCTTCTGGGGCATTATGGACTGGCACGCCATGACCTCGAACTACGCGGACATGACCAGCATGAAGGATTCCTGCAAAGAGGTTTTGATCGACTGGCTCGCCACGGGGCTCGACCCTGAAAAATCGCCGCTGTTTCTGCAGTCGCATGTGCGCGAACACATGGAACTGGGCCTCGCTTTGGGCATGATCACTCCCCTCGGTTGGCTTGAGCGCTGCCCGACCTATAAAGAGCAGATCCTAAACATCAAGAACAAGGATCTCGGCAACTACGGTTTCCTGGGCTATCCCGTCCTCATGGCCGCCGACATCCTGATCTACAAGTCTCACGCCGTCCCCGTGGGAGAGGACCAGACGGCCCATCTGGAGCTGACGCGCGAGATCGCGCGTCGCTTTAACGGCTTTTACAAGGAAATCTTCCCCGAGCCGGAAATCATGCTGACCAAGACCCCCAAGGTCCCAGGCACCGACGGAAGAAAGATGAGCAAGTCTTATGGAAACAGCCTTTACATCTCGGATACCGCCGACGTGCTCTGGAAAAAACTGAGCACCATGACCACCGACCCGGCGCGAGTCCGTAAGACCGATCCCGGCGACCCTGAAAAATGTCCTGTCTGGGATCTTCAGAAAGTGTTTAACCCCGATGAGGGGCAGAAGGCGGAACTCACCGCCGCCTGCCGCGGCGGGACCATCGGCTGCCTCCACTGCAAAAAGGCCCTGCAGGCCCACTTTGTGGAGCTCATGACCCCCATTTGGGACCGCTATGTCGAGCTGGAAAAGAACCCCGGAATCGTGGACGAGATCCTCAGCGACGGCGAGCAGCGCGCCCGCAAAGTCGCCCGCGCCACCATGGACGAAGTCCTGGACGTCATCGGCTTCATCAAGCCCTACCATACAGACGCGTAGAGATGTTTCAATTTGAGATCGAAGGATTTTCAGGACCTCTCGACCTCCTGTGCCATATGATCGACCAGAAAGAGATAGAGGTGACTCGGATCAGCGTATCCGAGATCATCTCTATCTACAGCGCCTACCTCTCTAAAACGGAAGGGTTGCCCATCACGTCGGTGGCCGAGTTCATATCTCAGGCAGCCCATCTGGTCCTGCAAAAGACTGTTTCTCTGCTGCCCAGCTACGACGCGGCTCTCGCCGAGGAAGAAGCGGCCATAACCGAAGAGGAGAACGTGAATCTTCAGGAAATGCTGGAGCGTTACAGGCCCTACCGCGTTGCGGCCGCCCTGCTGGGCGAATTGAAAAGCAAGGCCGAGCTGCGCCGTTTCAGAGCGCCCGGGGAGATAGTTCCCTATTTCGACTTGGGCGACCTTTATTCCCTTTCTGTGCAGTGGCTGGACTTGCTCGATCGCCGGAGAAGACGCGCCGAAATTGAGCTAGACGAAGATGAGGACTGGGAGGTTGACGGAGTCCCCGCCGAAATTCCCGATGAAATTCAAGTGGAAAATCGAATGGATCGGGTTCTCGAACGGCTGACCCTTTTCCCCGAGGGGCTCTCGATGCGTTCCATGCTGAAAGAGGACCCCGGAAGAAGCTCTCTCGTCGTTACGTTGTTGGCCTTGCTGGAGCTTTCACGAAGAAACCGGGTGATTTTGATTCAAAAGGAGCTGTTTGGGGATGTCTTCATCAGAGCGCGAGCAGCCTGAACTGGAACTGGCCCGGAAAATAGAGGCCATACTGTTTATCGCGCCCGACGGCGCTTCCGTTTCTGAGATCGCAGCCGCCGCGGAGTACCCGCCGTCGGCGGTGCGCAGGGCCCTCGCCTTTTTTTCCGACGGGTATGGGGCCGCTCATGGCATGGAAATCAGGGAGCTCGGCGGAAAGTGGTTTATGGCGAGCGCGCCCGACATGAATAAAACGCTTGAACTGTTTCGAGCGGCCGACGAAAGCGAACACGTCCGCCTGAGCAGGGCTTCCCTGGAAACGCTGGCCGTCGTCGCCTACAACCAGCCCGTGACCCGCTCGGAAATTGAGGAAATCCGCGGCGTTCGATGCGACAGGGTGATCGACACGCTGCTCGACCATCGGCTTGTCAGGATTGCGGGACGGCGCAAGAGCACAGGCTCTCCGCTCCTGTACAGGACCACGGAAAAATTTCTCGAAATCTTTGGATTGGGCGCGATCTCCGACCTGCCGACGGTGGCCGAAATAGAAGAGCTGAGAAACCATCAGCCCCGGGCAATGGCAGACGAAGCGGCAGCTCTGTCCCTCGAGGAAGCGGCCCCAGTGTGCGGCGGCGAAAACAACGGAGAAGAAAACCATGAGATTGAATAAATACCTGGCTTTGTGCGGGGTCGGTTCCAGGCGCAAGGTGGAGCAGTTTATTTTCGACGGGCGCGTGGTCTGCGGCGGCTACCAGATTACGGAACCGGGCTATGACGTTCCCGAGGGGGAATTGGTCACGGTCGACGACGTGGAGGTCCGTCCAGAAAGAAAGATCTATATGGTGCTGCATAAACCGAGAGGGTACATCTGCGCCGTCTCCGACAGGAATTATCCTGTAGTGCTGGACCTGCTTCCCCGCGAGTACGATTATTACCGCCTGTTTCCCGTAGGACGCCTTGATTTGCAGAGCGAAGGCCTTCTGATGCTGACCAATGACGGCGACTTCGCCCAGGAGATGATCCATCCCCGGGCTGGCATCACCAAGGAATATGAGGTGCGTCTCGACCGTGAGCCCTCGGCCGACGAACTGAAGGCGCTCCGCAGGGGGACCGTCTTTGAAGGGAAGGCCCTGCGTCCCGTCCTGGTGGATTTCATCGAGAGACAACCAGCCTATCGGTGGATGCGCTTCACGCTGAACGAAGGCGTGAAGCGGGAAATCAGGATTATCGCGGAGGCTGCGGGTTTAAATGTCCAAGTGCTTTTTCGAAGAAAAATCGGCCATATGGAACTGAGACGTTTGAAAAGCGGCTGCAGCTGCGAGTACACCGCAGAGCAGCTGCGCAGCATGATAGAGTACGGCGGCATCGTTTAAACTTAAAGATAATTTTTGAGGGGGAACAGCGGATGAACTGGACAGGGGTCATAGCCATCGACGGGCCGGCTGGCGCAGGAAAAAGCACCGTCGCAAAGCTGGTTGCGGAAAGGCTGGGGATACGATACCTCGACACGGGGGCGCTCTATCGGGCGCTGGCTTTTTTTCTCAACGACGCTTCAATTCCGCCCGAAGAATCTAAAGAGCTGAAGCGAGCCCTGTTCGACGTGACCGTCGAGGTCCGGAAATCCTCGGTACTGCTCAATGGCCAAGACGTTTCGGCCTTGATCAGGACTCCGGCCGTCGATCGGATTGCGTCCGTTTACTCGGCTCTTCCGTCTGTGCGCGAGAAGCTTCTCGACCTTCAGAGAGAGCAGGCGCTGAGCGGCGCTCTGGTTGCCGACGGACGCGATATGGGAACGGTGGTCTTTCCACTGGCGCCGGTGAAGATATTTCTCACAGCCAGCGCTGAGGTGCGCGCGCGCCGGCGTTACGACGAGCAGATGGCGCGCTGCGGCGGCGTAAGCTACGAGAAAATTCTCGAAGAGATCCGAAGACGCGACGACGCCGACGCGCAGCGCCAGCTCGCGCCGCTGAAAAAGGCGCCCGACGCGGTCCTCATAGACTCTTCGGACCTGGACGCTCATCAGGTTGCTTCGGCCATCATTGACATAGCGGGGAGGCTCTGCCATGCTTAGATCCTTTTTTTATTATTTTGTCAGAGGTGTATGCTATCTGTTTTTGTTTCTTCATAATGGAATCACGATTATAGGGCGAGACCAAATTCCCTCCAACCGCCCGGTGATCGTGGCCGCCAACCACACGAGCAACCTGGATCCCATCGTTATGGGAGTCGCCTTCCCCGGGAGGCTCCGCCCCTTGGCAAAAGAGGAACTTTTTCAGATTCACCCCATCTTCACGTGGCTGATTCACACGCTGGGCGCCATTCCCGTCAGCCGAAGCAGCGGGCAGGTCGCTGGGATCGCGCTGAAAAATTTTCTCTCGCTCCTGAAAGAAGGAGAAAATTTGATGATTTTCCCTGAAGGGATGCGCTCCCTGGACGGAAAGCTCCTGCCCATCGAAGGGGGCATCACCGTTCTGGCCACAAAAGTTTCCGTGCCGATCGTTCCTCTGTACATCTCCGGAACCTTTGAAGCCATGCCTGTAGGGTCGTCGAAGATCAAAAGGAACAGAATCATAGCCCGTTTTGGCAAGCCCATCATGCCTATGCCCGAAGAGTCAAGAGGAACACTGAAAGAGGAGCGTGAAAGAATACGAAGCACACTGCAGACAGAACTGGCGCGCCTGGAACGGCTGAGCATTGGCTAACCACGCTCCCGCCGGACTTTAAAAACCCGCTGAAAGAGCACCGCCGCGCAATTATCACGGGCCTGGAACTGCCCGATTCCATCGAACTGGACCTTCTTCTGGAGGAACTGAAACTTCTTCTTTCCAATCTTAATGTGGAGGTCGTGGCCGTCTCGACTCAAAAAAAAGAGAAGCCCGATCCTGCGTTCCTTCTCGGCTCCGGAAAGGTCGATTCGCTTAAAATTCTCGCGGAAGCTTCTCAGGCCGACCTGATCGTCTGCAACGACATGCTCGCTCCCATTCAGCTGAGCAATATCAGGAAAAAGACGGATTGTGAAGTCTGGGACAGGGCCCTGGTGATCATGAAGATTTTCGAGCAGCGCGCCACCACGGCCGAGGCCAAGCTCCAAGTCGACCTGGCCCGGTGCCGCTACGAGATGCCCCACCTTCGCGGACTGGGCATGCAGATGTCCAACGCAGGCGCCGGCATCGGAACCCGCGGTCCCGGCGAGACGGAACTGGAACGTCATCGCAGAAAATTGCAGTCGAGAATTGTGGAAGCCACCCGAAAGCTCGACGAGATGAAAAAACGCCGCGAAGGCCAGAGAAAACAGCGCCGTAAAAGCGGAATCCCTACCGTCGCCCTTGTGGGCTACACCAACAGCGGAAAGACGACCCTATTGCGGCGCATGAGCGGCGATCAAAAGCTCTATGCAGCAGATCAGCTTTTCGCCACGCTCGATACCACGGTGCGCTCCATTCGCCTGCCTTCGGGAAAACAATTCCTGATGGCCGACACCGTGGGATTCATACGCAGCCTCCCGCCGGATCTCATCGCCGCTTTCAGGACTACGCTCGAAGAGGTGCGCCAGGCTGACATGATCATGATCGTGCTCGACGTGAACGACCCCGACGTACTGTCAACCTACGGCGTGATTCAGGAAACCCTGCTTGAAATTGGAGCCGCCTCTCTGCCGCGGACCGTGGTCTTGAACAAAATCGACCGTGCCGGCGACCTGAGAACTCTGCAGGTGAAAGAGCAGCTGAAAGGCGAAGGCATTCCCGTCTATGGGATCAGCGCGTTGACCGGCAAAGGACTTGATTCGCTTTGGAACGTCCTGGATTGGATCAAGCCGCGCGGGGATGAAAGGAGAATGTAGATGCTCTACAGCATGACTGGTTTTAGCCGCGCCCGAGGGGAATATCCCTGGGGAACGCTGACCGTGGAACTTTCCAGCGTCAATTCAAGATACCTTGAAGTTGTAATCCGTGCCAGCAAGGACCTTTTCAGCCTTGAACCTCTCATTCAGACCACGCTTCGAAACAGGCTGGCGCGCGGAAAAGTGCAGGTGCGCGCCGATCTGTCCTGGTCGCCGGTTCTCATGAAGGACCGCCTGAACGAAGAAGTCCTTAGGGACTACTATCACGAGATACAATCCCTCCAAGGCGAATTGGGCGGCCCCGTCCCTTCGGTAACGAGCCTTCTTTCCCTTCCAGGCGTCACCGAGTCCTCGTCGCTGACCGACGCGACCATGGAAAAAGTCCAGCCGGCGCTCCTCGAACTGCTGGATCAGGCGGGACAGGACCTTATCGCAATGCGGGGCGTCGAGGGCACGGCCCTGTATCAAGATATCCTGCAGAATCTGGAGAATTACAACCATCTGTTAACGTCCATATCGGAACAGTGGAACGGCATTTCACAAAAGTCCTTTGAGGATTACCGCGAACGGATCTCGAAGACCGTGGAACGCCTGGGCTATGACGCCGATCCAGCGCGCCTTGCCCAGGAGCTGGTGATCCAGGCGGACAAGTGGGATATTTCCGAAGAGCTGACCCGGTCCCAGAGCCATTCCTCCCAGTTTGCGTCACTTCTGGAAAAAGGCGGATCGGTGGGAAGAAAACTTGACTTTCTTCTCCAGGAGATGAACCGCGAGGCGAACACCATCGGGTCCAAGGTGTCCAGCACGGACATCCGTTGGCTGGTGGTCGATACGAAGACTCTGCTCGAACGCATCCGCGAGCAGATTCAGAACGTGGAGTAGCCTCATGACGCCTACGCTTGTCCATGTCGGTTTTGGCAACATGATCGTCGCCGAACGCATCGTGGCCATCATTCATCCCACCTCCGCTCCGGTAAAGAGGCTTAAAGAGGAAGCGCGGGAGGCGGGCAGGCTGATCGACGCCACAAAAGGCCGCAAAACGCGCGCTATTATCGTAACAGACAGCAATCACATACTTTTATCAGCCATACAGCCTGAGACGATCGTCAATCGGGTATACGAAGGAGACAGCTCTGATGAAGAAGAATAGACAGGGCGTTTTATTTGTTCTGTCGGGACCGAGCGGCGCGGGAAAGGGGACGCTGCGCGCCAGGCTCTTTGAAATGATCAGGGGACTGCATTATTCCATCTCCTGCACGACGCGGGAGCCGCGGGAAGGAGAAGTGGACGGCGTGGATTACCGTTTCATCAGCGACGCCCAGTTCGACCGGCACGTCGCTCAGGGCGATTTTCTCGAGTACGCCCATGTCCACGGGCACCGTTACGGGACGCTGCTCTCCGACGTTCTGGCAGTGCTGAACCGAGGAGAGGACCTTTTTCTGGAAATCGACGTGCAGGGGGCTCTTCAGGTAAAAGAGAAGCTGCCGCAAGCTGTCATGCTGTTCGTCGTCCCGCCGTCACTGGAAGTGCTTGAACGGCGCTTGCGAAGCAGAAACACCGAAACGGAAGAAGAGCTGCAGCTGCGCCTTCACAACGCAATTGCAGAAATGGAAAAGCGGGATCGCTATGAATTTGTCGTAGTGAACGACAATGCCGACGACGCAGCGCGGCAGCTCTGTGATTTCGTCCAAAAGTACCGCTGCGGTTCAAGGGAGGAACAACGGTAATGCGCTTTTACAATATGGAAAAAATCATCGAAAACATCGACGTCAAAAATAAATACCTTTTAACGTCGATCGTGGCCCACCGGGCGCGCCAGATCAGCGAGACCAAGGGGCGCAACGTGCTGGACAAAGGGGCGGAAGAAAAGTACATCTCCATGGCCCTGGCCGACATGGAAGCCGGCCGCGTCGCGGTCACTCTTCAGAACGACAATATCCCCGACGTGATCGAGAGCGAGGTCAACCTCACCGAAAACGAAGAAACGGAAAATCCTGAGGATCTCAGCAAGGCGGCAGCTTTCGAAGAGACTTCCGACAGGGCCGGCACAAAGGAAGAAACGGCCCCGGAATCCAATGCGGACGACGAGACCGAACCCCAGGCGTAACGACGCCCGCGCTCACTTGGGCCGATGCATAGGATAAAAGTCCTGATTCCAGGGCCCTGGTGGAATTATCTGAGTTACGAAACCGATGAAGCCGCCGTCCGGGGGGCGCGAGTCCTTGTTCCCGTCGGCCGCGGCACCCGCGTGGGGCTCAGCTTGGGTCCCGAGGAATCTCCTCCGCCGGCAGCCAAGCTTAAAAAAGTCCTTCGTGTGATCGATCAATTCCCGGTTTTAAGCGAAACCTACCTGAGAGCCGCCCACATCACCTCCCATGCCTTTCTGTGCAGCGCTGCGGAAGTTCTGCACACCTTGCTGCCCTCGTCCTTCTGGAAGGGCGTTTCCTTCCCCGAATATACGGAGAATCGGAGCGCGGCGTCTTCTCCTCCGTCCTTTCTCTATCGTTACAGGGACGCGGAACGCTGGGACTCTTACAGAAGCCAAATTCTTGGCTGTCCTTCAGGGGTTCTGTGCCTTTTTCCCGAAAGATGCCAGGCAAAGGCGTTCCACGCTGCGCTTACCGGGTTAGTGCCCAAAAAGAGACTGATCCTATGGCCAGCCTCCGGAGCGGAAGCGGCCTTAAAATGCTGGAAACAGGCGTTGGAACAGGACAACGCCGTGGTTATAGGCGCGCCCGGCGCAGCTTGCGCTCCTTTGGGATCGCCGGGGCTGATCATTATCGACGATGAATCGAACCCTTCATGGCGGGCAAAAAGCTACCCTTTTTTTTCCGTCAGAAGCTTCGCGGCGTCGAGGGCCCGCATCAGCGGGACAAAACTTTTGCTTGGGGGACGCCTTCCTTCGTCGAGGATCTTCAAAAACTTCCTGCCGCCCGCTGAGAAAAAGCGCCCTGAGGAACGCCGGCAGCTGCGTTTCATCAACCTCTATGACGTACCGCGGGTTTCCTTCAAGGGCATGCAGTGGCCTTTACCTCTGGCGGACTCCCTGCTTGCAGAGACTGCGGACCACGTGGCCTCAGGCGAGGCCGTCTTCTGGCTTCTGGACCGGCGCGGCGTTACGGGAGAAGTACAATGCGCCGACTGCGGCCACCCGATCCAATGCAGCCAATGCGGAACGCCTATGGTCTTCGAAGCTGGGATGCTGAGATGCCCGCTTTGCGGGCGTAAAGCAGGGCTTCCCGAACAGTGCCCTGTCTGCGGCGGCAAAATACTCCAAGGAGCGTCGCCGGGACTGGAGGCGCTGCTTCCCATGGCTCAGACGCTTCTTGGCGACCGTCCCGTATGGCTTTGGCACCTCGATAACCCCAAGACGCAGACGGAGGCAAAGAAACGCCTCGGGGAGCTTGCAAAGTACGGGGGCCTGGTCCTTGGTTCAAGACGTGCGCTGAGTCTTCTCGACACGCTCCATCCCAGGCTGATCTGCTGGCTTGACGCTGACTCGGAAGCCCGCCAGGCCCATTACGCATCGCGATTCAACGCCTTTTCGATGCTGCTGGAGTCCTGCTGGCGCGGCGAAGGCGAGCGTCAGGTGGTCATGCAGACCCGTTCCCCGGGCAAGGGGTGGCAAAGAGGCCTGCAAGGCGGCTGGGAGTTGTTTTGGCGCTCTGAACTGCCTGAGAGGCAAAGCCTGGGATTCCCTCCCGAATCGAACCTCGTGGAAATAACGATTCCGCCGGAATGGCGCGATAAAGACGAACTGGCGATCAAGCTGGACGACGCCGGATTCTCTTCGATGGAACCTGACAGGCGTGGAAGCAAGTTGGTCGTGTTCGCGCCGAAAATGGCGCCATTGCGCCGAGTCCTTGCCGAATACTTTATGATACAGCGTTCCAGAACTGGTTTTCCCCGCATCCAGGTCTGGACAGAATAGGGGCCGGTCGTAGCAACGACCCATGGGCCTGGAGCGAAGAAGGAGTTTAACATGGCAATTGTTTCTATAGTCGGACGTCCCAACGTGGGAAAGTCCTCGCTTTTTAACAGAATTATAGGAGAGCGGCGCGCAATCGTTGACGACATGCCCGGCGTGACGCGCGACCGTCTTTACGGGCGCGTCCAGTGGAAAGACAAGGATTTCTACGTGGTGGATACGGGAGGCCTGCTGCTGAAGGATCAGGACCCCATCATGGAAGGCATGAAAGGGCAGATCCTTCAGGCGATTGAAGAGAGCGACCTGGTCATCTTCACCATTGACGGCCAGGAAGGCGTCACCTGGATGGACCAGGACGTGGCCCATGTGCTTCGTTCCCATTCGTCGCAAGTGATTATCGCGGTCAACAAGATCGACGACCTGCGCCACGACGACGACGTGATGGAAGCCTATTCGCTCGGTTTCGACAAAGTCGTCGGCGTCAGCGCCATGCATAAGCGCGGGGTCGACGACCTCCTCGACCAGGTCGCGGAACTGCTGCCCGACGACAAGACGGCCCCGGCGGAAGAGGAAAACCTAATCAAGGTGGCTCTGGTGGGCCGCCCCAACGTGGGGAAATCCAGCATACTGAATGTGTTGGCCGGAAAGGAACGCTCTCTTGTCAGCGACGTACCGGGGACGACCCGCGATTCCATCGACGCGGTGATCGACTACAACGGGCAGCGCTTCCAGATTATCGACACGGCCGGGCTGAGACGTAAAAGCAGGGTCAACAGCGATATCGAGTTCTATTCCACGGTGCGGACCATGGCGAGCGTCGATCAATGCGACGTGGCGATTTTCGTGATGGACGCCCGCGAACTTGCAACGGAACAGGATCAGCGCCTTGTGGGCGAAATTCTGGCGCGCGGCAAAGGCGTGGTCCTGGTGGTAAATAAATGGGACCTGCTTCCTAACACGCCGGAAATCGGCGACGAGATCCAGGATAAGCTCCGCGAAGAATTCCGCTTCGTCAGCCATGCGCCGGTGCTCTTCACCTCCGCCACATCCGGCAGGCGGCTTCACAGGCTGCTCGATTTAGTCGGCCGCGTGTACCAGCGCCGTCAGTCCAGATTCAGCACCACCGTCCTGAACCAAATCATCAGGGACATGCTGGCTTTCGACAGGCTCCCCACCGACGGAAGGGGGCGGCGGCTGAGGATTTATTACTGCACTCAAAGTTCCACCGTGCCGCCGACGTTCGTGTTTTTCGTCAACGACGCGGAAATTGTAACTCAGAGCTTTGAGAACCATCTTTCAAAGAAGATCCGCGAGGCCGGCGACTACGATGGAGTGCCTCTGAGGCTTTTTTGGAGAAGTAGTCACAGAAACTCGGAAAAGGCTTGACCTGCAAGGCCTCATGATATTAGAATAGGGATGCTCTGAAGGGAGAGCAAATCTTGCTGTTTTTATGACTTAAGGAGGTAGAGAGAATGACGAAAAATGAATTGATCAATGAGGTTGCCGCAAGCGCCAATATGAGCAAGAAAGCTGCCGGAGAGGCGATTTCCGCCACCATTTCCGCTATTGAGAGCGCGCTGGCAAAGGGCGACAAGGTTCAGCTCGTGGGTTTTGGAACCTTCGAGGTGCGTGAACGCGCGGCCCGCATTGGACGCAATCCGCAGGATCCCGAAAAGACCATTGAGATCCCCGCGAAGAAAGTTCCCGTTTTCCGTGCTGGTAAAGGCCTGAAGGACCTGGTCAACTAGCAGCCTCTAAGATGAACGCCGATCTCTGATGTCGGCGTCGGCTCGATGTTTTTCAGGTTAAAGAGAAGCGACAAAACAGCCCCGCGCAGGAGATATCTCCTGCGCGGGGCTGTTTTGTCGCTTTTTCTTCAGAAAAAGAACGCTTTTGATGCTAATTGCCCTTTGAAATGATGAATACCTGCTGAGGGGTATCCACAAAGCAAGTATAGGCAGGCCGAATAGGCCGAGGTAGTCTTTAGTGACTGGATGCCCCTGGAGTGGCCCCGGTCTCCGATTAAGCCGTTTAGCTGCGAAAGAGTATGAGAGGCGCAGCGCGCTACTTCTTGCTGCGCCTCTGCCACGCGTGCAGCGCCAGAGCGATGCCGATGACGCCGTAGGCGACGAAGACGCGGAAGAACTCGCCGACCTGGGCGCTGCCCATCAGGTTCTTCCCCGCCATGGGCGAGAGGATGAACAGAGAATGGAACAGGATGGTGCCCACGATGGCCTGCTTGATCGTGGCCTGCGAAACCGAAGCGCCTCCTATCAGCAGCGCAGCCACGGCAAAGGTGCCGACCTGTACGTGGCTGCCGTAGGTGTTCAAGTTGCCCATGTTCTGGAGGAATATGATCTGTCCCCAGGCGGCTAAAATTGTGGAGAACACGATGGCGATGATCCTGATCCTGTCCACGTTGATTCCAGCCACTTCGGCGATCTGCCTGTTCTGACCGACAGCGCGGAGATCCTGGCCGAGTTTGGTCTTGAACAGCAGGTACACGAGCAGGCAGAGGAACGCCACGATAGCGAGGGTGACCACGGGAATGCTGATCATCCTCATGACCTTCAGGACGTACATTTTGTCCAGCGCGTAATGCCACAGCTTCAGGTCGATGGTGTTGATGAGCCCCACTCCCGAAGGAAGAAGCAGGCTTACATCGGAAAGGTGAATAACCGTTCCCACCAGGAAAAGGCAGATAAGCTGGTAAAGCCCGTTGGCAAAGTAGCCCAGGATCATGCCCGTGATCATTTCCTTGCCCTTGGCGCGGTTAAAGGTCATGCCCGTAAGCGCGCCGAAGAGGATCGCCAGCGGCAGGGCGACCAGGCTCGAAAGCAGGATTCCGGCGACGCCTCCAACCTGGTAGACCACCGATACAATTGCGCCGAACTGGCCGGCCATGGCGCCAAGGACGATGCCGAAGTTCAGCCCCACTCCCGCCAAAACGGGGATGATCAGCGAGATCACCATGAAGGAATTTCTCGCGAGACGGGAGATCAGGTCGTTGGCGAAGAAGAAAAAGGGAACCCTCGCATAGTAGTAACAGAGAGAGCAGAGAATCAGAAACACGATGGGGACGGCGTTTTTCTTTAAGACAGCGCCGATGTTGAATCCCTTTCCGGGCACGGCGAAAATATCCTTTTTCATCGAGCGTCACCTCCTGAAGCTTTGCGCGTCAGCGCGTAGAGGATAATGCCGTTGCTGACGATCACGCGGGCAACCTCGGAAAGGTTGTTCTTGAAGATGACGTTTGCAACGGGGACGGAGATCACCAGAAGGGACTGGAACAAGAAGGTTCCAATCAGCGCCTGAGTGATCGTCGCGCGGCGGAGAGAAGCGCCGCCGATCAGGATTGCCGACACGCAGTAAAGCCCCATGTAAAGCGGCGCCTGATAGAGCTGTACAAAGCCGAAACTCTGAGAGTAGATGATGATTCCGAGCGCTCCGAGAGCGTTGGAAATCATGCAGCTTATGACGCGGTATCTGTTCACGTTCAGGCCGGAAGATTCGGCAAAACGGGGATTTTCGCCGACCACCGCCATGGCGAGACCGCTCTTCGTCCTCTGATGCAGCCAAAGGCCGAGACAGACCAGCGCCGTGACCAGCAGAAGCCCCGTTGGGACAGTGACACCCAGGATATTGAAAGCCATGAGCTTGTCCAGGATCTGTTCAAGCCGGCCGTCCAGGACGATAGTCACGCGGAGGCCGCTTCCGCCGTAAGGCCAGATCATCTCGGGGCTGGAGTAGGGCGCCACAAGCCAGAAGATGCACATGAGGGAGACGATGGAGAAGCCCGTGTAGGTGCCCACGGTCATCTCCTGCCCCTTGACCTTGTTCAGGAGCAGACCGTAAAAATAGCCCGACAGAGCGCCGAGAGGAACCCCGATCGCGAGCGCCGCGGCGAGAGCCGTAAAGTCGCGCAGGTCCAGTTCCACCGCAAGGGTGGTGGAGATGAGCCCACAGATGATTCCAAGGGGGATGCCGAAGTTCGGGCCGGCTCCCACCTGGATCGTTGGGATCATGGCGAGCACCAGAATGGCGTTCATGCCGAACCGAGTCAGCATGTTTCCGGCGATCTGTTCCATGGGAAGCCCCATTGTGCTGGCCGCCGCGATCAGCAGGGCCAAAAACAGGGCGATGATGAGGCGCGGAATTCCAAACTCGCGGATTTTATCCATCATCAGCGTTCGACCTCCTTCGTCGTGGCTTTGATGGGATTGCCGGCCATCATCAAGCCGAAATCCCTGTCACTGTCGGTGGGAAGCAGCACGCCCTGAAGATGTCCGTCGTAGATGATCGCGATCCGGTCGCAGACCGAGCGCAGCTCTGCAAGCTCCGAGGAAGTCATGATCACCGTGAGCCCCTGTTCTCTGTTGAGGCGGACCAGAAGGTCCATAATCAGTTTCTTCGCGCCGATATCGATGCCGCGCGTGGGCTCCGACACGAGAAGCAGGTCAGGCTGAAGGGCAAGGGCGCGGGCAATGCAGACCTTTTGCTGGTTTCCGCCGGAAAGGCGCCGCGTCAGCTGTTCGGGGCCTGTGCAGCGGATATCCAGCTCTTTGATGTCTTCAAGGGCTTTTGCGCGCATGGCCGCGGTGTCGTGAAGGGAAATAAAACCCGGTTTCATAAACTTGTCCTGCAGCTGGGTGGCCGTGATAGTGATATTCAGCTCGATGGAGTCGTTCAGCAGCAGGCCGACCCCGCGCCGGTCTTCGGAGACGAAGGCCAGGCCGCAGCTCAATACGTCGCGGGTACGTTGGATATTCAGTTCGACCTTCTCGTCGCCGCCGCCGAAATTATGTTTTATAACCGTGCCAGACGCTGGGAAGAGCCCCATGATCCCGTTGGCGATGCCTATTTTGCCGCCGCCGGCAAGTCCGCCGATGCCCAGGATTTCGCCGCGGTACACGTCAAGATCCAGATTTCTGACCTCTTCGCCGGGCATGTTCACGCTCAGATCTCGAATTTCAAGGATCCTGCCGGACGAAAAGCTCTCCGGCACCCGGCCGCAAAGCTCGTGGCTCTCGATCTTACGCCCCACCATAAGCTCCGCCACATGAGCCACGTCGGTATCCTTGGGATCAAGAGAGCATACCAGCTCGCCGTCGCGCAGAACCACGATGTAATCCGACACGGAAAGGACCTCGTCAAGCCTGTGGCTGATGAAGAGAATGGAAATGCCCTTGGAGGCCAGGAGTCTCATGGTTTCCAGAAGGCGCTCCGCCTCGGATTCGGTGAGAACCGCCGTGGGCTCGTCAAGGACCAGCAGTTTGGTGTTGGTCTTGTCAATTTCTCTGGCAATCTCGATAAATTGCATATATCCCACAGGCAGGCCGGCCACGGGCAGCGCTTCGTCGATTCCCATGCCGATAGTGTCCAGAGCCCGCCGCGCGTCCTTTTTCATGCTTTTCATGTCGAGCCAGTCCATGCTGGAACCGAAAATTTTTCCTAGGGCGCTGGGTTTGGTGTCTTCGCGGTTCAGCTTGATGTTTTCAGTGATCGTAAAACCCGGAAGCAGCATAAACTCCTGATGAACCATGCCAATCCCAAGTTCCATCGCCTGCTGGGGTGACGTGATATTGACGGGAGCGCCGTCAAAGCGCACCTCCCCTTCGAAACCTCCGGTGCTGTGAATCACCGGCATTCCGAAGAGAATGTTCATCAGCGTGGATTTTCCGGCGCCGTTTTCGCCCACGAGAGCCACAATGGCTCCCTCGGGAACGTCAAAGGAGATCCCTTTAAGGACTTTGTTGCCAAAATATTCTTTGGAGATGTTGTGCAGCTGAAGTCTGTTTTTTTCCTTCAAGAACGTTTTCTCTCCCTTCTCCGAGTTGAAGTCTCCAAATTATTTCTTTTTTACGGAAAAAGGGCCACCCTCAAGAGCGGCCCTTTTTGTCGTAGCAAAAAAACTCTTATGCAGTTTCGCGCGGTTATTTTCCGAAGACGATGGATTCGCCGAGGAAGTAGAAGAAGTTGGGCGCCTGAGGATGGGGACGGACTTTCACGTTGCCCGCAGCGGTCTGAAGAGCCTTCTGGGCGGCTTCGGGGTCGGACTTCTTGGCGAGTTTGCCCTCGGCCCATTCCCAAGCGTAGATCGTTCCGGCGCGGACCATGGCGATGTTGGCGGGAACCTTCCAGGTAGCGATACGGCCGTTGGCGCCGGCTTCGCGGACCTTCTGGTCGATGGCTTCGATGATGAACTCCACATTGCCCGCCTTCCCTTCGGGGACTTCAATGCCCAGAGCGTTGGGAAGAGCGTGGAAGGGGCTGGGGCAGCACTGTTCCGCGTAGATGGCGCCAGTCTTGATGACGGCCTTCACCATGGGCTCCTGCATGGAGCAGTTGGTGCCGAACACGGCGATATCCTTGCCGTACTTGGCGACCTGGCGGGGAATATCTTCAAGCATGAACTGCTGAGTCGCGGGAACGCCGCCCTCGCCCGTGGGGTCGGGAGCCGTGATCTCGATGAACTCCATGCCCAGTTCGCCGCAGGTCTTCTTCATGAGGTCGCGGCGTCCGGCAAGGTGAGGATAAGACATATGGCGAGGGAAGGAATAGTGCAAGAACTTCGTAGCGCCCATCGACTTGGCGAGCGTGGGGATTGAAACGCCGCGCGATGGCTGGTCGTTCTCGTAGAGCACATCGGCCTTGTTCGCCACAAACTCGAACTTCTCGTGAGGAACTCCGAGAATGATGGCCACGTCGTCGCGGATCTCGTGAACTTTGTCGATAGCCGCCGCGGTGCCGGGAACAGCCTGGCAGATCACGATGGCTTTGACGTCGGGGTCATAGGCCATGGCGACGATCTGAGAGATGGTGGTCTCCTGTTCATCCATGAACTTGTTGGGGTAGGTAACGTGGATTACGCGGTCCTTGCCGTATTTGGCCACAATTTCTTCGGCCGCGCGGTACTCTTCTTCACCCTGGGCGACGGTACCGGTCATGATACCGATCTTCGGGGCGGCAAGGGCGGCCGTGGCGAACAACGCCATAGCCAGGACTGTTGCAAGGGTTCTGATAGTGCGACTCATGCAAAAACCTCCTCAATATTGAATTGGATGTATGCGAACAACGCCGAAGCGCAGTTGCTAGAATAAATGTAACTGGACTTGTCCTAATAGTATAGGATTCCCGGAAAAAATGCAACAATTACGCAGTATACATCACTTTTTCATAATACCTTAGTATCTTGACGACTCCAAAAGCCGGTGAAGTTAAAAAAACTGTAAAATATTGTAAACGCTGGATTTAGATGATAGTTTCCTGAAAAGACTGTCAGTGTCCCTGTTAATAATGTCGTAAAAAATCATATTTTTAATCAATATTTACAGCGCTATAATTTTTTGACAGAGAGCGAACTCGGGTGTATTCTATGTTTGGTGATGGCGGCCATGGGTCCGCCACGCGCCAATACCTTTTAATACTATGGAGGGAACAGTAATGAAAAAGTTTATGGTTGGCCTGCTCTGCGCGGCACTGACGTTCTGCGCGATCCAGGCGATGGCTGAACCGGCCAAATTCCACATTGGTGTCTGCACCGGCACAGTGTCCCAGTCCGAAGATGACCTTCGCGGCGCTGAAGAACTGATCAAACGCTATGGCGACGTCGCCAACGGCGGAATGATCAAGCATATCACCTATCCCGACAACTTCATGACCGAGCAGGAAACCACCATTTCCCAGATCGCTTCCTTTGCCGACGATCCTCTGATGAAGGCCGTCATCGTCAACCAGGCGATCCCCGGCACCACTGAAGGATTCCGCCGCATCCGCGAGAAGCGCCCTGACATCCTTCTTTTCGCCGGCGAGAACCATGAAGACCCCGGCGTCATCTCCACGGCGGCTGACCTTGCGGTCCATTCCGACAGCATCGCCCGCGGCTACCTGATTATCGCCGCGGCCCACAAGCTTGGCGTTACCGATTTCGTACATATTTCCTTCCCCCGCCACATGAGCTACGAGCTGATGTCCCGCCGCCGCAACATCATGGAGCAGGCCTGCAAGGACCTGGGCATGAAGTTCCACTTTGAGACCGCTCCCGATCCCACCAGCGACGTGGGCGTCGCCGGCGCTCAGCAGTTCATCCTTGAAAAGGTTCCCGCGTGGATCGAGAAGTACGGCCCCATGACCGCCTTCTTCTGCACCAACGACGCTCACACCGAACCTCTTCTGAAGAGGTTGGCCGAGGGACAGGGCTACTTCATCGAAGCCGACCTTCCTTCGCCTCTGATGGGCTATCCCGGCGCTCTGGGCGTCGACCTGGCCGACGTGGCCGGCAACTTCCCCGCAATCCTCGCGAGGGTTGAGAAGGCCGTTATCGACAAGGGCGGCAAGGGCCGTCTGGGAACCTGGGCTTATTCTTACGGCTTCACCAATACCCTCGCTCTTGGCGAACTCGCCAAGTCCTACATCGAAAAGGGCGTCACGGCGAAGAACTTCCGCCGCCAGTTCAAGTTTGACGATATGGTCGCCGCCTTCAACGCCGCCACTCCTGGCGCTACCTGGAACGGAAACGTCTACACCGATGTCAACACCGGCGTGCAGCTGAAAAACTGCGCTCTCGTCTATCAGGACACCTACATCTTCGGTAAGGGATACCTTGGAATGACCAAGGAAGTCGTGCCTGATAAGTACTTCAAGGTCAAGTAAAAGACCCGTAATCTTGTGAGCGGAGGGAGTAGTTCCAGACTTCCCCGCTCTTTTTTTTGGCAAAGGAACAGGATCGGACAGGGGAAAGAGCGAAAAGGCAAGGATAGCCTTGCCGGACAGAACCTGAGAGAGAAACGGGGCAATAACCCCGTTGTTGATAGAAGCTTTGCACCTATACCTGCGAGGCACAGAGCAAAGGAGGTACTCATCCATGGGAGGAGAACCGTTACTGCGGATTGAAAACGTGGGAAAGGCCTATTTTGGCAACCGCGTTTTGAAAAACGTCTCATTCACGCTCGAAAAGGGGAAAATCCTCGGACTGGTCGGCGAAAACGGAGCCGGCAAGTCCACGCTGATGAACATCCTTTTCGGCATGAACGTCATCGAAGAGACAGGCGGCTACGAAGGCAAAATCTTTATTAACGGCCGCGAAACTCATTTTCACGGCCCCAACGACGCCCTCGAGGCGGGCATCGGCATGGTTCATCAGGAGTTCTCGTTAATCCCCGGCTTTTCCGTCACGGAAAACATCGTGCTGAACCGTGAATCTTTGGTTTACAACCCGCTTGTAGAGGCTTTCGGCGACCGCCTCAAGACTCTGGACCGAGCGGATATGAAGAAGAGGGCCGCCGCGGCCATTGAAAAGCTCAACGTGGCTCTGAACGGCGAGACCCTGATCTCCGAACTGCCCGTCGGACACAAGGAATTCACGGAAATTGCCAGAGAAATAGACAAGAGCGGCACGCAGCTGCTCGTTTTGGACGAGCCGACGGCGGTGCTTACCGAGAGCGAAGCCCAGATCCTGCTCCAGTCCATGCGCCGCCTTGCCGGCATGGGCATCGCGATCGTTTTCATCTCCCACAGGCTTCAGGAGATCATGGAGATCTGCGATAAAATAGTGATCCTGCGCGATGGGGAAGTGGTGCTCGAAACCTCGCCGCAGCGAACGAACATCAGGGAAATTGCCAGCAGCATGGTGGGCCGTGCCATGGATAAAACGACGCAGGAAGTGAAAATCGAGAAGAGGCAAGGCCGTGAGCTTCTGAAGGTCAGGCACCTCTGGGTGGATATGCCCGGAGAAACCGTCCGCGACGTAAATCTCGACGTTTACGAAGGCGAGATCTTCGGCATCGGCGGTTTGGCAGGTCAGGGAAAACTCGGCATTTCAAACGGAATCATGGGGCTTCACGCCGCCGGCGGCTCCGTCGTCTTCGACGGCAAACCGCTGAAGCTGAACTCGCCCGTCGTGCCCTTGGCCATGGGGATCTCCGCTGTGTCCGAGGACCGCCGCGGCGTAGGGCTGCTGCTGGATGAATCCATCGCATGGAACATCATCTTCACGGCCCTTCAGACCCAACAACGGTATCTGAAGCCGGTCCTGGGCGGCATGGTGAAGGTTCGCGACGAAGCCGCCATCCTGGAATGCGCCAAGAAGTACATCGACGAGCTTGAAATCAAGTGCGTGGGGCCCCGGCAGCACGTGCAGGAACTGTCCGGCGGAAACCAGCAGAAAATCTGCCTCGCCAAGGCCTTTGAAACGCACCCGCGATTGCTCTTCGTCTCGGAACCCACTCGCGGCATCGACGTGGGCGCGAAGAAGGTCGTCCTCGACACGCTGAAAAAATACAATCGAGAACAGGGAATGACCATCGTCATGATCTCCTCGGAGCTTGAAGAGCTGCGTTCGATCTGCGACCGCATCGCCATCATCGACAAGGGGACCGTGGTCGGAATCAAGCCCGCTTCATGCTCGTCGGAGGAATTCGGCTACATGATGCTTGGCACCGCGGAGGAGGCCGTGAATCAATGAAAGACCTGAAAAAATTCATCGAGGAGGCGGGCTGGCCCCGAATCCTGATCGCGTTGTTCCTTCTGTCGCTTTTCGTCCTCGCGCCCTTCGTGGGAGTCCGCCTTGACGCGTCGATCAACGACACGCTCGTCCGTTTCGGCATGAACGGCGTCATGGTTCTCGCCATGGTCCCCATGGTGCAGTCAGGCTGCGGCCTAAACTTTGGGCTGCCCCTGGGCATTATCGCCGGCCTGCTGGGCGCGGTCACCAGCGTAGAGCTGGCCGTAACCGGCCTGCCGGGGATCCTGACGGCCATGCTGATCGCGACGCCTATCGCGATCGTGCTTGGCTGGGGGTACGGCCTTCTGCTGAACAAGGTCAAGGGAAGCGAGATGATGATCGCTACCTATGTGGGCTTTTCGTCGGTGGCGCTGATGTGCATCCTGTGGCTCGTGCTGCCCTACAGGAGCCCCAACATGGTCTGGGGGTACGCGGGAAAGGGGCTCCGCACCACCATATCGGTGGAGGCTTTCTGGCAGAACGCCATCGGGAGCCTCGGCTCCTTTAACCTGGGAAATTTTTTCTTTTTTCCCACGGGAATGTTCGTTTTTTTCCTTCTGTTGTGCGGCCTGATGGCCCTGTTTATGCGGACTCGTACGGGAACAGCGATGACCATCGTCGGCTCCAACCCGGAATACGCCAAGGCCAGCGGCGTGAACATCGATAAAATGCGCACGCTGTCCGTGATCCTTTCCACCTGGCTTGGAGCCCTCGGCATCATCATGTACGAGCAGAGCTTCGGCTTTATCCAGCTCTACATGGGCCCCTTCTACATGGCCTTTCCCGCCGTCGCGGCCATCCTGATCGGCGGCGCTTCCGTGAAAAAAGCCAGCATCGCCAACGTGATCGTGGGCACCATCCTGTTCCAGGGAATTCTGACCATGACGCCATCGGTCATTAACAGCATG
Source organism: Pyramidobacter piscolens (assembly GCA_004558205.1). Taxonomy (GTDB): domain Bacteria; phylum Synergistota; class Synergistia; order Synergistales; family Dethiosulfovibrionaceae; genus Pyramidobacter; species Pyramidobacter piscolens_A. Next base: position 77,490 of record SFDM01000003.1, read on the forward strand.
ATTCAGACTGACATGTCCGAGGTCATCCGCATCATCGTGTCCAACGGCATGATCCTTTACGCCCTTACGCGCGTGACGAAGGTGAGATCCTGATGAAAGACGCACAGAAGTTAAAAATGTTTCTGATCAGGAACGCTGTTCCTATTGTCTTCCTGGTCGTCAGCGCCATCGCTATCCCCATCTCCCGTTTTTCAATGGAGTACCTCGTCCAGGAGATGCTGATCCGCCTGTCGAGGAACTCGTTCCTCGTGCTTTCGCTGCTGGTGCCCATCATGGCCGGAATGGGACTGAACTTCGGCATGGTGCTGGGAGCCATGGCCGGGCAGATCGGCCTGATCTTCGTCAGCGACTGGAACATCGTGGGCGTCCACGGCATGATGCTGGCCGCCTTGATCGCCACTCCGCTGGCGATCCTGTTCGGCTGGCTTTGCGGCGTGGTCTTGAATAAAGCCCGCGGACGAGAGATGGTCACGTCCTACATCCTCGGCTTCTTCATGAACGGCGTGTACCAGCTCGTGGTGCTCTACGGCTTCGGCAGCATCGTCCCCATCAAGAGCACGGAAATGCTCCTTTCCAGAGGGTACGGCATCCGCAACGTGACCAACATGGACAACATGCGGCGCTGCCTCGACACGCTGATCCCTTTGAAGATCGGCAGCATCGAGATCCCCGTGGCCACCTTCATCGTCATCGGCCTATTCTGCCTTTTCATCGTCTGGTTCCGCAAGACCAAGCTCGGGCAGGATATGCGCGCCACGGGACAGGATATGGAAGTGGCCAATTCGTCGGGCATTCCCGTGCTGCGCACCCGAGTCATCTCGATCGTCATCTCCACGGTGCTTGCCTGTTACGGCCAGATCATCTTCCTGCAGAACGTGGGGACCATGAACACCTACAACAGCCACGAGCAGGCCGGCGTCTTCGCCATCGCCTCGCTGCTCGTGGGAGGCGCCAGCGTGACGCGCGCCTCCATCGTCAACGTCTTCGCCGGCGTGGTGCTGTTCCATCTGATGTTCGTCGTGTCGCCCATGGCGGGGAAATATCTGATCGGAGAAGCCCAGATCGGGGAGTTCTTCCGTGTCTTCGTCTCCTACGGCATCATCTCCCTGGCCCTGGTGCTTCACGCCTGGAGAAGACATGCCGACAGGGAAAGAGCCCGCGAGCAGTTCCGCGGCGAGAGCGCTGAGGGAGGGAAGTCTGAATGAAAAGATTTTTGGTGAACTCCGCGATCGTGGCGCTGCTGGTTCTCCTCGGCTGGTATTGCTTTGTGAACGGCAAGGCCTACGACATCATCCTCGAAAACGTGCCCTACAAGGCCGCAGATAAGGAGATCCCAGCGCTGGAAGCCGTTAACGTGATCATGGACGACAACGCGGCGCCTGTTTACCTCCTGGAAGGGGACCGCGTCGTGGGTACCGCCGTGGGCATGACTCACGTGATGAGAATCGACCTCTTGGACATGGACGACACAGCCATTCCAGGCAAGAGCCGCATCTACCGTTTTTCCATTGAAGATCTTGGCGAAAAACCGGCGCTTAACGTTCCTCACGCCTATGAAGTGGGGCAGCCCCTGGACAAATAGCCTCAAGCCTCTTCGCAGACAAGGGGCTTATCGCAATTTATTAAGAAATTTTTCGCGGAAAAATCAAAAAAGCCCTTGACAGAATCTTGTTTTTGAAGTAATTTAATCAGGCTGCTGGAAAGAATTAAACCGTCCAATCTCGTTTGTGCGAAGGAGTAACATATCAATGTCCAAGAACGTCAACAGAAAGACCGCTCCTAAGGGAAAGATCGTTCGCCGTCTGGGCGCCAACATCTTTGGCAACCAGAAATACGATAAGCTGCTTGGGAAAAAACCCACGCCTCCCGGTGGAGCGCCGCGCCGTCGTGCGAAGCAGTCCATTTATGGGCTTCAGCTTCAGGAAAAGCAGAAGATTCGCCTTGCCTATGGCGTCAGTGAAAAACAGCTTCGTGCCGTTTACACCGCCGCGAAGAAGATGGATGGCGTTACCGGCAGCAACATGCTGATTCTGCTTGAGACCCGCCTCGACAACGTGGTCTACCGCATGGGATTCTGCTCGACCCGTCCTCAGGCCCGCCAGCTTGTTCGCCATGGACATTTCCTGGTGAACGGCCGCAAGGTGGACATGCCCGGCGTGATTCTCTGCGTGGGCGACGTGATCACCGTGCGCGAGCGCAGCTCCGAAATGAAGGTCCTCAAGCAGAACCTCGAAGTCGCCGCCGCCGTTTCGCAGCCCGCATGGCTGACCCTGGAAGGAAACAAGGGCACCGTGGCCCGCATGCCCGAGCGCGCCGATATCCCCAACGTGGCCGACGAGCAGGTTGTCGTCGAGTTCTACGCCAAGTAGCCCGCGTCAGGAGTCAATCTTTTCGTTCTATCAAGCCCGTCTCAGGACGGGCTTTTTTGTTACGTTCCGGAAGGTCGGTGTCACCATGGCTCAAATTACAATCAAGCGTCCCGTCGTCTTCTGCGCTTCAGTGAAGCCTTCGGGCGAATGGCTTCTCGTCGAACGGATCACGCCTCCCGACGTGGGCTCCTGGTCGATTCCCGGCGGCCACATCGAAGCGGGAGAGTCCCCTGAAGAAGCCTGCATACGCGAACTTCGCGAAGAGACGGGCGCCCGGGTTGTCCCTGAATACAAGGGTTCTGTCGATATTTACATCCCGTCGCGAAACTTCCTGCGCCGGTGCGTCTATTACGTCAGCCCTCCGGCGGAAGGCCCCGTCCGCGGCAGTTCCGAAGGCGCGGCCGGATGGTTTCGCCTCGGGGAAAAAAGGGTGTCGCCCTTTTTGACGCTGCTCCGACCCTGGCTCCGCGGCAAAGACCTCTTCAGAGGCTTTATTCTCTGCAGCGGGGAAGACCGTATCGCCTCGGCCTGTATTTTACCCACCGGCACTATCGACGATCTGAGCGATCTCATGTAAAATGAGTTCCATACTCAAGAGCCGTCAAAGAATGAGGTCGATTATTCATGAATGAAAGAGAATTGCTTCTGCTGGCCGATCAGCTCCAGTCCGGCCAACTGTCAAAAGAGAAATTCATAGAGAAAATGAAGGAAGCCCCCTTCCAGGATTTGGGCGAAATAAAATTGGACCATCACCGCGCCCTTAGAAAGGGCTTCGCCGAAATCGTCTACTGCCCTGGGAAAAGCGACGAACAGCTCCTCTCCATCGCCCAAGCCGTGAAGGACCGGACCGAAGCCTGGCTTTTCTCGCGCGTCAGCGGCGCTCAGGCCGATCTGCTCAAAACCGTCCTGCCCGATCTGACCTATCACAAAACGGCGAGAATGGGAGGGCTGCGCCGCCCAGTATACGACAACCCCTGCAAAGGCCTGACGGTTATCGCCGCGGGAAGCAGCGACGTCCCCGTGGCGGAAGAGGCCGCGATCACCGCGGAGTATATGGGCTGCGAGGCGGCGCGCCTTTACGACGTGGGCGTCGCCGGCATCCACCGCCTTCTGGCCCATGCGTCTGAACTGATGGAATCAAAGGCGATCGTCGCCGTAGCCGGCATGGAAGGCGCCCTGCCTGGCGTAGTGGCCGGGCTTGTCAGCTGTCCCGTCATCGCCGTGCCCACGAGCGTCGGCTATGGAGCCAATTTCCACGGGCTGTCGGCGCTTCTGACGATGATCAACTCCTGCGCGACGGGCGTTTCCGTGGTCAACATCGACAACGGGCTGGGCGGCGGCTATCAGGCAGCGCAGATCGTGAGGCAGGCCCAATGAAAGCGGCCAGTCCGTCGCTGATCCAGTCCTATTTTCCAGCCCCGGCGGCCGAAAAAATCCTGAACTTGAAGTCGGTCCTGGTCTCCCTTTCAGGCGGCGTCGACAGCTCGGTCATACTGGCTCTGCTGGCGGGCGTCATGCCTCAGGGCGGCCTGCGCGCCCTAATCTTCAAATCCTTCCTGCACTACGGAAACGAGCGGGAAAGGGCGCTTGAGATGTGCCGCCTTTTTCGCGTCGCCGTACAGGTGGTCGAAGGGCCGGAACAAAGGGACGAGGGATGCATGTGGAACGTCCCCGACCGCTGCGCCCGCTGCAAAACACTGCGCGTCCGCATTCTGGAGCGGGAAGCCCAGCGGCTGAACGCCGTCGTGGTCGACGGGACGAACGCCGACGACGTCAAAGACCCCACGCGCCTTGGGAATAAAGTGCTGGCGCAGTGCAAAAATTTATTCAGCCCCTTCGCCGAGGGCGGCTTGACCAAGGAACAGGTCCGTAAACTGGGGGCCGAGTTGGAAATCCCATGGGCCTACGAGCCTGCGACGGCGTGCCTGGCGACGCGTTTTCCCTCTGGATACCCGCTGACTCGCGGGGAGTGCCAACGAGCCGCCGCCGCGGAGACTGCCCTGAGAGACGCCGGATTCAAAGTCCGCGTCCGCATCTATGGAGATACGATTTGCCTGGAATCGCTTGAAAGAGACTGCGGCGTTCTTTCCGCCGGCAGGGACAAAATACTGCCGCTCCTGAAAGGGCTGGGCTTCGAAAGAGTTTTGGCGGATCTGGAAGGTTATAAAAGCGGACGCAGCTGGCTGCCGCGCCGCTCGTCCCCGGACGATACGTTAAAAGGAGGCAACTCAACATGTCCTACAAAGTGATCTTTCTGCGTCACGGTGAAAGCCAGTGGAACAAAGAGAACCGTTTTACGGGATGGACCGACGTCCCTCTGTCGGAGAAAGGCGTCGAGGAGGCCCGCGAGGCCGGACGCCTCATGAAGGCCGAAGGCTTTTCCTTTGACGAAGCCTACACGTCCTGCTTGAAGCGCGCCATCAAAACCCTGTGGCTCGCCCTAGAAGAGATGGACGAGATGTGGATCCCCGTGGTCAAAAACTGGCGCCTGAATGAGCGTCATTACGGAGATCTGCAGGGATTCAACAAGGCCGAAATGGCCGAGCGCGTCGGCGAAGCTCAGGTGAAGCTGTGGCGGCGCAGTTACGACGTGCCGCCGCCCGCCCTGAAAACGGACGACCCGCGCTATCCCGGCAGTGATCCCCGCTACGCCGCGCTGACGCCCGAAGAACTGCCGCGCACCGAATGCCTGAAAGATACGGTGGCGCGCGTGCTTCCCTACTGGCAGGAGGCGCTTGTCCCGGCAATCCGCAGCGGAAAGAGGATCCTCATCGTGGCGCACGGCAACAGCCTCCGCGCTCTGATCAAATACCTCGACGGCGTCAGCGACCAGGATATTATAGGGTTGAACATCCCGACGGGCATACCGCTTCTTTACGAACTGGACGAGCACATGCGCCCTCTGTCCCACCGCTATCTCGGAGACCAGGAAGCGGCGAAAGCTGCCGCCGCGGCCGTGGCAAATCAGGCTCATAAAAAGTAAAACGCCTACGACAATGTGCAGTATGCTGAATTATCGAACTTTTTTATGTCTGGGATAAGCGAGGCTTGGTCGATCTCTCCTCCGACTTTTATAGAAACCGCTTGACGGGCAAAATTGACGAAGCGGTTGTCGCCGTATTGCCTGTGCGGCGACCGAACTGTGGGGCCACAGGAAGCGACGCTGGAGGCTTCCCGAGTGGTGCCGGCAGCGCAGATTGAGAAGATCAGCGCGGGACATCTCAAAGTGGGCGATCTAGCGCCGGAAGCGGTCATGATGGTGATGCTGCAGGGGCTGCCGTTGAGCTATCGCAAGGGCAGCATACCTATAGCGCTGGGCTGTCTGGACCGTCACCGCGCGGAAAAGCGCGGCGTGGCGCTGACGCTTTTGGAGCTCCGGCTCTATGCTCCTTCCGAGGATATTTGCAAAGAAGCGGCGCTGCTTCAGTACGGCAGGGTTCCCCGGCAGAGCTAAACCGGCGGAATTTTATTACCCTATAAGGACGAGTTATGAAAAAATTTGACATAGCGATAATCGGCGGAGGGGCTTCTGGGCTTGCAGCGGCGATCGCAGCCGCAAGAAAGGGGGCCGCTGTCGCAATATTTGAAAGAAACCGCGTAACGGGCAAAAAGCTATCTCTGACAGGGAATGGAAAATGCAACCTCACGAACGCGAACTGTACAAAAAACAACTGGGACACTCTTAAGCACGCTTATTTCAGCGACAGCCCCGACTTCGCAAAAAACGTGATCGATGCCTTCGACGCGACAGACACGCTGGACTTTTTCAGCAGCATCGGGCTGTTCACAAAATTGAAGGCCGGCATTTATTATCCGCTGTCAGAACAGGCCTCCGCCGTTTCAGGCATCCTGAGGCTCGCCTGCGAGGAGTACGGCGTTGTGGTACACACAGATTATATGGTAAACGAAATCAGCGTAAGCCCAAACAAATACCGTTTTGAAATAAACAAGGGCGAGTATGCCGCAAGAAGGCTCATTATCGCCGCAGGCGGCAGCGCCCTTCCAAAGAGCGGCTCCGATGGCGCCGGATTTTCACTGGCCAAAATGCTCGGGCACAAAATAATTCCACCAGGACCCGCTTTGACCGGGCTGAAATGCAGCGGAGCGAATTTTCACGATATGGGCGGCGTTAGGACCGATGCGAAACTTTTTCTGGTTATTGACGGGAAAATCGAAAAGGAAGAATTTGGCAATTTACAGATAACAGAATGCGGCCTGTCGGGAATCCCAGTCTTTCAGTTATCAAGACACGCCGTGAGAGCTCTTGAAAAAAATAGAACAGTCCAGATGCGCATCGACTTTCTGCCGGAAAAAGATGGCAAAGAACTAAAGTTGGCTATGCGCAAAATGGTCTCCAACTGCCCCCAAAGGACCATATTGCAACACTTGCTTGGATTATTCAGCAAAAAGCTCGCCCAGGCAATAGTTTTCGGCTGCGGTTTTAGGATAGACCGAATACTAGCCTATGAAGACATCGCGGCGGTCACAGATAAAATTAAAAATTTCACGGTCGATGTGATAGAAGCGAACGGTTTTGATAACGCGCAGGTGACGTGCGGCGGTATTGACACGCGCAAAATCGATTCCTCAACAATGGAATCCCGTCTGATAAGCGGCCTCTATTTCGCAGGCGAAATCATAGACACCGACGGCATCTGCGGCGGTTACAACCTGCAATTTGCATGGGCGACGGGGCATCTGGCCGGAAGCAGCGCAGCAGAAAGCCTGAAAAAAGCCTGAAAGCGGAAGCAGCGTCTAACACCTTGTTTCATGGCTTGGGCCGCTGAACCGGAAATCGCCCCTGCCTTTAGGCATGGGGAGTGTCAACGGTGAACTGAAACAGAGTGAATGATGTATAATTATGCGAAACGAGCCAAAAGTGGAGGCGATAAATTGAACACGCAGAACTTTTACTGGTACGCACTCTGCGCGTTGAGAAAAATCATGTGCTGGCTGCCGCATAAAACGGCGGTCCGCCTGGGGGACTTCCTCGGGCGGATTGTCTGGCTCGCCAGCAAACGCCGCGTGGACAAAGCCGAAACACGTTGCGTCAGGGCCCTTGGCGTGGGCGTTACGACGGCACGCCGCATTGTGCTGGGATCCTACCGCAACATCGGGCGGACCATCGCCGAGGTGCTGCGGCTGCCGCTGATCGCAAAAAAACTGGACACGTACTTTAAAATCCAGGGCGGCGAGCGCATCGAAGAGGCTTTAAAGTCGGGCAAGGGCGTGATCCTGCTCCTGGGACACCTGGATAACTGGGAAACCGCGATTGTCTACTCATTAGGGCGTTTCCCCTTCAACGCCATCGCCGCGGACCAGAGAGACCCCCGTATTACAGAACTCCTGATCCAGCTGCGCGGAGAGGCGGGAGCGCGCAGCATCCGGAAGCAGGCCGGGCTGAAGGCCGCGCTGGCCTGCCTGCGAAGGGGAGAGTGCCTTGGCATCCTTCACGACCAGGACGCCAAGGAGAAGGGGATCGTGGTTCCCTTTCTGGGGCTGCCCGCAAGCTCTCCTTTGGGAATAGCCAAACTGGCCGCCCGTTTTGGTTCGGTGGTGCTGCCCGTGCACATCCTCAGGCTGCCCGACGGTTTTACCCATCAGGCGATCGTGGAGCCGCCGCTTGAAGACCCCAGCGGCCGCCCCTTCGGCGAGGATGAGGAACTGGCGGTGCGCATGTGCAACGACAGAATCAGCGCCTGGATTCTGGAGCACCCCGAACAGTGGCTTTTGTGGCTTTATCCGCGCTGGGCCAGCACCGTGCCGGGGGACCGCTGATGTTTTTGGGCGTGGATCCCGGACGTCAAAAGTTCGGATGGGCTTTAACCGAAGAAAATGGAAATCTCTGCGCTTCCGGCATCGTGTCCTTTGAACAGCTTGACCTTTTCGCCAACGCGGTCGCCCTCGCCCCTGAAAAACTCTGCCAATGGCGGCTTGAGGGAGAGCTGCCTTCGGGCATCCGCATACGAAAGGTCTTCTGCGGCGACGGCACGGGACACGCCCCGTTCCTTCGTTCCCTCCTGCCGCAGGGCATCGACGTGGAGCTGATCAAAGAGCGCAACACCACGCTCAACGCCCGCGCTCTGTATTGGAAGCTCCATCCGCCTCTCGGGCTGTGGCGCCTCGTGCCGCTCTCGCTCCGCGTGCCGCCGCGCCCCATCGACGATCTGGCGGCCTGCTGCATCGTCCACAGGGCGCTGCAGAATTAGAAAAGGTATATTCCCTTAAGGAGGGCACTACGCGGGGCGTCCCTGCGCCCCGCCATACTGTGATAAATGTCTTGGGAGGCATGTTAAAGTGAAGGGGAAAAAAGAAGGACTCCGGCTGCTTCTTGAGGAGTTCGTAATGACCTATGCCGTGTTCAAATGGCTGATGCTCGCGATTTTGGCGGGAATCTTCGTCGGCGGAGCCGTGAGCCTGTTCGTCAAGCTGCTCGAGCTGTCCATTCACGCCACGGGAGCGCTGCCGCCGCTGGCGCAGAGGGCGCTGCTTCCCGCGGGCCTCGTGGCCAGCGCCCTGATGGTGCGCTATTTAGCGCCCGACGCCAGCGGGCACGGCACGGAAAAAGTCGTCGAGGCCGTACACGAACGTTCCGGTGAGATCGACGTAAAAGTGGTCCCCGTCAAGATGATCACCACCATCGTCACCATCGCCGCCGGCGGATCGGTCGGTAAGGAGGGGCCCGCCACGCAGATCGCCGCGGGCATCACGTCAACCCTGGCAAAACTTCTGAAACTCAGCGACGAGGACAAGAAAAAGCTCGTGGTCTGCGGAGTTTCCGCCGGCTTTGCCGCCGTGTTCGGAACACCCGTCTCCGGCGCGGTCTTCGCACTGGAAGTTCTTTTTATCGGACAGATCTTCTACGACGTGCTGTTTCCGGCCTTTATCAGCGGCGTCGTGGCCTGGCGCGTCGCCAACGCCTTGGGAATGGTCTATTCGGTATACCCCGTGCAGGAAAACCTGCCCGCGTTCTCGTCGTCGACCTTTTTATGGACGGTCCTGGCGGGGGCTTTTTTTGGTTTAGTGTCCCTATGCTTTGTGGAGATCATCAACCTCAGCGAAAAATGGTTTCATAATTTAAAGATCTCCCTCGTCGCCAAGGCCCTCCTGGGCGCGGCGCTGATTCTCGGCGTCGCCTTCGGCGTGGGGGACCTCTATTTCGGCCTCGGCGACGGCGTCGTGGACAACCTGCTCCATGGCGGCAGCGTCCCCGGCTTTGCCTTTTTCTGGAAAATCATCATCACGTCGCTGACGCTCAGCTGCGGAGGGTCGGGCGGCGTGGTTACTCCCATATTTTTCATGGGGGCGGCTTCCGGCGCGGCCTTCGCCTCGTTCTTCGGCCTCAATACCATCGCCTACGCCTCATGGGGACTGGCTGGCGTCCTTTCTGGCTGTGCCAACGCCCCCATCGCCTCCACGATCATGGCCATAGAGCTTTTTGGAGCCCAGGCCGCGCCCTTCGCCGCAGTGGTCTGCGTCACGTCCTTCATGGTAGTGGGGCACCGCAGCGTCTATCCCAGCCAGCTCCTTTCGCGTTCCAAGTCGTCGCTGCTTGAGGTGAAAGTGCCGGGCCTCCGCGTCGACGTGGACGAAACGCTGCCCGTGCCGGGCCGCTCGCCGGTCATCCGGCGTGTGACCACCATCGTGGGCGGCCGTTGGCGGAAGGCACGCAAAAAAGACCCCGCGTAAGACATGAAGACAAAGCGTCAGAACGGATAGGGAGACTTCCTTTCAAGTGCTGCAAAGAAATTCAGAAAAAACGAAGTCTTTTTCTAAGCTGTTGATGATTTTGCCCTAAAGCTGTGGTATAATGTCGCAGGTTCAAAAATCACACATCACTCGAGGGCTAAGGGCGGTGCTCCGTTCAGTAAAAAACAGAGTCTCAAGCCTGCTAGAGAGTGATGGCGGCTTAACCGAGGAGGAAAAGTATATGTCAGTAGTAAGCATGAAACAGCTTCTTGAGTGCGGCGTCCATTTTGGACATCAGACCCGTCGTTGGAACCCGAAGATGAAACCCTATATCTTCACCGAGCGCAACGGCGTTTATATCATCGACCTTCAGAAGACCGTCAAAGGTCTCGAGAAAGCCTATGACTTTGTCCGTTCCGTAGGACAGAACGGCGGCAGCGTGCTGTTCGTCGGCACGAAGCGCCAGGCTCAGGACACGATCAAGGAAGAGGCTCAGCGCTGCGACCAGTATTACATCAACCAGCGTTGGCTCGGCGGCCTTATGACCAACTTCACGACCATCCGCAAGCGCGTCCAGCGCATGGTGGAGCTCCAGAAGTGCGAAGCTGAAGACGCGTGGGGGTCCTACACCAAGAAGGAAGTCTCCCTGTTCCGCAAAGAGCTGGCCAAACTGGAGAAATACCTTCTGGGCATCAAGGAAATGCGCGCCATTCCTGACGCTCTGTTCATCATCGATCCCCGCCGCGAGAACATCGCCGTTCTTGAAGCCCACAAGCTCGGCATTCCCGTGATCTCCATCGTCGACACGAACTGCGACCCTGAAGTCATCGACTATCCCATCCCCGGCAACGACGACGCGATCCGCGCGATCAAGCTGATCTGCGGCCTCATGGCCGACGCCGTGATCGAAGGACGCGGAGGCGTGGACGGAGCCGTTGCTCCCGAAGCGGTGAAGGAAGAAGTTTCCGAAGACGTGCTGGTGGACGACGCGACTATCCTTGACGTGAAAGAAAAACTGACCGAAGCTTACGGCGAAGTGACCGCCGAAGGCGACGACGCTTAATCTGCTAGGAGGGTTATCTTATGGAAATTACTTCTTCCGCTGTTAAAGAGCTTCGCGACCGCACAGGCTGCGGCATGATGGACTGCAAGAAGGCGCTCGTCGAGTGCGGCGGCAGCACCGAAAAAGCCATCGACTACCTCCGCGAAAAGGGCCTTGCCAAGGCTGCCAAGAAAGCCGACCGCGACGCGAAGGACGGCCGTATTTTCTCCTACATCCACAACACGGGGAAAGTCGGCGTCATCGTCGAGATCGACTGCGAGACCGATTTCGTCGCGCGCACCGACGAGTTCCAGGACCTGGGACATGAAGTGGCCATGCACATCGCGGCCGCCAATCCCGCGTACCTTGCGCCCGAAGACGTTCCCGCCGAGGATCTGGAGCGCGAAAAAGAGATCTACCGCCAGCAGCTCATCGCCGAAGGCAAGCCCGCCGACCGCCTTGAGAAGATCCTGGAGGGTAAGATCCGCAAATATTATGAGCAGAACTGCCTTCTTGAGCAGGCTTGGATCCGCGACGGCGACAAGAAGATCAATGATCTTGTGGTCGCACTGATTGCCAAGATGGGCGAGAACATGAGAATTCGCCGTTTTGCTCGTTTCTCCATCGGCGAGTAAACTGTCCGTTTGGGGGCACAGAGCTTTTAGGAGCTCTGCGCCCTTTTTTCATAGGCTGAAATCGAATCGGAAATTCTTGAGATGGCAGAGAGGAAGGGCAAAACGTGAAATATAAGCGGATACTGCTGAAGTTATCGGGAGAGGTCCTCGCGGGATCACAGGGATTTGGCCTTGATTTTCGCGCGATTGAGAGCATGTGCCGTCAAATCGCCCAGGTGGCCGCCGAAGGCATCGAAGTGGGAATGGTGGTCGGCGGAGGCAACTTCTTCCGCGGACGCCAGGCCGTCAATGAAGGCGTGGAACGGTCTCAGGCCGATTACATGGGAATGCTGGGCACCGTGATCAACGCCCTCGCCCTTCAGGACGTTCTCGAGCGCAAAAACAACGTGCCCACACGCGTTCTCTCAGCCATCGAAATGCGGCAGGTCGCGGAGCCTTACATCCGCCGCCGGGCCCTGAGACACATCGAAAAGGGGAGAGTCGTGATCTTCGCGGCCGGCACCGGTTCGCCCTATTTTTCCACCGACACCACGGCGGCGCTCCGTGCCGCAGAAATCGGCGCCGAATGCCTGGTCAAGGCCACGAAAGTGGACGGCGTCTACGATAAAGACCCCTTTAAATACCCCGACGCCGTGAAATACGCCAGGCTCAGCTATATGGACGCCCTGCAGCACCAAATCGAGGTCATGGACGCCGCGTCCTTCTCGCTCTGCATGGAAAACGGCATTCCGATCGCCGTATTGAACGTTCTGGAAGAAGGCAACCTGCGGGCCTTTTTAATAGAGGGAAAAGAGATTGGCACCATAGTCTCAAAGTGATGACGATTATTGAGGAGGAGTGATTCAACTATGTCCAGTTTTGATCTTGACGTAAAAATGCAGAAAGTACTTGAACACCTCGCCACCGAGTATCAGGGAATTCGTACGGGCCGCGCCCACCCGGGGCTTCTCGAAACCGTAAAGGTGGATTACTACGGTTCTCCCATGCCTGTCAAACAGCTCGCCACGATCACCGTGCCCGAGCCCAGAGTGCTGCTCATAGCCCCCTTTGACAAGGGTTCCGCCAAGATGATCGAAAAGGCGATCCTGGCGGCGAACATCGGTTTAACCCCCAACGTGGACGGCAGCAACATCCGCCTCGTGGTTCCCGAGCTGACGGGCGAGCGCCGCAAAGAATTCGTGAAGATGGCCTCCAAGATCGCCGAGGAAGCGAAGGTCGCCCTTCGCAATATCCGCCGCGACGCCAACGATTTCTTCAAAAAGCAGGAAAAAGCTTCAGAGATCACCGAGGACGATTTGAAGCAGGAGCTTGACGTGGCCCAAAAGACCACGGACAAGTTCATCAGCAAAGTCGACGAAGAGTTCAAGAAAAAGGAAAGCGAAATCCTCGCCAAGTAGCCTGTCCCCAGCCGTTTTATTATACTATTTTGCAATAAAAACGCAAAATGGGCACGGAGGGGACGACCCGAGGGGTATCCACCAAGCGAGTATAGGCAGGCCGAACAGGCCGAGTATGTCTGAGTGACTGGATGCCCCTCGGGCCGGCCCCGGACGTTAAGTTTAGCTGTTCAATTGATAATTAATATTAATTCACCGGCCAGAATAAAAACAAAAACGGAGGCCCCTAACGCGTTCACCGGCGTTAGGGGCCTCCGCGCTTTCATGGCTATGCGCCGGAGTTCCGATTTATACTGATTTGCATTCAACGTGCTTAATGTCAGACTGAAGATCAAAGTCAAAGGATTTCAACGCAAAGGCTGAAGAGAAAGGGTACAAAGGACGCAAAGGAAAAACAAGACCTAACTTATTAACAAAAAAACGAATTAGCGTGATGGCAATTTGTATATTTCAATTGATTTTGCGGTTCTAAAAGCCTTTCAAGGTTTTCCTTTGCGAACCTTTGCGCTGAAATCTTTTGACGCGGCTCTTCGCTTTGATATTAAGCACGTCAATGGGGAATCAGTATTACTGGACATTCAGCGGCAGCAGGCCGCCCTGTGAAAGGTCCACGTAGCCCTGGTCTGTCAGCTTCAGCTCGGGGATTACCGACAGGGACAGGAAGCTCATCACCATAAAGGGGTTGGGGAGCTGAACGCCCAGCCGCCGTGAAGCGGCGAGGACCTTTTCAAACTCCGCAAAAAGTTCTCGCGCCGGCAAGGGGCTCATGAGGCCGGCAATCGGCAAAGGCAGGTGGCACACAATCTCTGAACCGTCGGCGACTACCAGGCCGCCCTTTTCCTTCAGCGCGTTGAAGGCGGCCAGCATGGAGGCGTCGTCCATGCCCAGCACGCTGAAATTATGGGCGTCGTGGGCGATCGAAGACCCCAACGCGCCGCGCTTCAGACCCATGCCTTTGACGAACCCGAGTCCTACCCGCTTGAGCGGCGTATTTCTGTTGATCACCGCCATCTTTGCCAGGTCCAGCTCGGACGACGCGATAAATTCTCCGCCGTTGACGGCGCCGTCCAGGATCAGGTGCGACGTGATGACTTCGCCCGGAATCACGCCCAGGGCGCGCAGTTTTCCGCCCGCGGGAACCGCCAGGTCAGCCTGCACCAGAGAGCAGTGGTTGTGCGAGACTCCGGGCCAGCCACGGAAACGTCCATATCCTTCAGGCGGCACGAGGGCTCTTTCACCGTCCTTCCAGACGACGGCCACGCGGAAAGAGCGGAGGTCTTCCAGCAGGACCATGTCGGCGTTATAGCCGGGGGCGATGGCGCCGCGGTCATAACGCCGGTTGAACTCGGCGGGGTTCAATGTGACCATCCGCAGGGCGCTGAGCGGAGATATGCCGCATTCGACGGCGGCGCGGAGGAGGCGGTCCATGTGTCCCTCGGACTGGAGCACCTGAACCGTCAGATCGTCGCTGACCAGCATGCAGCGGCTCGCGCGGCGCTCATCCTCGCGGATCAGGGGAGCCAGGGCCGCCAGGTTGTGTTCGGTGGCTCCCTGGCGCATCATAACCCAGCAGCCGCGGCGCAGCTTTTCCGCGGCTTCGTCGATGCGGCTGCACTCGTGGTCGGAGTTGCAACGCGACAGCATATAGGCGCAGAGTTGTTTGCCGGCTAGCTGGGGAGCGTGGCCATTCAAGACCTGGCCCCGGGCGGCCAGGATCTTCTCCCAGACGCCGGAGTCGCCCGCCACGACGCCGGGATAGTTCATCATCTCTCCCAGCCCATAGCACCCCTGCGCGAACATCTGACGCACCGAGCCGGCTTCAAGAGGTTCCTGAGGCGTTTCAAAGGGCGAAGCGGGAACGCAGGAAGGCGCGTTGAAGAACAGGTCCAAAGGCGTCTTTTTGGAGGCGCTGCACATAGCCTGGACGCCCTCCATAGACGACGTGTTGGCAATTTCGTGAGGATCGGCAAAAACCGTGGTCGTCCCGTGAGGGAGCACCAGTTCGGCAAACCCTTCGGGCGTCAGCATGGTGCTTTCAATATGGCAGTGGGATTCGATGAACCCCGGAACGAGGTACAGGCCATGGGCGTCGAACTCCTGAAGCCCCTCGTATCCCCGGCCTACTCCGACGATGACGCCGTCGCTGACGGCCACGTCGCCCTCTTCGATCTCGTAGGAAAAAAGGTTGGGGATCCGCGCGTTTTTGATCACCAGATCGGCAGGCTGTTCGCCCCGCGCCTGCGACGTTAACTTCTGATAGTTCAAAAAAAGACCTCCTTCAGATAAAGAGGACGAGGAAGTCCCTGAAGACATCCTCGTCCCGAATGACATGCCGGAAAATCAGTTATTTACACAGCTGCCGTGAACAGCGCCGTGACGTAGGGCAGCCAGAAGCCGCTGGATTCCTTGGCGATGAAGAGCAGCGCCAGGAACCAGATGATCCCGCTGATTTCCTTGAAGCGCCCGGCCAGCGCCTTCACAGCCACGAATGCCAGAATGCCGAACTCGATGCCGTTGCCGATGCTGTAGGTAAAGGGCATGGTGAAGATCGCCACCGCCGCGGGGATCACGTCGGAAAAGTCGCTGAAGTCGAAGTCGCGAAGGCTCATCATCATGTAGATGCCGACGACCACCAGAGCGGGGGCCGTCGCGGCGCTGGGGACCATGCCGACCAGAGGGCTGAAGAAGATCGAAAGGACGAAGAGCACCGCCACGGTCAAAGCCGTCAAGCCTGTGCGTCCGCCCTGTTCGACGCCCGAAGCGCTTTCCACAAAGGACGTGATGGTCGAAACGCCGAGAACGGCGCCGCCCACGGTCCCGATGGCGTCAGCCATCAGCGCCTGGCGGGCGCGGGGAAGGTTGCCCTTTTCGTCGAGCATGCCCGAACGGGTGGTCACGCCGACCAGCGTGCCCACGGTATCGAAGAAGTCGACGAAGAAGAAGGTGAACACGATGCCCCAGAAAGCCGCCGTGCCGATCTGGGAGAAGTCCATCTTCATGAAGAGCGGCGCGATCGAAGGAGGCATGGAGACGAAGCTCTCTGGCACCTTGGTCAGCCCGGCGGGCACGGAGATCACCGTCGCCGCCAGAATTCCCCACAGCACGGCGCCTTTTACGCGGTGGCACTCAAGGGCCGCGATGACCAGGAAGCCGAAGATCGCTACAAGCGCGGGCTTCGCGGTGATATCCCCGAGGGAGATCAGCGTGGCGGGATTGTCCACGACGATGCCGCAGCCGATGAGCCCAATCAGGGCGATAAAGAAGCCGATTCCCGTGGCGATGCCGATCTTGAGTGATTTGGGAATGCCGTTGACCACGGCCTCGCGAAGGTTCGTCAGCGTCAGCAGGATGAAAATCACGCCTTCGACAAAAATTGCGGCCAGAGCGACCTGCCAGGAAATTTTCATCGACATGACCACGGAGAACGCGAAAAAGGCGTTCAGCCCCATGCCGGTGGACAACCCGATGGGGTAGTTCGCCAAAAAGGCCATGACCAGCGTCGCAAACGCGCTGGCAAGGCAGGTCGAGACCATAACGGGCCCGAAGGGCATTCCCGCGTTGCTCATGATACCGGGGTTGACAAAAATGATGTACCCCATGGTCATGAACGTGGTGACGCCGGCCATAATCTCCGTGCGGACGGTGCTGCCCGCTTCCTTGATCTTGAAAAGCGAATCCAACATAAAAAAGCCTCCCTGAAAAGTTGACATATAGGTGATGAAACAAAAAAACGACAGGGAAAGGATACACTATTCCTCGAAGCGGCGCAAGAAGAGAATGATAAAAAATAGTAAATTTTCGTGTCATTCCTAGCGTGTCATATGCAATCGCTGAAAAGCCGGAAAGCCGCTTGATTGCTGGGTTTGTTGGCGTTTTTGGCCCCTCCATTTAAGCGGAATTTTCTTTGAAAATCGGTGAAATGGTGCCCTAAATGGTGCCCACATTCCACGAGGCCCTATAAAAAGCAGCGGGGAGAAGTAAAGACTTACGTCGTTTACCGCTCCAAACCGCTGCTTTTTTGTTTGGTGGGTGTCTTACGCTTTTGCTTGTCCGGCGTGTCCTGCTGGGGCTGTTTTGGCTTGGGGTGGATAGCTGCATGATAGGCGTCTAGCACTTCCTGTTTGCGTTCCAGACGTACATCAACATATCGGGCCGTGACTGACTCAAAGTTCATCGACATGCCCAGCGACGCGCCGATACCGGCGAGGGTGTGGCCCAGCACTTCGCCCACCGTGTAGAAGTCGCCGGTGAGCTGGTGCATGTTCGTGGCCGCGCTATGCCTCAAATCATGGTATCGTATGTGCGGCATATCCAATTCAGCCAGCAGCTTTCCAAATCCACTTGAAATCCAGTTGGCAGCCTGCGGAGCGCCGTTCTCTTTTGATATGACAAGGTTATTATCGTAGTATGGTGTCCCTGCTTTTTCGGCGGCGGCCTTTTGCGATTGCAGAAGTGCCCGCTGTTTTTCAAAGTAGGGCCGGGCAACGTCTGTAATGGGGAGCCGACGCCCGTTTGACTTGGGCGGGGCCATTTCCTCAATGACCGTCGTTTTCGGCGGCACATGGAAAGGCAGCTGCTCCACCACATCAAAGGTGCCGCTTTTCATATCAACATTCTGCCAACGTAGGCCCAGCACTTCGGAGCGCCGCATACCATAAAGGCCACCCAATATGACGGGCATTTCCCACTCTGTCCCGGCCACACGCTCCATAAGGGCGCGTACCTGTTCCGGTGTGTAGGGGGCAGGGGTCTTTGCAGACTTGCCAAACTTGGTGAGAGTGTCGCGGGCGGCATTTGTTTCAATGTACCGATACTTGCGGGCATGGCCCAGCGCCACGCTCAACACGCGCTTGGCCCCTGCCGCCGTGCTGGGCTTTAGACCCTTGTCGATGATGTCCTGAAACATTTTGTCCACCATAGAGGGGGCAAGCTGATTCAGCGGCACATGGCCGATATAAGGTGCAATATAGTTTTTGATTGTGCGCTTGTAGCCGTCGTAGGTGCTGGGACGCAGGTTGACACGGGCATAGCTTTCCACCCATTCGTCCAGATAGTCCTTGACGGTCTGCTTGCGTTGGATTTTGACGGTGGCGGCAAAGGTTGGCGTTTGCAGCTTGGTTTTCAATTCGGCCTCATGTTGCAAGGCTTCCTTTTTGGTGGCAAAGCCCTTTTTGGCATAGGTGAGTTTTTCGCCCTCCGGTGTCGTGTACTTGATATTCACATCATAAACCACACCGGGCCTGCCGGTTAGTATGCCGTCAGAATCGCGCTTGTTCTTGACCTGCCTCTGTGATACAGCCATAGGTTACGCCTCCACACAAGCGCGGGCGGGGGTTTTATTGCGGTTGTACCAGTCCCAGATTGCGGCCTCGGTGAGCAAGCGCCGGTTGCCATTCTGGACGTACTCAATTTCGCCGTCCTCTATCAGCTCCCGCAGCTTGTTTTCTCCGATACCGCTAATCTTGCTCATTTGCTCCACAGTTTTCAAAAGTGGAAATATCTCAATAGGCGGTGTCGCTTGCTTTTTCACAGCCATAACGCCGCGCCTCCTTTCCATAAAATAGGCAGGAAAAAGCCGCGCCCTTGTGAACGTGTCCGCATGGCCCATATGGGCAGCGGTATCAAAAGGGCGCGGCTTTCCTGCACGGTTCGTTTCGATTCAGTTCTATTTCATGGATTGCCCGGACGGACAAGCAGCCTGCTTGTCCTCATTGGAATTTCACCACGCCCCATACTGATGGGTGCGCCGTCCCTTGACATGACGTTAGCCAGACGGAAGTATCATTACATACAGATTGTTGCCACGGGGCGGCTTTGCCCCGATAGCGGCGTTGGTAGTATTCGCTCCCTTTTTCTCTAAAATGCCGCCTCCTTACCGGCTGGAAAAAGATTATGGCGTACCCGCCGCCCGGCTCCCTGTATCTTGCCCGCGCAGGTATGTATCCGGGTTTTCCTATTCAGTTTTCAAGGTTCCAGTGAGGGGCGGGGGAATGTCTGCCCCTCTCATATACCACCAGAAAAAAAGGGACTTTTTGAGGGTGGAAAATCAAAACTTTTCAAAGATTTTTCGCATAGCTTCTAGCCCGCTGACAATGCTTTCATTTACGGAATTGACGCTGACACTCTCGGCCCGCGCAATCTCCGTTTTACTCATGCCGAAATAGAAAAAAGCGTACAGGCGCTTGGCCTGCTTGTCCGGCAGCTGTGCAAAGGCCGCGTACAGCTGGGCCAGCTCCACCTTTTGCAGATAGATTTCCTCCGGCGTGGGCGGTTGGTGAATGGCGGCGCTTTCTATGCCGTCGCCCACATCCAGCGAGTAATACGCCTTGTGGTAGGACAGGCGGCCTAAGTAATTCTTTTCGGCCCGCTTGCTTTCCAAAAGGATAGCGCCGATTTCGTTCGGCACTTCCACCGGCTCGGTATGGGTATCAAATGGGTAAAACTCTCTAAGGTCAATGAACATAGTTATTTCCTCCGTTTCGATTTTTGGGGTGGGATGGTGCGAATCGAAACGGAGGTGGGCCACGACACCCAACAAAAAATGCGCCTAATCGGGCATTATCCCGAATGGCGCATGTAAGCTGTGTGTTGCACTTTGATGTGATATATGTTGCATGTTGAAGCGCGAGAATATAAGTTGATAAAGTTACGCTTTTTTTGACAAGCTAACCCTTTCCAAAAGATTAAGCAGGTTGTCGGCTAGGCTACCCTCCCATAATAAACTCCAAATAAATACAGCATTGTCAAAGCCCCTTTCAAACGGCTTTAGCAATGCTGCAATTTGTGTACGGTGAAGCAGCCGGCCAAAGTCGCCTTTTTTTTATTGGCGTTGTCCGGCTTATGAAATATATTGCATATCAATGTGTCGCTTAACCGCATTATGTTATTGCCGCCTGTCCTTTACACTATAAAGGGAGGTGATACATAATGCACAATGATATGAAAAGGATGGACGAAATTATTCAAAAGGCCCGTGAAGCAAAGGAGCTTACACAATCGGTTTTAGCCGAGCAGATAGAGGTTTCTCTACGCACGGTCATTGCGATTGAAAACGGGAAACGGAATCCTACCTACGAAGTTTTGTATCGGCTGATTGACGCCTTGAACATTCCTGCTGATTTGATTTTTCACCCTGATGATGTGGCGAATACAGCCGAGCAGGAACAGTTTTTTAGGGAATTTCACGCAGCCAATGAGCAGGCGCAACGTGTAATTATGGCGTCGGCGCGTGGGATATTGCAGGAATTACGCGGTCATAAAGATTAGTCGTTAGCCATGAATGATATGCGAAAAAATAATCCCTGAAAGGTACTCCACAGCGCGGGAGTTATCCTTTATAGGGATTATATCTTTTGTAACTGTCTTTTGCCTGTCTAGCGCCTACTATTTGCCTATCTTTTCTAATTTTATTCCGGGTCAAAAGCATAGCCTATTTCGTGAACATTTTTGATGTAGTCCGGCACATCTGAATCTATTTTTAGCTTTTGGCGCAGACGCTTGATGTGGTTCCAAAGAATACTGTTCGCATTGTCATAGTAATCATCACCCCACACATGGCAAAATATTTGCTCATAGGTGAATACGCGCCTTTTGTTCGACATGAGCAACTGCAAAATATCAAACTCCATTCTTGTTAGGCTTACCTCCACGGAGCGCACAAATACTTTGCGATAATCTAAGCTAATAAAAATATCTTTGTTGCTGATAATGCTAACATGTTCTTGCCTCTGGCTGTTAAGTTCAGTAAAACGACGAATCAACGCCCAGCCGGACGCAACACATTCTTCAACAGTTTTCGGCATTTCCATATAAGCGTCCGCGCCCAGCTCTATTGCCTCTATTTTTTCCGCTCCGTCATATTGGGAGGGAGCTATCAATATAGGAATTGGTTTCATACCGCGAATCAATTTCAGGTATGGCAGGTAGTCGCGGGCAGTACCACAGATACTAAGTAAAAGATAATTACCTTTGTTAATTTCTAACACCGCTTCCTGAACAGATTTTACAATTCGGAGCAGAATGTTATATTTAAGCCATTCCCTTTGACAGTCTGCAAATTGTTCAGCTGGGCAGCCTACGGTCAATATCCAATTTTCCATATAGTTTTCCTTTCTGCTTCACAACAAAAATGCCGCCGTTGTAAAAATAACGGCGGCATTTCTGTATTAGCTCAATTCTTTTGCCAGCTCTAAAACCTTGCGTTCAATCGTCTGGATTGTCTGAATAAACTCTTGGTCGTCCTTGCCGGTGGGGTCGTCAAGTCCCCAATCTTCCCAACGCTTGCAGGGCAAAAACGGACACTGAACATTGCAGCCCATTGTCACCACAATATCGACGGGAGGAATATCAGACAGGAGCTTGCTAAATTGCGCTTGTTCCATGTCGATACCGTAAAGCTGCTTTACCAGCCGTACCGCGTCCTGATTGATTTGAGGTTTTGTTTCTGTACCGGCTGAATAACACTCCATTACGCCGCCCGCAAGGTGACGGCCTAACGCCTCGGCAATCTGGCTCCGGCATGAATTATGAACACAGATAAACGCAACTTTTACCATTGAAATTCCTTTCTTACAGCGCAAGCAATTTGTCGCCCTTGATTTCATCGGCGCTCCACCCAATCAATGCAAAATTGCCTTTTGCGTGAGCGTCCACCTTGTTCAGCCATTCCACCTCGGCCCCAGCCTTTGCCGCCAACATAGGATTGGTGGTGTGGGTGCCGTAAAGTGACTGATTGACTACCCACCATTTCGTAGCAATACCGGCCCGGACTAAATCTTCTTCCAGCCGCAATGCTTCATAAACAGGGGTTGCCTCCGGCAGCGTAACAATAATAACCTCTGTTTCTGCACTTTTCAGGCGGGGCAGCAGCCTTTTAACGGATTCCGGGATTTCTCCTTTTGTGCGCTGGATTTCATGGTTATAACTTTGTGTGGATTCCAGCAAAAGCAGGGTATGGCCGGTAGGGGCGGTATCAATGACAACAATCTGGTCGTCTGCTTTCTCCACCACCTCGGCAAAGGCGCGGAACACGGCGATTTCCTGTGTGCAGGGGGAACGTAAATCTTCCTCAACATAGGCAATATCGCTGTCACTCATGCCGGATTCACGGGCTTTTGCCAGCACTTCGGACTGATATTTTTTCAGTTCTTCGGCCTCGTCAATGTGGCTCATGGTTACATCGCTTCCCTCGTCCAGCACAAATTTCAAGTGTGCGGCGGGGTCGGTGGTGGTGAGGTGTACTTTTTTACCGCGCTTTGCGAGGCCCAGAGCGATAGCAGCGGCGACAGTCGTTTTGCCAACGCCGCCTTTGCCCATTGTAAAAACAACGCGCTTGCCATTCGCCGCCAACTCGTCAATTACATCATTCAGCGCGGGAATGTGTGTGGCGGTTAGCTGCTCGGTGCTGGCAGAAACATGGTCGCTGTGGAGCAGGGCGCGCACATTTTCCATGCCGGTAACATTGTAGGCACGCAGCGGCACCATGCGAATAGGAAGCACTCGCAAACTTTCCGGCAAGGCGGTAAGGGCCGCCTGCTGCTTTTCAAACAGATTCCGGGACACATCATCGTCATGCCCGACAAGAACGCCGTTTACGACTAACATTTGATTGTGAACACCCAGCGCCGCCAGTTCCCTGGAGGCTCGTTCAGCTTCCTTAAACGGGGCTGTTTCAGGACGGGTTACAAGTACCAATGTGGTAAGCTCCGCGTCTGCCAGTGTTTCCACGGCCTGCTTGTAAATGATTTTCTTGCTTTCCAGCCCGGAGAGCTGCCCCAAGCATGACGCGCCGTGAGTGCTTTCACTGATGAAGTTACTCCATGCAGAGGGAAGTTGAAGCATACGCAGGGTATGGCCGGTAGGGGCGGTGTCGAAAATGATATGGTCGTATTCGGCCTGCACCTTTTCGTCGGTGATAAAGCTGGAAAATTCGTTGAACGCGGCAATCTCAACGGTACAGGAGCCGGAAAGCTGTTCCTCCATGTTGGTAATGACCGCCTCCGGTAACTTGCCCCGATAGGGTGCAATTACGCTTTCCCTATACTCGGCGGCAGCTTCCACAGGGTCGAGATTCGCAACAGAAAGGTTCGGCACTTCGGGAATCGGCGTTCCCTTGTTCGTCAGCTCCATTGCAAATACATCCTGTAAATTAGAGGCCGGGTCGGTGCTGATTAGTAGCACCTTTTTTCCACTGTCCGCAAGGGAAACAGCGGTAGCACAGGCTACGCTTGTTTTACCTACGCCACCTTTCCCGGTGTAAAAAAGATATTTCGTCAGTTTGATATTTTTAGGGTTAAAAAGTTCCATTTTAGCAACATCATCCTTTGCAGCAGCAACCGCCGCTTTCTTGTTCTTTCTTTGCCGGTTTTCCCAGCAAGTCGGCAGGCAGGCCCAGCCACTCGGTAAACTCGTCGTTGGTGGGGTATCTGCCAGCCAGCACAATTTTCCCATCTAACAGAATGGCAGGCAGACCGTCCGGCCCCTTATCGTTGACAAACGCATTGATAGCCGCGTCATTTACAAACTCCATCGGCGCACTGTTGAGATTAAAGCGGTCAACGGTAACGCCCTGCTTTTTCAGTGTGTCAAGCACGGTGGAGATACGCAGCAGCTCCGGGTCAACGCCCACACCGCAAAGCCCGGTAGAGCAACACATAGCAGGTTCAAAGATTTTCATAGTTTTCATAAAAGTACCCTCTTTCATTATTTTTTGTTCGCGCCCAGCATAGAAGCGTTCCAGATTTTCGGGCAGCGTATAGCCGGTATCATTTTGTGAGTGCTGCCCATAAATCACCCGCAAAATGCCATCCATAAGCAACGCCTTTGGCGGTTGCTCATAGGTTCGGTTTTCATAGGTGAATGTGCGGCAGTCTACGGTATCGCCGCATAAATCTCCGCAGCAGCCACAAGTATTTTCCGTGACTTGCCCGCAAATATCCTGCCCATTCACTCGTATGGTGGGGGAGCTGATAAAACGGTATTGCTCCGCAAGCTCCCGTGTCGTAATGTTTACCTTGTTGACTGTTGGCTCATAGCCTAATGTTTGCAGCACCCCGGACAGCTCCGTAAGAGCTTCATTCAATGTATCATCCGTGGCAATGCAGCGGTCACAGGTGTTTAAGTCCAGATAAAGAAAATCTATTTTTAGATTTTTTCGCATGGCTTTTCTCCTTTTAGAACCTTGCTTATAGCGTTATGGTAAAAATTTTGTGGGAAATCCACAGGAACAGGCTGCTTTGCCGACGAAGTATAAAAGTTCATTGGATAGCCTTTGCTTTGTGAATTACTTCCACGATGATAAAATCCTTGTGGAAATGTCGTACTTGTTGTTTTATCCATTTTCAAATCTCCTCTCTATGATTTGTTTGCAGGAAACCATGATTGAGTTTTGTTTGCAATTTTGACTAGAATTAGCATTACCGGCACTTCCGTCAGCACTCCAACAGTAGTAGCGAGAGCGGCAGCGGAGCTGGTGCCAAACAAAGCGATTGCCACAGCCACAGACAGTTCAAAGAAATTTGACGCGCCAATCATTCCAGCGGGGGCCGCAATGTTAAATGGCAGCTTCAAAATCCGGGCGGCAATGTAAGCTATAAAGAAAATGAGGAATGTTTGCAAAATCAACGGCACAGCGATTAAAACAATGTGCAGGGGATTTATAATAATAGTTTCTCCCTGAAACGAGAATACCAGAACCAGCGTTAAAAGTAGTCCTATCGTCGTTATGCCATCAAACTTTTTGACAAACTTGTTGTCGAAATAGTCTAAGCCCTTTTTCTTTACGACAAGGGAGCGCGTCAGCATACCGCCAGCCAGCGGGATTACTACAAACAACACCACCGATAAAATCAATGTGTCCCACGGCACCGCGACATTGGAAACACCAAGTAAAAATTTCACGATTGGCACAAATGCCACCAATATAATCAAGTCGTTGGTCGCCACCTGTACCACAGTGTAAGCAGGATTGCCTTTCGTGAGTGTACTCCAAACAAAAACCATAGCCGTACAGGGAGCAGCTCCCAAGAGTACCGCGCCCGCCAGATATTCCGTTGCAAGCTCCGGCGTGATAAATCCCTTAAAGATAACGAAGAAGAAAAGGGAAGCAATGGCGTACATTGTGAACGGCTTTATCAGCCAGTTTGTTATCCATGTGACAAATAATCCTTTGGGATTTTTGCCTACATTTTTAATACTTTGAAAATCCACTTTCATCATCATAGGATAAATCATCAACCAAATAAGAATAGCCATAGGGATTGACACTTTTGCATACTCAAACCGATTGAGGAAAGTGGGGATTGCGGGCAGGAATTTTCCAATCAGTACGCCAGCCACCATACAAAGGATGACCCATAACGTCAGGTACTTTTGAAAAAAACCAATGCCAGATTGTTTTTCTGTTTCCATGAAATCACGCTCCTGTCATATAGAATTTTTTCTATGTTTCGACTATTTTTTTGTCGGTGCCTATTCCGTCATGGAACATGACACCGACACCGGCGGCGACAGCACATTTATGTGTCACCACCTTTCGGGTGGCAAATACAATCTGGTGTAGCACAAAACATTTCACCCAACTGCTTATAAAAGGCTTGCAGATTTTCTACATTTAGTGAATAGTTTATCCATTTGCCCTCTGGCCGTGCATTTACAATTCCCGCCGCAATCAATACTTTCATATCATGGGAAAGGGTCGGCTGGGTAATATGAAATTGTTCTAAAATCTTGCAAGCGCAAAGCTCTCCGCAGGAAAGCATATCAACGATACGCAACCGTTTGGGGTCAGCAAGAGCTTTTAGAATTTTTGTATTTTCAGTATATTTTTTTTCCATCGTACAACCTCACATCGAAAAGTTTCTATGTGTTAGTATATGCCACAGATAGAAAAAAGTCAATATGATTTTACAAAGATTTTTTACCAGCTTAGGGGACAGGGCTTTTCCGCTAAAACAATAGCGGCAAGCAGGGCAAGTGCATATGCACTTGCGATTTTCCCCCTTTGCGCCTCCGGCGCAAAAGTGAAAAATCTGCTTGTTGAGGGCCAGCCCCCAATCCCCCGGACAAGTGCGCTTTGCTGCTTGTCGAACGCCCCACAGGTGGGGCGGCCACGCCTCCTACGGAGGCTAAGAACACGGCAGGCCCGGCGCTATCGCTGGGCCTGCTCTTTCTCTTTTTCCGGCTGCTCGGTGGGAGCGCCTAACAGTCTATCGACGTTGGCCTTGGCCGTCAAAACTTCCTGCATTTCTTTCTTGGCGGTGGTGTACTCGGCATAGGCTTTTTTCTTCTCGGCCAACAGCTCGGCATACTCGACTTGCAGCGTTTTCATGGTAGGGAGCTTTTGCAGGTGCAGGGCGTCAAAGGCTGCCTTGGCCGCCTTGTGCAACAGGATTTCCGTTTCATGCTCGGCATAGTATTTCTTGCTGTACCCAGCCTTGCGGTAGGCGGCGTACACGTCCCGCGTTTTGGAGTAGTTGCCGATTTGCTTTTGCAGCGCGGCAATCTCGTTCATGCGCCCCTCGGCCTGCTTGATGGAGCCGGACAGCGATTGAAAACGTGCGGTTGCCGCCGCCGCTTTTTCGGCCAGCTGTTCGTATTCCAACAGGCCCTTTTCCTGTAAAAAATTCATGGTTTGGGCCATTTGCTTTAGGTTGAAAACCTTGGCCCAGCGTTCATAACCGGCCCCCTTGCCAGCCTGCAATTTTGCCTGAATATCAATCAGCAGGTTGACCTTGCGGGCCTGTTTTGCGGGAGCTTTTGACCGGCTGGGAGAAACAACGCGCTTGCCCTCGATACGCTCCTGTATGGCCTCCGGGGTGTAGTCGGCCCCCAGCGATTTTTCCCGGCAGCGGGTGGCCTTTTGCTGCCCCGGCGCAAGGAATGAAAGGGATTTGCCCCGGCGCTCGGTTTTGAAGCCCGCAGCTTCCATAGCGGAGAGGAACGCGGCAAAGTTGGCGGGCTTTCCTGCAAGCGCCGCGTCGATTGCCGCCCGTACCTTTTCCTGTGCGGACAGGGGCCGCAGGTCGCCCAGCCACTTCCCGTAATTGTGCTTGCCGCCCTTGGGGTTCTCAATGACAGATAGCCCGTTTTCCAGACAAAGCCGGTCGCTGATTTTACGCACAGCCTTTGCGGAGCCTAAGAAGTCCCGGAAACGCCGGGCGCTGTTCTCCGATATGGCGGCAAAAATGATGTGATTGTGAATATGGCCTTTGTCAACATGGGTCGCAACGACAAACTGATACCGACCTTTTGTCATGCGCTGGGCCAGTTCGCAACCTATCCGGTTGGCGTCCTCCGGGGAAATTTCCCCCGGCTTGAACGCCTGCCGGATATGATAGGCCAGCACTTCTTTTTCACGGGGCGGCTGGTGGCCGCCATTGTTTAGGAACAGGTGCCGGGCAAGGAGCATTTCAGCGGCGGCGGTGGCCGGGTCGCAGCCGTGGCAGCTTACCCATTTTCCGCCGTCTGTCTTGGCCGGGTTCAGGATATAATCTATGCGTTCCGACAGAGAGGCGGCGGGGGTTTTGTCCTTGCCGGTGTGCATGGAAATAAAGCGAGTGGCGGCCATACGCAAGCCCTCCTTTCACCAAAAAATACCGGGGCGGTAGGGCAGAACGCCCGCCGCCCCGATATGGGTTTAGCTGATTTGCGCCAGCTCCAAAAGAATCTTGTTGGCCGCCTCCCACAGCTCGGCGTACCGCTCCTGCATGTCCTCCACATCGGCGGCGTAGACGCTCCGGGTTTCGTTAGTCCGGCGGGCAATCTGGTTCAAGTTGTTGGTGGCGTTACGGAGCAGCGCCACAAGCTCCCGGACGCTGCCTAAATCCAACTGGACAACATAGCCGTCAATCGCCATCTTGCGCAGATACGCCCCGGTGTTCCGCGTCCCCAGCAGGGCCATTTTTTCAGCTATCAGCTGCCTTTCTTTTGGCGTTACCATGAAATACATAGGCGTTTGCCGTGTCCTATTTGCCATAGGCGAAGCCCTCCGTTTCTTCCTCGGAATAGCCCACCGGGGCGGCCAGCTCAAAGGCGGTCGCCAGAAAATCGGCGTCGGTCATAGCCTCCACCTTGCGGGTGGCGCTGTCCAGCAGGGCCAGCAGCTCCGGGTCGCCGGAATAGAGAGGCCGGACGGCCCGCAGTTTTTCCACCTGCCCGGCCCGTGTGTCGGCCTTGTAAATGGCAATCAGGTTCATTTCTTCAACAGTATAATTCATCATAGCGCAATCTCCTTATCTGTTTTTTTCAAGTGGGTGGGGCGTTGGGCTGCCGCCCTTTCTTTTAACTGGCCGGTAACGGAGCGCTTCGGCGTCCGCACCGGCTGGTCGCGCCTTTCGTCTTTATGGACGAAAAGATAAACGCCGCTCCGGTTGGGTCGGTTGGAAAGCTGCTTGCCCTTGTTGCGGTAAGGCAGGGCAGCAAGCAGCTGTTCGGTGTCTTTACTGCTTGCAAGCTGGGTAAAATGCGTCGAGATTTCAGCGGTAAAAAATGCCTTGTCCAGACTGTCCGGTGTGGGCCGTCTGGCAATTTCAGCCGTCAGCCGGGCGGCCTCGTCATAAATAAACGCTGTGTGCAGCTTTTGTATATGCTGGCCTAAATCTCCGGGGACTAAATTACAGCGCAGCAGGCGTTCATTGTTCAGTAGGATTTGAAAATGCTGTTCAGTTGCGAAACAGGGAGTAACTGACTGAATCTCTCCGTAATCAAGCACCCGTATTGCAGAATAGGGGTTGTTAAATCTACCCTCATTCTTTATCGAAATATGGGCGGCTTCCGGTGTCATGGAAGCGTCCCGGACATGACGCCAGTGTGTCGGATAGTCCAGTTCGTAAAGGCTGCCCATCACCTTGCCCTGCTCCACGCCGGATAATTCCACAGCGTAGGCCAGCACTTTATCGCGGGTCTGCTCCCCGTAAAAGCACCAAGTATTATGCTGGTAGGTATCTTTCAAAAATACGTCACGTTCTGCGCCGCAGAATGTTCCGAACGGACGAGAAAACCATAGTAGATTTTTGTCCGTACTTTCAACAGCTGCCCGTATGATTTTTTCGTCAATTTCAAAATCACTCTGATAGTGGGCGGTGTTCTGCTTCATAATGGCCCGCAGGGATTCCACCACATCCACGTTTTCAAATTTGTTCATGTGTCAGCTCCTTTCCGGCCCATCCTTGGCAGGGGCCTTTTTTTCGTGGGGTATGGCCGGGGCGGTCTTTGCCGCTTCCAGTTGCGCCCGGATAGAGGGCTTTTCAGCCGTCCGCGCCTTGCGCTGTAATTCCGTGGGACGCTCCCCGGTCAGGGGCTTAATACATGGCAGGGAATCGCAGGCATAGAACGCATTGGCGGTAAGCTGCCGCTGCCATGCCTCCGCGCTGGGTGCCCATCGGAAGCCGCTGCTTTTCAGTTCGGCGCGGGTGTCCGCGTCGGGCTTTCCCTCAAAGAAAATTTGCAGGCGGTTTTCCTCCTTGTTAATCTCCACCTTGCCGCCGTCAAACTCCCAGCCAACATAAGCGGTATCGGCCTTGCGCGTCAACTCGGCTATGCGGTCTTTGACACGGTGGATTTCCGCGTTATTGTTGGAGAGCGCCCACGAAGCAAAGGGCTTATCCTCCATATGCCAGCCTTTCGCCATATCTGCCTTTAACTTTTCAATCCCTTGCGGTGACAAATTGGGGCAGCCGTCCAGCGTCTTATGCTTGCGGTGATAGGCATTGACGGCTTTCATGGTTTCCTGTGACTGTTCCAGCTTGGCAAGTTTTTCTTGCAGCTTGATAACGGCGTTCGGGTCGTCCGCGCTGATACCTCCCGTGCCGGTGCCACGGATTTTATCAAGCAAGCCCTGTATTTCCCGCCATTCCTGCATATTGCTGTCCATTGCGGCATTTTGCTTTTCCTTTTTCCGCACGGGGAAATTAGACGGCCCGGCAATCATTACAGAGGGGACGCGGCCCATAATCTCGTTATGATGGTTCATATTTGCCGCCAGCTTCCGGCAATAGGTATCAAGCAGCCGGTCGATTTTTTCATGGTACATAGGGTCAACATGTTTCTTTTGCCGCTCCGCAAGCTGTACGGCCTCGTCTACCATTTGCCGGTATTCGGACGTTGCGCTGCCTTGGCGGTAATCGGAAAAGCTGATTGCTTCCTTGGCGCGGCGGGCCGTTGTTTCGTTTATGGAATAGTACGGAGTTGCCGGGGTCGGCTCCTTGACCGGTTCCGATTCCTTGGGTTCTATTGCCACATCGGAAAAAGAAAGCTGCTCCCCGGTCGTTGCGTCAGCCTCCGGGGTGTCCGTAGCCGGGGTATCGGTCTGCTCCTGTACCGGCTGGGAAGAAGAAAGCGGCTCGTATCCGTTGGCAGCGTATTCCTCCACGGTCATACCAGCGGCAACGGCCTCCTGCCTCACTTCCTCCCGTACCTGCTCCCGATAGGCCAGCAGCTCCGGGGTGTAGGTGTCCTGCTCCTTGGGCATTTCGGGCAGATGATATTCGCCGGTGGCGGTGTTCAGCTCATGGCGGCAATCGTCAACGTAGGTCTGCACGGCCTCATAGTAAGCAATTTTGCTTTGGTCTAGGGCGTCCGGTTCCGGCAAGGCCCGCAGCATTTCCAGCTGTTCGGCCCCGGCTCGTTCCAGCTCGGACAGATTGCAATGCAGCTGCAAATAGGGGATAAACTCATTCAGCAGCATTTCACGCCCGGCTTGGTCTTTCTCCCACGCCTCCGGGCCGTCCGTGTGCAGGACATAATTTTTCCACTGTTCATCCTTGGCGTAGTATTCGTGATACGCCTTGATATGCTGCACAAGGCCGCCGTCACCGTCACCGAAGTCCTGCCGTCCCTCGTAGGTGTCAAGCTCCCCGTGCATGGTGAACGCAATGGAAAACGCGGTCTTGTCGTAACCGTCGCCATGCTCCGCGTCCAGCTTTTGAAAAAGTAGGTCAGCCTTGGCAAGCGGAATTTGTTTGCCCTCCCGCAGCTGGTCGCTCTCGCTCCAAATAACCGTAACAACGGGCTGGATTGCCGGGTCAAGCTCCGGCGGCAGGTTGTTTATTTGCCCGTCTATCATGTTGGTATTCTGTTCGCTGCTCATTTCAGCGGCGGCCAGCGGGTTTTCCTTTTCGGTGGCCCGCTGTTGCTCTAAGAATTGTGGCACCTCGGAAAAGCCGAAGCTGTCCACATAATAGGCCCGGTCGCTGCCGCCTTGGTGCAGCACCACAATGTCGGACACGGAAAGGGAATGGCCCTCGAAGTCCTCCGGGCGGTCGTTGTTGAAGCGGTCATAAATCCCGTCCAGCGTGTCGCTCCCGGCCAGCGGTGCGGTGTAAATCTGGTCGTAGTTCTGATTCTCCACGGAAGGCCCGCCGCCTGCAATCGTTCCAGCGGTTCAAAGCGGTGGTAATGGAGGGCGTCGCCGCTTTTCAGCTGGTAAATGGTGAAGCTGTCCGGCCCGGCCTGCTCCGTGGTGGTCGGCTCGGCCTGCTTGCTGGGCAAATCATGTGTAAACCGTTCTGTAAGCGTCTTTTCTGCACGTTCCCGAACGGTATTACTCATATCGAGTGTGTATAGTCTTGCGGCAGAGGAAAAGCCCACGTTGTTGAAAACATAATCAACATCGGTATCCTTTAACGCTCCTGCTGCAAAATAGTTATCCCTTGTGATATTTTCGCTGACTTTACCGCCCGCAATTTCATAATTCAACCCGGTTTCAATATGGGCGCGGATTTTTCCGTCAACTGCCAGCGTCACGAAATACCAGCCCATATTCCCACCGCTTTTATCATCCGAACCATCGTTAAACTCAACATTAAGCAAGGTATAGGGCTTTAGCCCCTTTTGTAAAGCTATCTCATTGTCTTTGGCTTCTCGCTTCATAAGGGCGGCAACAGCCGTTTCTTTTGCAGCTCTTACAATTTCCGGGTTATATTGTACCAAAGCACTATTTACACATTCGTTTTGCACCCTTGCGGTTTTAGCCTTTGGGGTAAGGCGATTGTTCAGGTAAAGGGACGTGCCATTGTCAAACTTGATAGATATATCGCTTGTACCACGCCATTTGCCAGTACATGGGGAAGTCTCAATTTTGCCGGTCTTATTGCCAAATGTTTGCGCGATAATATTTATCTTGTCTTGCATAGGCAGCTTTTCATAACGCTTTGCTATTTCTACGGCCTGTTGTTCCAACGCTGTAAGTGTTGGGACTGGCGGCTCGGCCTGCTCCGGGGCCTCCACAGCAGGCGCGGCTTTTTGCTGCTCCTGCTCCTTGATAAGCTCCCGGTACTTTTCGTCAATGGAGGTAATCAGGCCCGCCGCCGTTTCCCGGATGGTGGCAAGGGAGGCTTTCAGCTCCTTGGTTTCCCGGCCGCTGCTCCATCCGGCGATATAGCCAAAAGAATAATCAGCCGTATCTATGCCGTAGTGCTGGCACACGGTATAGGCTACGCTTTCGGCCTCCACCTCGCGGGTGCGCTGGTCTTTCCGGTTTTCCGGGAGGACGTTTTTTTCTTTCTCGGCGTAGTAGTTGTGCAGGGTGGCATGGGTGATTTCATGGATAGCCGTCTTGACGTTCTGAATCTCGGCCATGCCCTCCTTGATAGCAATTCGCTGTTCCTGATAGTTGCAATAGCCCTTTGCGCCGCTGGTGATTGCCTCAAAGCCAATCGGAAACGGCGCGGTTTGCTTTAGCGCCTCGAAAAACTCAGGGTAATTCTCCACGTCGCCGGTCAGTTCATTCACGCCCAGTTGGGGCAGCGGTTCACCCTCGGTCTGGCTTACGTCAAAGACGGTCACGGGCTTAAAGGCGGCCCGCGTTACCTCCATAACCTCCGTGACCGGCTTGCCATCCGCGCCGGTCATGGCCCGCTGGGTCACGGGGTCGATTTTCTCCATTTCCACCATTTGCTTAAAGGGCGTCGGGGCCAGAATCTTAATGCCGTGTTCGCCCCGCTTGACGTGCCGGTTAAAATTTTTCTGCCACGCCCCATAGCCTGCCACATGGGAGGCGTCGGGCCGCTGCATGAAGATTAACAGGCTGTTGCTGGCCGAATAGTCGTAAAACTTGGACATGGTTTTTAAGTAGTCGGTGTACTGGCCGCTGGAAAACAGGTCTTGTAGCCCCTTTTCCAGCTGGTCGGTGATTTCCTTTAGCCGGTCGCCCGGCTTTTGATACTCTGCCATAGAAAAATGCTCCTTTCCGATTTTTGCCCATAAAAATAGCCCCGGCATGGGTGGGCAAGTCCCATGCCGGGGCGGTGTTGCGGACTGTTAGAAGCCTGTTTTCGGGGGTGCAGGATAAAAGATACCGGCTCCCTCGGTTGTGCGTCTACAAAGCCCCATTCTGTCAGGCTTTTTCGTGGCCTATCTGTCCGCAATGCTGGGCCATATGGCCCGAAATAAAAAGCCGTCAGACAGGGCCGGTATTGTTCCTATGCGGGGTCGGCCCGTTACTCCGTTGTGGGGGATATGCCCCTTGTGGGCGGCCTTGCGCCCGCGTTCAAAGCACGTTCCCGGTCAGCGGCCCGGCGCTCGTCGCTGTACGGCTCCCGGATGGAAACGCAGCTTTTCGGCACAAGGTAGGAAACAGCCCCGGCCTGTTCGGGACGCTCTAGTGCCACTTTACCGGGGAATTTCAGGGCCATACGCTCCAATTTCTCTCGCAGTTTTTTGTTGTGGGTATAAACGCTTGCGGTGGCCTCGGCCTCGTTAAACAGGACGATAGTTTCCTGTTCCAGCTTGGAAAGCTCCATAGGCGGCCCTCACTTTCTCGCTGGAAATTCCAGCTTGAAGCTCACAAACTGCCCGCCCGTATCGTCCAGTAGCACCACGGCGTCGTAGGTTTTGCCGGTCTTTTCGGAGTGGCAGCCGGTCAGCGTGGCCCGGCCCTCTTTCAGCAGGGCGGCGGCGATTTTTGCCGTCAGCTCCTTTTTCTTGGCCGCAAAGAAACGGTTGTCTTTCCAGAGGGCAAAACCGCAGGCCCGATTTTCACAGGTAAAGCCTTTTTTGCCCTCCACCACACGCCCGCCGCAGCGGGGGCAGGTTCCCACAGCCTCCCGGACAGGCCGGAACAGGGAAACGTCCGTGCCCTCCGGCAAAGTACCGTAGTTTTCCACCAGCTGGGAAGAAAGGGCGGCAATCCCGGCCATAAAGTCAGCGGCGACCAGTTCCCCGCGCTCCACCTGTTTGAGCTTATTTTCCCACTCGGCGGTAAGGGCCGGGGAAGTGATAAGCTCCGGCAGTATGCCGATAAGCGCCGCGCCCTTGGGGGTAGGCAGCATGTTCTTCTGTTTGCGCTCTACAAAGCCGGTATGCACCAGTTTTTCAATGATACCGGCGCGGGTGGCCGGGGTGCCTAGCCCCTTGCGCTCGGCGTCGTCGGGCATATCCTCCGCGCCCGCCGTTTCCATACTTTGCAATAGCGTGTCCTCGGTGTAGTGCTTGGGCGGGGCGGTGGTTCCCTCCCGGACGGCGGCATTGACACGGGGAAGCTCCTGCCCCTTGGCCAGCTCCGGCAGCGGCGGGGCCTCCTTGTCGTCGGGCTTTTCTTTCAGGGTAGCCCGGAAAGCAGCGTCAGCCGATTTCCAGCCGTAGGCTGTCACTGTCCGGCCCTTAGCTGTGAACGTGAGGCCGCCGCAGGAGAGGGCCGCCGTCGTTTCGGCGGTGATATGCCTTTCACCCACAGCACAGAGAAGCCGGGCGGCAATCAGGAGCAGGACGGATTTTTCACCAGCAGGCAGCGCCGCAAGGTCGGCCCCCGGCATGGAGGCGGTGGGGATAACGGCGTGATGGTCTGATACCTTGGAGCCGTCCACCACACGCCCGGCGTCCACGGTGGGAACAAGGCCGGTGGCAAAGGGCAGCGCCCCGGCCACGGCTTCCACCAGCGCGGGCAGGCCCGCCGCCATGTCCTCGGTGAGATACCGGGAATCCGTGCGGGGATATGTCACCAGCTTTTTTTCATACAGGGCTTGGGTGTAGTCAAGGGTCTGCTGGGCCGTGAAGCCATAAAGCCGGTTGGCGTCCCGCTGTAAGCTCGTCAGGTCGTAGAGCTTGGGCGGCAGCTCGGCCCGTTCCTTACGCTCGACACTTTAGACGGTGGCCGTCTTGCCGCCGCAGGCCGCCCGCATATCCTCGGCGGCCTTTTTGTCGGCCAGCCGGTCGCTTTCGGCGGTGAGCGTTCCGGCCATAAGCTGCACGGTGTAAAACTTCTGTCTCTTGAACGCGGCAATCTCACTTTCCCGCCGCACCAGCAGGGCCAGCGTCGGGGACTGGACACGGCCCACGTTCAGGGTCGCGCCGTACAGGACGGAAAAAAGCCGGGTAGCGTTAATGCCAATGAGCCAATCCGCTTGTGCGCGGCATAGGGCCGAATGATACAGGCTTTCATAACTGGCCCCGTCTTTCAGGTTGGCGAAGCCGTCCCGGATTGCGCTTTCTTCCATGCTGGAAATCCACAGGCGCAGGGTGGGCTTATGGCAGCCGCAGAAGTCATACACCAGCTGGAAAATGAGCTGGCCCTCCCGCCCGGCGTCGGTGGCACACACCACGGCGTCCACATCGGCCCGGCCCATCAGCGCCCGCAGGACGGCAAGCTGTTTTTCCTTGTCCCGGTCGGCGGCATACTGCCAGCGTTCCGGCAAAATGGGCAAATCCTCATAGGCCCACTTGGAATACTTGGCGTCGTAGGCGTCCGCAGAGGCCAGCCCGATAAGGTGGCCCACACACCATGACACCAGAAAACCGCCGCCCTCGGTGTACCCGTCTTTCCGGGTCGTCGCTCCCAGCACATGGGCGATACTTTGCGCCACGCTGGGCTTTTCCGCAATGATAAGTTTAAGGCTCATTCCGTTTTGCCTCCTTTTCCTCCATGATTTTTCTAAGGCAGACGCCCACACAGGGCTTGCCGGTGTGATAGCCGCAGCCCCGGCATTTGCCGGGCGGCCTAGAAACGGGCGACGGCCCCGGACTGCTCCGGGGCCGCTGCACCATCATTCTTTCAAAGGGCGAATCTGTAAAATAGGTCATTCCTCGCCCTCCGTTTCTTCCTCGTCGCCGGGGGCCTCGTCCTGCTCGGCGTAGTCCTCCGATTCGGGCAGCTCGTCGGCCTCCCCATCGGCGGGGGCGTCCTCAAACTCTATATCCTCGAAGTCGTCCGCGTCGTCTAAGTCTTTCTTGGGCTTTACCACCTTAAAGTAATAGCCCGCGCCGCCAGCGCCCAGCACCAACAGCAGGACAATCACAATCATGCCGGTGTTATTTTTGGCCGTGGCCGGTTGCTCCGGCTCCCCATCGGCGGCGGGGGCCTCCGGTTTTGCGCCTATGCAATCGGTCAAATCCAGCTTGCAGGCCGGGCATTTCACATTGACCGCGCCCGCCTCGCATTGCTTGGTGCAATCGCATTTTTGCGGCAGGGGTTCCGTGGTCGCCGGGGTGCTGCCCGCCTCGTCCTCCTTTTCAGCCAGCGCCAGCAGGTCGCTTTCCGTGACGGCGTTCAAGAAATATACATTTTTGTTGTCCCTCTGCTTGTCGATTACAAGGTAAAATGTGTTTTCGGCGGGGGTGACGATGGTGTAAAACTCCTTGCCGTCCTCGTCCGTCACATTGTCAACGACGGTCGCCTGCCCGTCCGGGGTCAGGGGCTTATTTTCTACCGGCTGGGAAGAAGTACCGGCGCTG
Organism: Pyramidobacter piscolens; assembly: GCA_004558205.1. Taxonomy (GTDB): domain Bacteria; phylum Synergistota; class Synergistia; order Synergistales; family Dethiosulfovibrionaceae; genus Pyramidobacter; species Pyramidobacter piscolens_A. The sequence goes on from SFDM01000003.1 coordinate 114,286, forward strand.
TCCGTTTTGCCGGTGGTTCCGGTCGTTCCGGTAGAAGTGCCGCCGCTGGGCTTGCCGGTGGAATTGGCCGTGCCGCTGGGCGGTGTGGTGGCAGGGGGTGTCGTTGTAACCGGCGGCGTTACGGTTGGTGTAGTGGTGGTTGGCGTGGTAGCCGGTGGCGTGGTGGGCTTTGTTGTATCGTCTTTTTTGCTGTCCGGGTCGGTATAATTGGGGTTGTTCAGCTGTACGGTTTTGGATTTATTGCCCGCATAGTCTACCGCTTGTACGGAAATCTGCTTGTAATCGTCGTCTAAATCCCGCAGGCGCACGTCCAGCGTCCCGTTTGTCAGGTCGTCGTAACGGTCGCCGTCAATGTAAATGGCGTCCACGCCGGAAAGGTCGTCGCTGGCCTCCACGCGCAGCAGCTTCCCGTCGATTCCCGCCTTGATGGTCGGGGCCGTCCGGTCGAAGCACTCAATATACCGGCTCTTGGTGTGGGCCTTGCCGCTCTTGTCGGTGACGGTGATGTAAATGGTACAGTTTTCGGAAATCTCCAATGTGGCCCGGTTGCGGTCGGTGAGGTCGTCGGTCAGGTCTATCCAGCTGCCGCCGCGCTCAATTTTGGCCTCCACCGTTTTCCAGCCGGTGCCGTTCTCGTCAGTGACACGAATTTCCACGCTGGCCGTCCTCGTATGCCAGCCAGAGGGGGCAAGAATAGAAATGCCGTAGGAGGGCGCGGGGGCCGGGGTCGGCTCCGCTGCCTTGCCCTTGCAATCCGCAAGGGTTAGCTTGCAAACGGGACAATCCAGCTTGACCGTCCCCGCCGCACATTTCACGGTACAGGAGCAGACGGGCGCAGGCTCCGGCGCTTTGCCGGTACACTTGGCAATATCGGCTTTGCAGACCGGGCAAGCCTCGTTTTTGGCCGCCTCGGTACACTTGGCCGTACAGGAGCAGGTGGGCGCGGGTTCCGGTTCCTTGCCAGTGCAATCCTCGACATGAGCGGCGCAGACGGGACAATCCACGTTTGGAGTGGTGGCCGTGCATTTTACGTCACAGAAGCAGGTCGGGGCGGGCGGTTCGCCCTCGGCCAACACAGCCGGGGCCATCCCCAGCAGGGGGACACACAGAAGCGCAGCGCACAGCAGCAGCGCCACGGCCTGCTTAATCGTTTTCAGTTTCTTCATGGTCTAAGCCCTCCTTTTCTTTCAATAAAACAGGCGTCCCGCTTTTCTCACGGAACGCCTTGATAAATGCGGCAAGCTCGGCGGGCGACGCCTCCACGCCGCGCACCAGCTCCACAATCTCGGTGTTTTCAAGCTCGGTTTTCTGCTTTTCCAGCTCCCGCACACGGGAATTGTACTCGCTGATTTTGGCCTTGGTTTTCTCAATCTCGGCCATTACCTTGTCAATTTTCGCGCTCAAATAAATGCCTCCTTTCGGTCAGTAGGGCAGCCGCCCAAACGCATAGAAATGTTGCTGCCAGTAGTTCGTATTGATATTTGCATACTTGATGGGGTCGCCGCAATGAATCATCATTCCATTGCCCACATAAATGCCGATGTGCGACACCGGCCCGGCGCTGGCATAAGTGCCGGTGAAGAAAATACAGTCCCCCGGCCTCGCCTCGCTGGGCGAAATAATGGCGCATTGGTTGTAAATCCCGGTGGCCGTCGTCCGGGGCAGGTTGTAGACGCCGGAATGGGTGTATACCCAGCAGACGAAGCCGGAACAGTCAAAGGAAGTGCTGGGAGAGCTGCCGCCCCATACATAGGGATAGCCTAAATACTTTTCAGCCTCCGCAATCAGGGCCGCAAAATCCGGGTCGGAAAGGGCCTCGCCCGGTATCTCGTAGTGTTCGCCGGGGTCTGCCGTGCCGCCGCCCGCGTAAACATCATCCCACAGATAGGGCTTGTTCCCGTGGGTCATAAGGGTCGCCATGTAGATTTCTTTTTGCTGGTCGTTCAGCCGTGGAGCGGTGACGGCTTGCAGGGTTTTGTTTTTCAGGGTGACGGTCAGAATGTAGTAATTGTACGGGACTTCTACCTCGTATTCGTTGCCGTCCGTGTCGGTGTGGGTTTCCGTCCGGTAGCGCACTTCTACGGTTTCCACGGTGGTAAGGGTGTATTGCTCATTGAAAAGGGCTTGTAGCTCGGCTTGTACGCTTTCGCGGGTGTACTCCTGATATTTGGCGGTGAGGTAGGAAGTCAGCTCATAGGGGCCGTGTACGATTTCGTCCAGCTCATACCTGTATTCGTTATAGCCGGGGAACTCGCTTTCGATGTTGTCAATCCGGTGTTGCAGCTGGTTTTCCAGCTGGGTGTAGTCCTCGTTGGCCCCGCGTATGTCGGTATCTTCAGAGCCGTAAGACGTGCCTAAAATGGAGCTGAAGCCACCCACCAGCATAGAGGAACAGGAGGACGTGCAGGAGCCGAAGAAAAACACCATCAGCACCACTAAAACGCCGATTGCCACAGCCCCCTTGTGCGCTCCGGCAAAAGAGGCCACAGCCCGGAACGCGCTGCCCACAAGCCCCGCCGTTTCCTTAGCGGCGGTTCCCGCCTGCCGCGCTGTCCGCTGGGCCTCCCGCGCTGCCTTGGCATACTGCCGCTTGATACGGTGCTTTTGCTGCAAACGGGAAAGCGGGGAGCGTTTCAGCTCCGGGTGGTCTTGGAGGGATTGCCGGTACAGGTAATTCACATTTGCCTTGGCCGCCTGCTTTTCCAGTTTCCGCACCTTGGCATAAGGGGCGGCCCGGTGGCGGTCTACAAAGCGGGAGGTCTGCCGGGCCAGCTGTTCCACGGTCTGCCCGGTGGTTTGGGTGGCGTCCACGCCGATGTTGTCCCGCCCGTCCTCGCTGCCGAAGTAGGCCGCAGCACTCGCAGCCCCAGCCGCAAGGCTGGAAAGCGGGCCGCTATGGGTGGGGTCGGGTTTCACCTCCTGTTCAAAACGCAGGCGGTGGCGCAGCTTGCCGGTGGCAGGGTCGGCCTCCTGTTTCAGCCGGACGCGCCGCCGCGTGGGGAGCTTGTCGCGGGCTTTTTCCAGCTTGGCGTCTGCCCGGTCAGCCTTGGCCCCGGCCCGGTCTGTCTTGCGCTGCTGCCGCTGGTAGGCGTTGCCGCCTTTGGTGTCGTTGGTGGTGCCGGTCTTGCCGCCGTTCGCCGTGCCGAATGGTTCCGGCCCTGCCTGTTCCGGGGGCTGGTCCCCCTTGGCAAAGTGGAGCCGGGAGGACTTGCCGCCCGCCGTCTGCCCCTGCTCGTCGGCGTAGCGCCGGGCCTGCTTTTTCCCTTGCCGGTTGTCATGGGGCAAATCCCCGGCCCCTTTGTTCAGCTCGTCGCTGGGGGTGAAGCGCAGCCGCCCCGGTTCCTCCGGGCCGTCTGTCAGGCTGGGGTGCTCCGGCGCTTCCTGCCGCCATCCGTCAGGCGAAACGTCCAGGGGCCGTTTCACCTGGTCGAATGTCTGACCGTTTCGGTTGGGCTGGGTTTCGTACCGGCTGGAGGAAGAAACCGCCTCCAGCCCGTTGGCGTCCTCCTTGGCAAACCGCTGATAATACCCGGTCTTTTTCTTCCGCTCCGGGGGAGCCGGGCCGGAAACGTCGCGGCCACGGTCGGTAAACCGGCTTTTTTCCGGTTTCCGTTCCCTCATAGGGCTGCCTCCGGCGTGGCTTTCTGCTTGGGCGGCGCGGGTTTATCCAGCTTTTCGGCATTTTTCAGGGCTTGCAGGTTTTCCCGCACAGACGGCTTTTTCTCCGCTGCCTGTTCCAGCCGTTCCAGCTGCATAACGGCGGCCCCAGCCGTTTTCTCCATGTTCGCCATCATGTCCCGGACAGAGCGAAGCGGGGCCAGAAGCCCCGCCTGAAAACGCCCCTCTTTAGAAGCGTCCACATCCTGCCGCTCCTTGCCGGTGGCGGCATGGGCCGCATTTTTCACATGGCCGCCTACGCTCCGCAATTCTTCCCCCACGGCCTCCACCTTGGCAATCGTGCGTCGGGCGTCGGCAATGGAGCCGTTCAATTCGCCCCGCATGGCGTTCAGGCCGTCCTTGATTCCCATAAAAGAAACCATCTTGTTTAGGCCGGAAAGCCCGGCGTGTTTAACCTGTTCCAGCGTCCGGGCCGCGCCCTCCACAATGGCCGTTTTAATTCCGGCCAGCTGTTCCCGCGCCGTCTGTACCTTGTTTTCCACGGCTTTCACCATACCGGCCAGCGCGTCCCGGACGGGGCTTTTCTGCATGTCGGCCAGCTGCCCGCGCACGTCCATAAGCTCCGCAGAAACACGGTCGAACTGTTTTTCCATCGTATCAACATATTTAATGAGCTTGTTAAACTCCTTGTCGCGGTTGCCCTCCACCTTGGAAAGAAGCGCCAGCAGCTCCTTTATCTGCTCGTTCTCCTGCAAAGCGGCGGTTTTTGTATCTGCCATAGGTTACGCCTCCTGTCCTGCCGGTTTTTCCTGTTCCTCCGGCTTGGTCGTCATAATGCGGTACAGCTCTGTATCTTTGGGGAAGTGGTCTACAAACGGAATGATGGTATTTCCGTAAAATAGCAAGCCCTCACCGGCGTTACTATGGGTCACATAGGAAAGCTGGGTCGGGGAAATACCCAGCTGCCGGGCCAGTATTTGCCGGTCGCCCGCCGCTTGGGACAGCATGTAAATGAAGTCGCTGTTTTCAAAGATATTTTCGATTTCCCTTGACGCCAGCAAATCCTTGACGTTTTGCGTCAAGGCGCTGGGTATGCCGCCCCACTTTCTAAAACGCTTCCAGATTTCCACCGAATAGGCCGCCGTCTGCTCGTCTTTCAGGAGCAAATGGAACTCGTCGCAGTAAAACCACGTCGTTTTATGGGCGGCACGGTTGACGGTGACACGATTCCAAACTTGGTCTTGCAGAATGAGCATGGCAATCTTTTTCAGGCCCTTGCCCAGCTGCTTAATGTCATAGCAGACAAGCCGGTTTTCAAGGTCAACATTCGTCCGGTGATTAAAGACGTTCAGGGAGCCGGTGACATAGATTTCAAGTGCCGTCGCAAGCCGTTTCGCCTCCGGTTCCTCCTGCTCGTTCAGAAGTGCGTACAAATCGCCCAGCACCGGCATTTTTTCCGGGTCGGGGTCTTGCAGGTAGTCCCGGTACACAAGCCGGGTGCAGCGGTCAATGATGGTTTTTTCCACCGGCTGCAAGCCGTCCTTACTGGCAACGATTAACTCACACAGGGACAGGATAAAGTCAGATTTCAGCGTCAGCGGGTTTTCCTCGTCGCTGTAATCGGGGTTAATATCCATAGGGTTGACGTACTGGCTGGAAACAGGGGAAAGCTGTACCACCTGCCCGCCCAGCCGGTTGACAAGGGGCGCGTATTCTGCCTCCGGGTCTGAAATAATCACATCGTCCTTGGTTGTCAGGAACGCATTGGCGATTTCTCGCTTGGCGCTGAAAGACTTGCCGCTCCCCGGCACGCCTAAGAAAAGCCCGTTAGGATTTTTGAGGCGTTTTCTATCGGCCATAATCAAGTTGCTTGACAGGGCGTTGATACCGTAATAAAGCGCCTCACCGCTCATAAATAATTCTTCCGTCGTGAACGGCACGAAGATAGCAAGGGACGAAGTGGTAAGGCCCCGTTGTATCTCTATCTGATTGAGGCCCAGCGGCAGACTGCTCATTAGGCCCTGCTCTTGCTGCCAGTCCAGACGCTTCAAGGCGCAGTTGTGTTTTTGAGCCACGCCCGCCACTTGGAACATATCGTTTTCCAGCTGCCCACGGGTGGGGGCAAGGTTCAGCACGAGGACGGTCGCCATGAAAAGGTGTTCGTCCCGACTTTGCAGGCTGGTTAAAAGGGTTTGCGCCTCTCCCGCGTAGGTGATAAGGTCGGGCGGCAGCACGTCCATATCGTAGCCGGAGCGGACGGCTTTTTTCTGTTCTTCAATCTTGGTTTTTTCAATGTCGGTCAGCTTGCGCTTAATGGTCTTGATTGCCTCCGCTTGGTTGACCGATTTAATGTGAATATTTACAAGCAGCGAACAATCCAGATTGAGGAAGTCGGACAGCACACGGTCGCCCAGCTGGGACGCTCCGATTTGCAGGAATGACGCCGCGCCCCACATGCTGCCGATTTTGAACGCCTTGCCGCCCCGGAAGTCGAAGCTGGACGGGGCGATAAAGTGCTTTGAGGTAAGGCCCGTGCTTGCCACGGCGTCCCATGCAAACCGCAGCTTTTCGGTGCCGTCCGGGTGGAAAATGCCGTGCAGCACGTCCAGCCGGTCATAGCCGGTAAGCGGTTCGGAGCGGACGCCCATATTTTTCAGGTGGTTCCGCAAATCGGCCTCCATGCGCTCTAAACGCAGCCGGGCCGCCTGTCCGCTGTCCGCTTCAATCCCAAACGTGAAGTATTTGCGCTTTAGCATACCGTTGTTGCCCTTGGCAAGCTGGGCTTTCAGAATCCCGGCCAGCTCCCGGCGCACATCGTCGAAGCCGTCCCCTTGTTCGGGGATGGTGACGGACTTCTGAAAAACTATCAGGTTGGCCCGCAGGTTCACAAAGGACATTTGCGCCCACATAGAGCTATCCAGCGCATTGTAGAAGTCACAAAGGCCGTCAAAGGTCTGTTCCTTGTCCTCCGGCTGGGCCAGCTCATAGTTAATATCGGAAAAGCGCAGGGTCTTGGTATAGAGCTTGTCGCTTACCTGCATAAGCCCATCCGGGAACAGTTCACGGTAGGGAATGGTCTGCACGGCGTCCTTGGGGATTTTGCCGTCCCGCTGGGCTTTCTGGATTGCCCGCTTGATACGGCGCTTTTCCGTCCCCGTCAGCCGTGCGTCAGGCCCGGCGATTTTGAGGGGCTTTTGCGGCGGGGCGGGCTTTTTTGCCGCCGCCCTTGCCGGGCTGCCCGGTTTTTTTGCTTTGTTCAAGTGCTTGCACCTCCTTGTCAAGTTGTGCCTGCCGCTCTATGGCGGCGTACAGGTTATTGGTTTTGTAGGGCCGGACGCTCGGCCAGAGGAAACGGGCGCGGACAAAATGAAAGATGATTTTTTCGAGTGGCTGCCCGTCCTTTTCGTACATGCCCACGGCGAAGAACGGGAGCATGAGGGCAATCATGCACAGTGCGGCAACGTCGGTGCCGATGTGCGACCGGCCAAACAGGTAAAAGGGAATCCCCACGGCCCCGGCCAGCGCAAAGCAAAGCAGCTGCCTTTTCGTGAGATTAAAGGCAACCTTGTTTTTCACCCGGCTAAGGTCTTTTGGAACAGGTACATAAGGCATTGTCAGCCTCCTTTCTGCCCCATGAATGGGGCTGCCCATAGGAAAAGGGCCGCCCATGACGGACGGCCCCTTAATGGGCGCTGAATACAGATTTTGCAAGGCTTCCGGTCTTGAACAGGGCGAAGCACAGCAGCAGCGTGTAACCGGCACAGCCCCATATGGCGGCGTGAATATCGCCGCCGCTTACAGAAATGGTCTGCACCAGCGCGGCGTATATGCCCACGCACACCATGATTAAAAAGCCTTGGAAGCCCAGCGCAAACAGGGATTTCAGGTAGTTGTTGCCCATCTGCCCCCATTCCCGGTTTGCCATTGTCGCCATTGGGATAGGGCCTAACGAGGTCATTAAATAGATTTCCAGCATACGGCCATACACAATGATAAAAATGCACAGGGACAGGGCTTTCATGGATAGGCCAATAATAAGCGTTTCCATCGTCAGGCCGAACAGCTCCGGGATTTCCATTGCTTCAAGGGTCGGCTGCAAGTCGCCCAGCACTCCGGCAATATCAATGCTGGCATTGCCGGAGATAACGCCCGCGCTGGACTGTATGACGTTTTGGGCCACATCGAATACGGCCATCACGATAGTAAAGGTATTGGTGACGATATACACGGCAACGGCAGTCTTGAATATCCACTTAAAAAACATGAACGTGTCCACGTCACCATGCAGGTTGTTCTTTTCGATAATCATTTGAATCAGCTCATAGCAGCATACAAAGGTCAGAATCATTCCGGCTATTGGAATTATCACGGTTTCGGAGATATTTTGAATCATGGAGAAAACGCCGCCGTTGAAGCCCGACGGCGTTTGCCCCACTTGTCCCGCAATCTCTCCGACCTTTGTATTGACTTCATCGAACAGGCCGCCTAAGTTTCCGGTAATGCAGCCAATCAGGAAGTCCTTTATCCACTGGTTTATCTGGTCGAAGATAGTTTGCATAGGCGTCTACCCGCGATTAACCGAACAGCCCGGAGAGCAGGGGGACGAGGTTTAAGCCAATCAGAACGACGCCACCACCGGCCATCAGCTGCTTCATGCCTTGCGATTTTGCGCCCGGATTGTCACTACCATATCCTTCCAAAAGGTTAATGACGCCCCATACTGCAAGGCCAGCGCCCAGCGCGATAACGAGAATAGACAGGGTGTTGATAGCTTCACCGAAAAATGCCATAGAGTTTCCTCACTTTCTGCCGCGTTTGCGGCTACACAAAATTGGTTGATTTTGAAACGGGAATATATAGAAACGAAGCCTTGCGGCCCCGGAATTGTAGGGAGCCAATGGAAAATTGGCGCAAAAAAAGCCCCGCCGTTTCGGGGTCTTGCTAAACGGCGGGGCTGGGGACGGGCGGTTCGTCGGCGTCGATTTCGTACACGTCGAACACGTCCTCCGGCTTGATTTTCAGTTTTGGACTTAGAAGCGCCTCCAAATCAAAGGCGTTTTTCTTGTCCGCGTCGGCGGTGTACTTGTAGTTGGGGTGCTTTGTCAGGTCGTACTTGCTGGAAAGAAAAGGCCGGACGCCCCGCAGCTGCAAAATGCACTTGCCGCCGTCCATCGTCGCCAGCTCGTCCATTGTCATAAGCTCCCGGCCCAGCTTTTGAAAGTTGGTGCCATAGCTCCGTTGTGTCCCTCTGGTGTCGCTGGTGGTGTAGGTATCAATGCTTTCCTTGCCCAGCACTTCCACAAGGTCTTTTAAGGTGGTCTTTTCCCTGCCTCCTAAGAAAATGACCGAATCCATATTCCCTATGATGGTTTCGGCGTTGTCCTTATAGAGCGCCTTTAGCTGGCTTTGGGCCTGCAAGAAAAGGCACATGGAAATTTCACGGGAGCGAATGACGGCACTCAAACGGTCTAGCTGGGGCAGTTTTTGGTTTGCCGCCTCGTCCCATAAGCAGCGCACATGCACCGGCAGCCGCCCGCCGTACACGTCGTCGGCCTTTTCGCATAGCAGGTTGAACATTTGTGACAGGGCCAATGCTATCAAAAAGTCAAACGTGGAATTAGTGTCCGATACGATGAAAAATAGGGCCGTTTTGCGGTCGCCCAGCATGTCAAGCTCCAATTCATCGTAGCTCATAATCTCCCGGACTTCCGCAATGTCGAATGGGGCCAAACGTGCGCCGCAGCTAATTAAAATCGACTTTGAGGTTTTGCCTGCCGCCAACTTAAACTTGAGATATTGACGCACGGCGAAGTGTTGCGGCTCCACGGCGGCAAGGGCGTCAAACATCAAATCGACGGGGTTTTTATAGTCCTCGTCGTCCTCGCGCACATCCATAGCGTTGATTAGCTCAACAAGGGTGTTCATGTTCTGCTCGTCCTCCGGGGCCTCATAATGGATATAGCCGATTAGGGCGCAGTACAGCAGCGTTTCCGCTTTTTGCCAGAAATCGTCCCCGCCTTTCTGGTCGCCCTTGGTGTTCTCAATCAGGACATTCACCAGCTTCAAAATGTCCTTTTCGCTATGGATATAGGCAAAGGGGTTATAGTGCATGGACTTGTGGAAGTTTATCGTGTTGAATACCCGGATTTGATACTTTGCCCGCTTTAAGGCGTTGCCGCACTCGGTCAGCACGGTTCCCTTGGGGTCGGTTACGGCGTAGCTGGAATGAAGCTGTAATAGGTTCGGTTTCAGCCAAAACCGGGTTTTTCCGCTGCCGCTGCCGCCGATAATGAGGCAGTTTTTATTCCGGGCCGTCGCCGGATTCTTGGGGCGGCTGTTCATGGTGAGGCTTTCGGTGGCGGTCAGAATGATGTTGTTTTCCGGCTTGGGGTCTAAATAGGGCTTTATGTCCTCGGCTGTTCCCCAGCGGGCGCTTCCGTACTCAATATTTTTGCGCCACTTTTTCGCGTTCTTCCTCTTGAAATAAACCACCAGCCAGATAATGGCGGCCCCGGCGACACCAGCCAGCAGGTCGCGGGGGTGGAGGCTGGGCAGCGGGTCACGGCCCAGCAGGGCAAGGCCGTTCACCGTGTCCATGAGCTTTCCCCCGATGTTGGCCCCGGTGGAGAGCCGGAACGCCTGCCCCAGCTTGTCGGCCAACCAGAAGATGAACAGGTACGGGAGATTGGGCAAAATGTACTTTTTTACTTTGTCACTCATAACGTCCGTTCCCCCTTGTCGTGGTGCCGCTCCTTGCTGATGGTGCCTTTCACCAGCTCCTTAAACTTGGAGAGCTGGGCCAGAATGGACGGCTTGCCTTGCTGCTTGACGCGCTTTTGCGAATACTCGGTAAAGGCGGCGGTCAGTGCGTCGGCGTCCTTGGCCTTGAAAAAGACAAGGTATTTCGGGGGCTGGGCGTTGTTGTCCCGCTTGACGGCAAAATCCACGCCGTACTTGCGGGCCGTGCGCTCAAAACTCTTGATATTTTTATCGGTGATTTCAATATTGGAAACGCCCGCGCCCTGCCCGACAAGCTGCTTGACACTTTGCTTGCCCTTGTAGGTCTTGGGGGCGGCCTTGCGCTGGTTCATGGCACGTTGCTGGGTTTTCATTTCTGCCAGCGCCTTTTCCAGCAGACGCTTAAATGTCCGGGCGGTGAGCTTGGTCGTCTGAATCACCAGCGACGCCGTGCGGTTGTTTATATCCTCCTGCATAGGTTGTCAGCCTCCTTTCTTACCGGCTGGAAGAAAAAACGGTCATAACTCCGGGCCGTGGTGTATATCTTCTTTTTCACCCTGCCCCTTAACGGTCAGAATCCCGTCTAAGGTGGTGGCGGTGATGTTAAGCCGCTGGGCCACAGCAATTTCATTCTTTACCTGTTCGTCCACCACGCCACCGCAGACGACGAGAACGTGAGAGCGCCGCAGCATGTCGCGGGCCATGTCGATTCCGTCCTTGTGTTCGCGGGGGATAGCGTCGTCGATGTAAAGCGGCAGGTACAGCCGGGGGCAGATGGGAGAAAATCCTGCCTCATACGCTGCCCGGCAGTAGGTGCGGGCTGCCTCCGTGATTTCGGTTTCCGTGCCGCTCCACGCGGCGCTGATATATGCTAGAGGTCGTTTCATCTTGTATAGCTCCTTTCCTTGGGGTCACGGGCAGGAGGCCGATTTTCGGCCAGCTTTGCCCGCAGCAGTTCGTTGTAGTCCTTGCCATGCTCCACAGGGGGCGGCTTTCGCTCCACCGTCAAGGGGCGGCCCGGAAATTCCTCTTGTATGGCGGCCTCTATCCGGGCCATGCCATCCAGCCCTGCCTTGTCGTTATCGAGGCATAAATACACCTGCTTGATTTCCGGGTGGTCGTAGAGATATTGCACCAGCGCCAGCGGCGACGTGCCGCCCAGCGACAGATAATTGCACTTGTCCCACGGCTTGCCTTGCAGCTTCCGCATGGTCGCCAGCGATAAGGCGTCAATGGGACTTTCAAAGGTAGCCAGAACGCCGCAGGCCGGGTCGGTTGTGGGCAGGCAGAAGTTAAAGCGCTTGTCGCTCCCCGGCGCGTCTGCCTTGTAGTCGCCCATCACGCCGCGCATACAGGCAAACCGGGCTTTCCCGGCCTTGTCCTTGCCCACAAACACGCAGTTGTGGTAATTCCGGCTTTCGTAGAAGATACCGGTCTGTATGCAGCGGCCTATAATGTCGGCGTCAATGCCCCGGCGCTGTAAGTACGACACGGCGGCGGTGGCACAGCGGGCCACTTCCGGCAGCACAAAGGCCCTCGGCTGCTCCGTGGGCCTCGTTACCGGCTGGGAATGAATGAGGGCAGTATCGCCGCACAGTGTCCGCACGGCCTCCACAAAGGGCATATCCCGCACCTTGATAAGATAATCAAGCGCGGTCTTGCCTCCAAATCCCCGCGTCGTCCAGTTCCATTTCCCGTTAGAGATTTTCAGGCTGTCATGGGTGACGGTGCAAAACTCGTGCGGCCCGGTCTTTTTCAGTTCTCCCGGCTCGTACTGTTGCAGGTAGGAAAGTAAATCCCACTGTTTGGCCTGTTCTATCTGCTCGGCGTTTACTCCGGGCATGGGCTTCACCTCCTTTTACCGGCTGGAAAAGGGAACGAGTTCCCTCGAACGTGGGGCGCTCCCATCCAGCCATTTTCAGGCACAAAAAAAGGACGGCCTTTTTCTCGGTCGTCCCATAGGTACAGCTATTAAATTCACCTTTTTCCAGCAGGTAGGTTCTTACCAGCTGGTAGAAAGAGGGGGTGCAGGGGGAGAAAACACGGACTTTCCCCACCTGCTTGCAAATGGGCGCACTTCCCCCTATAATTGAAATATGGTTTTATTCGCCGTCCTGCCCGGCCTTGTAGTCCTCCATCACGTCGTCATAGTCCAGCAGGAACGAAAAAAGGAAGTAACTTCGCGCCTCCGGGTGTCCGGCCAGCTGTTCCACATCATCGGGGAACACAAGGCCCAGCACACCGTACAAGGTACGCAGCACTTCCAACATTTCGGTTTCCCGGCCCTCTTGGTAAAGGTCGGAAAGCAGGGTATAGAGGCGGTCGGTGGTGTCCGTGTCGCCGCCCGTGACCGTCCAAAGCATTTCAACAAAAGGCGGCGTGTGCGCTCCGGCAAGCAGGTTTATCTTGTCCTTGCTGACCTCACCGGACGGGCGCAGTATGCCCCTGTCAATTAGAGTTTGATTCATTTTGCCCTCCTTTTTCGTGGTGCTTGTGGTGCCCAAATGGTGCCCAACTGCTTTCAAACACGAAATAAAGAGGAATAACACGATTTCAGAGGATATGCGAAAAGCCTGATTTCATGCGGCTTTGCGGACTTCCTCATAAGAAGTTAAGGGAAGTTTTAAGCCGCTTTTTCGGTTTCAGGCAATAAAAAAACAGCGCTTAAAAAAGAAAAAATCCTTTTTCGGAACGAAAAAAGCTGAATTCTCCCGGATTTCGATTGGCAATGAGCGTGAGAAGGCCGGCGTCCAAAGGAGGACGCCGGCCTTCTCACTCTCATTTCATTTAATGCATAGAAGCTTACGCCCCTGCAAGAGCGACACCGAGAGAACGGCAGGCTGCTTCCGCTTCTCCCTCGGGAGCCCCGTTCGCGGTCACGCTTTCTGAAGCTAAAATGCAGCCCGCCTCGCGGCAATCCTCTTCCCAGCTGCGCATCCATTCCCCGTCGCCCCAGCCATAGGAACCGAAAAGCACCACGGGGCGGCCCTTGAGCAGGGGCTTAACAGCGTCAAACATCGGCGCGAATTCGCTTTCCTCCAGGACTTCGGCGCCCATGGCGGGGCAGCCGAAGGCGAACCCGTCGTAATCCTTGACCCGATCCGCCGAAAAATCGGCGGCTGTCAGGACCTCCGCCTCGCCTCCCGCCGAGCCGATCCCTTCGGCCACCAGGCCGGCCATGGTTTGAGTGTTTCCCGTTCCGCTCCAATAGACGACAGCATATTTTTTCATCATCAAAAACTCCTTTTCGCAAACTCGGGCCGCCGCAACGAGGACGGCCCACAGGTGAAGGCAGTTACAAGCTGCCTTATAAAAAACTTCCGCCGGGCCGCGCGCTAAGAAACGCAGTGGGTCCGCAGGATGGTGTGGAGCGCGTTCAAACTGCTGCTGTGTGAGCGCGCGATGGCAGCGTCGCAGCGTTTTGCCTCGCTGAGGGCGCAGTTGACCATTCCATGGGAGACGGTGCTCGTAAACAGGATCACCAAATCGGGCGATCCCATATTGCGCCTCATCTCTCCTTTATCCTTGAGAAAAATCTTCGTTTTACAGCCTCGAGCTTCGCAGGCGTCCCTATACTGACGCTCCATGCGTTCATTTCCTCCGACGATGACTACGCACATGGGAACCTCCTTCTTTTTCCATAATCACAGTGACAGCGGCGCGGTTTTCCGCCTTAGAACTCCAACACCGTACGCAGGCGGATCAGGCGGTCGGGATACTCCGCAAGGTTAGATTCGGACTTGACGTCGTTGTAGGCCAGCTCGAAATAGAGGTTGGGGGAATACTGATAACCCACGCCCACGGTCCAGTTCGTGATCTTCCAGTCGCCTCCAAGATAACCGACGCCGGACATATTGGCCATGTTGTCGCCCTTGACGTGGAGATAGCGCTCAAAGGTGTTCCACTTCTCCTTCCACTGCTGCTTCGCGTAGACGAACCACAGCTCCACGTCGGCAAAGGCGATACCGCCGTCACCGGTGGGCTCGAAGATCTCCATCATGTCGCCGCAGAAGTTGTAGGCGTCGTTGTGATACACGTGGAATCCCTCGTCATATTTGGCGTATTCCAGCCACAGGCTGGTGAACTTGAGGTCGTCCTGGCCGATGTCCAGCATCACGCGGAAGGCCCGGGGATCGTCGCTGGCGAAAGCGCGTCCGTAAATGTGAGAGTGGATCTCGTCCAGGAAGTCCTTTCGGTCGTCGTTGATCTTCTGCCAGTAGTAGACGCCCTTCAGCGCCGAGTCCTGCGCGAACTTAAAGCCCGCTGCCGCCCAGTAGCTCGCGTATTCACCCTCCTGGAACAAAGCGTTGAGGCTCAAGAAAGTTTTCTCGTTGAAATTGTACTTCAGGCGCGCACCCGTCAAGAAGACCTTGTCCTTGCCGTCGTAGCGCGAATCGCCGACATATCCCAGTTCGCCAGTCGCGGCCTCGTTCAGGGCGCTCATGCCGTCGGTGTCGTGATCCTCGCCGCGGAACAGAGAGAAAGTCCAGTTGCCCCAGAGGCGGTCCAGCTTGAATCCCATGACGGTGTTGTCGCCCATGATAGAATCGTTATCGGCGTAGAGGCCGTCCTCGTCTTCCCAGTCGTACTCCCAGCTGCCCACGGTCAAATTGAAGCCGGCGAAAATATCCTGCACTTCCGCGAAGTAGAGAGCAAAACCCAGGTTGCCGTCGTCGTTCTCCTCGAGCTTGGTCGTGAAGGTGATTTTGTCGCTGACCCTCTTGCTGAGCCAGATCTGGGCCTCGTCAAAATAGGTCGTGTTTCTGGAGCTGTCCGTCGTGTTCGTGACGTTGTCGAACTGCATCAGCCCCCAGATCTTCCAGCCGCCCACGCCCTTTTCCAGGGATGTCAGGCGCGCGTCGAACCCGTCTACGGTGACGCCCAGATTTTCCAGCTCAGGCTGAAATTCCACGACCAGCGCCTTCAGCGTATCCATATCTTTCTGTGTGGCATAGTCCTTGTTGGCGAGGGCCCTCGCGATCGTAGAGGCAATTTCGTAGCGGGTCATGGCCTGGCCGCCCTTGAAAGTCCCGTCTGGGTAGCCCGAGAGTACGCCGCTGGCCGCCAGCGACGCTACGGCGTCGTAGGCCCAGTGATTGCGAGGCACGTCGCTGAAAGGATTGGCTGCAAGGGCCGGCGCCCCCACGGCGACGCACAGCGCCGCCCCCACAACCGCAAGCATCTTTTTCATACCCATGACAAAAACACGCACCCTTCAAAATATTCGTCAGCCCCATGTCCGGACTGGCTCGCTAACACAACACATCGCGTTAGTTATATTTAACTAACATTAGCATTGGCTAACTCATTTGTCAAGAAAGAAATGATAGGATGGCTGTATTTTTTGTGTATTTAAAAACTGGAGAGGGAGACTTTCAACTTCTTAGACACGCGCTTCCGAGGCGCTTTTTGTCATCGAGGCCCATGAACTCGGGAATTTTACGGTTGAATATTTCATGCTGTACTGTATAATTGGAAAAATCCGACCTAGACTGCGGCGGACGCCGCTATTCTCTCTGAATCGAGGAGATCCTTTTGTATTTGTACAATCCCGGATTTGACGTTCTCGCCACGGCCCTGTCTCTTTCCATGGACGCGTTTTCAGTTTCAATCTGCATGGGAATCTGCCGGGGGGGGCTGAAATGGAGTCAGTCCTCACTGATCGCCTCGGCTTTCGGCTTCTTTCAGTTTGGAATGCCGCTGGCAGGCGCACTCTTGGCCTCCTGCGTCACGGGATATATGAACAGCTGGGCCAGCTGGATCGGCTCGGCCATGATCGCCTACGTAGGGATCAACATGATCTGGGAGTCCTTCAAGGGCGGCGAAAGCTGCGACTGTACGATGGAGCTCAACCTGAAAAACCTGGCGCTGCTTTCAGTCGCCACGTCGCTGGACGCGCTGGCCGTCGGCTTTTCAATCCAGTCCGTGGGAGGACGGGCCTATCCCATGGCCTTCTGGTCGGGCTTGATCACCTTCGGCATGTCCCTGCTGGGAGCCCGGGCAGGCTGTCATATCGGCGAAAAAATCGGCAGCCGTTCGGAAACCGTGGGCGGCGTGGTGCTCTGCGTCATTGCCGTCAAAGTGTTCTGCGGCTCCTTTTAAAGGTGTGCCGTCCGAAAATTTTTATGTTCCACGTGGAACATCCCGCTTCTCAGCCAAATAATCAAGAAAAAGGGCATGTTTCACCAAATTTCTGGCGAAACATGCCCTTTTTCTTGCGGTTTTATTTTTTACTTGATCTCGGAGATGTACTCGGCCACTCTCTTCAAACCTTCGCGGATCTCCTCCTCGGAGTTGGAGTAGGCGATTCTCATGGTTCCGTTGGCGAAGAAGGCGCTGCCGGGGGTGATCGCCACGTACTTTTTCTCGAGCAGGTCGGCGCAGAACACGGCGTCGTCGCTCAGGACTTTGCCGTCATGCTTCTTTCCCATAAGCTTTTTCAGGTCCACAAGCACGTAAAAAGCGCCATCGGGCTTCACGTAGGAAATTTCGGGGATTGTGTCAAGGATTTCAAAGACGATGTCCCGTCGGGCGCTGAAGGCCTTGCGCATCACTTCCACGTCCACGTCGTCGGCGCCCTTCAGGCCGCCGAGAGCCGCATACTGGGCGATAGAACAGGCGTTGGAGGTCAGATGGCCCTGAATGCTTCCCATGGCTTTGATATACTTGGCCGGCCCCACTCCGTAGCCAATTCTCCAGCCCGTCATCGCGAAGGCCTTGCTCACGCCGTTGATGTTGATCGTCCTGTCCTTCACCTCGGGGCAGACGCCGATGATCTGTACGAATTTCACGCCGCCGTACACCAGGCGCTCGTAAATTTCGTCGTTGATGATGATCAGGTCGTGATCGAGGGCGACCTTGGCGATTCCCTTCATGGTCGCCTCGTCGTAGACGGCGCCGGAGGGGTTGTTAGGGCTGTTCAGCATGATGCATTTGGTCTTGGGCGTCACGGCCGCTTCGATCCGGCCGATGTCGGGGATGTTGTTCGTGTCGGCGCACTCCACGAGCACTTCCTTGCCGCCGCAGAGGCGGATCTGCTCCACATAGCTGACCCACGCGGGAGCCAGGACGATCACCTCGTCGCCGGGGTCGAGGATGGCTTCTAGGGCGCAGTAGAGAATGGGCTTCGCTCCGGCGCCCACCAGGACTTCGGAGGCGCTGTAGTCAAGGCCGAAATGTTTTTTGTAGTAGGCGCAGACCGCGTCGCGGAGCTCGGGAATGCCGTTGCTGGCCGTATAGTGGGTATAGCCCTTGTCGATAGCGTCATGCCCCGCGTCGAGCACCGCCTTGGGCGACGTAAAATCCGGTTCGCCCGAGCCAAAGGAAATGACCGGCTTGCCTTCGCGCTTCATCTCCTTGGCACGCGCCGTGACGGCCAGAGTCGCCGAGGGCTGAAGGTTCATAGCTTTTTGAGACAGGGAAAGAGACATCATCATCACTCCTATGTAATTTTGTGAAGTATGGCTGAACTTGCCCAATTTAAACAGAATTAAAAGAAAAAAGCTAGTCCTAAAAGCGTTTTCCGTAAATATTGAAATATTGTTTTGTATGGAGTATTCTTGATAAAAGATGGTTGCCAGATCCTTCACAGAGGTGCTAGAATAGAGACACGTCGGAAAGGTTCCGACAGTGCGGTTGTAGGAAGGAGGACGTGAACATGGAGATTCGTTTTGTTGCGAGAAACGTCGAAGTGCCAAGCGACCTGAAGGAGTACATGGAACAGAAGCTGTCGAAGATGGAGAAATTTTTCTCCAAGATCGAGAACAGCCAGATCGTCGTGAAGATGACCCGCAATAACTATATCGTCGAAGTTACGGCCAACGTCAACAGCGTCATCATGAGAGGCGAAGAGAAAGACCCAGACTTGCGCAAATCCTTCGACCTTGCCCTCAAAAACCTCGAGCGCAGGATACGCCGCCACAAGGAGTACCTTGTGGACAGGGCCCACCTCAAGACCCACGACTTCAGCTTCAGCGACCAGCCGATCGTGGAGGAGAACGTGGCGGAAAAAATCGAGAAGGTGAAGCGTTTTGACCTTCAGCCCATGTCGCCCGAGGAAGCGGTGATGCAGATGGATCTGCTGGAGCATTCCTTCTTCGTGTTCCTCGACGCCGAGAGCGGCAAAGTCAACGTGGTCTACAAGCGCGAGGCCGGGGGCTATGGACTTCTGATTCCAAAATAAGAGCCTATACGCATACTGACAGGAGGCCTCCAGGCCTCCTGTTTTTCATGAAAGCGAAAATCCGTGTCGCTTTGGCGGCAAATTACAGTTGACGGAATCAAAGAAAACAGATAAAATGTCATGGTTATTCCGCATGGTGTGGGTCAGTAAATCCCTTTGGGGTACCCAACGCCAGCGAGAGGAGGAAAATAAAGCATGTATGCGATCATTGAAACAGGCGGCAAGCAGTACAGAGTAGCGCCCGGCGACAAGGTTCTGGTGGAGAAGCTGGGACTGGACGAAGGATCACCCGTGGTGTTCGACAAAGTCCTCATGGTGGGCAACGAAGACAAAGTCACCGTGGGATCTCCCTTAATCGCCGGAGCGACGGTCACGGCTACGGTCTCCCAGAACGGCAAGGCGAAGAAAGTGATCGTCTTCAAGTACAAGAATAAGACCAACCAGCGTCGCTTCCGTGGACATCGTCAGCCCTTTTCAACGGTGACGATCGACAGCATCAACGCCTAGTGACGGTTGTAGAGCTTTACCGTCGGAAGGGCGTTCCCGTCCGGCTGAAAGTGTCCGGGCATTCGGGCTACGCCGAAGAGGGAACGGATGTGGTTTGCGCCGCTGTCAGCATCCTTGTGCAGACGCTGCACATTGGTCTTGCCGACGTTCTCGGTCAAAAGCCGGAATCCACCGTCGACAGGAAGAACGCCGCCATCGAGCTCAGTTGGAAGGACGACGGGAGCGAAGCTCTCAGAGTCCTGACGGAGACCATCGGGCGGGCGTTTTATGAGACAGCACAATCTTACGGAAGTTACGTGAAATATGTGGAGGTGTCTTTATAATGCTTTTTAAGGGAATAGACTTACAGTTTTTCGCACATAAAAAAGGACAGAGCAGCAGCACCAACGGACGCGACTCAAACGCGCAGCGCCTCGGCCTGAAGAAGTCCGAAGGATGCGTCGTGAAAGCGGGCAATATCATCGTTCGTCAGTGCGGCACCAAGTACCATCCTGGGCTTAACGTCGGTCTCGGCAAAGATTACACCCTTTTCGCCACAAAGGATGGCGTGGTGAAGTTCACTACAAAGGGTGCTCGCAAAATCGTAGTCGTCGAGTAATCCCTCTACCGCGAAGGCGGCACGCAGATTTCTCGTGGGCCCTTGCACAAGCAGGGGCCCTTTTTTTTATAGCAAAAGGCTATAATAGGCAGTATATGAGCAGAGAAAAATCTTTTTCTGCTATGATGGGGTGGTCACACTGAAATTTGTCGATTTAGTACGGATTCATGTCAAGGCTGGCAACGGCGGAGATGGCTGCGTCAGCTTTCGCCGTGAGAAATTCGTCCCCAAAGGGGGACCCGACGGCGGCAACGGCGGCGACGGCGGCAGCGTTATCGTGGAAGCAGCGGCCAATCTGCTGACGCTTGCCGATTACCAGTATAATCACCGTTTCGCCGCCGAGCGGGGCGCCTCGGGCCGCGGCTCACTGTGCTACGGCGCCAACGGCAGGGATCTGACCATATACGTTCCCTGTGGGACCATCGTCTACAACGCCGAAACCGGCGCGCCTCTGGCCGACCTGGTGGAGCCTGGGGATCGCTGCGTCGCCGCCAAGGGCGGCAAAGGCGGCAAGGGAAACGCTCACTTTGTCAGTTCCACGCGCCGAGCGCCGCGTTTTTCCGAGAAGGGCGAGGCCGGCGAGGAACTGGACATCAAGTTCGAGCTGAAAATGATCGCCGACGTGGCGCTTGTGGGGCTGCCCAACGCGGGCAAGAGCAGTCTCCTGAAAGCCGTCTCCAACGCCAATCCGAAGATTGCGGGCTATCCCTTTACGACCCTCTCGCCCAACCTGGGCGTCCTGGCGGTGGACGACCAAAAAATTATCCTCGCCGACGTGCCGGGGCTGATCGAAGGCGCTCACGAAAACAAGGGGCTGGGGCTCTATTTCCTGCGCCATATCGAGCGGACCCGCGTCAACGTGCACGTGCTGGACCTCTCCTGCGGTTCTTACGACGCCGCGCTCGACCAGTGGCGCGTGGTGCTCGACGAGTTCAGGCACTACGACGCCCAGCTTGCCGAACGTCCCTACATGGTGGCGCTCAACAAAGTGGACGTGATGGAGGACGAAAACCTGGCGGAGCGGCTTAAGGCCTTTTTCGCCGAAAAAGGTATCCCTACAGTCATCACGAGCGCCGTCCGCGGCGACGGCATCGAAGAACTGATCGCGGCCATCGTGGAGATCGTCCGAGCCCATCCCCGCCCCAAGGGATCCTACAGGCTCTACGAAGCGCCTTTGGACTTGAACGTGGCCGTGGCCGGCAAACCGCGCATCGTCAAGGAAGCCGAAGGCCTTTATCGCGTGCTTCACCCCCGCATCGAAAGCGCCGTAGCCCGCTACGACTTCAGCCAGGAAGAAGCCCCCGTCAGGCTGACGCGCCTGATGAGGCAGTACAAAGTGGAAGAAGCGCTCGAAAACGCCGGCGCTGTGGAAGGCGACACCATCAACATCGGCGAGATGTCCTTCACCTTCGAGCCCGAAAAGGCCTATTAAAATGGAGCGGGAAACGGAGCGGGGACGGCGTATCGGCATCATGGGGGGGACCTTCGACCCGATCCATTTCGGCCACCTGCTGGCCGCCCAGGAAGCGCTTGTCGCCCTTTCCCTCGATGAAGTGATTTTTGTCCCCACGGGCAATTCCTATCAAAAGGCTTTCCAGAAGGTGACGCCGGCGGAAGAACGCTACATGATGACCTTTCTGGCGACCTTGGACAATCCAAAATTTTCAGTTTCACGGATCGAGATCGACCGGGAGGACCCCAGCCACACCGTTGACACGCTCAGAGAGATGCGTTATTGGTATTCAGGACAACAGGTGGAGTTTTTCTTCATCACGGGCATCGACGCCCTGATGTCGCTGAACACCTGGGCCGAGTACGAAAAAATCCCCGAGCTGTGCACCATCGTGGCCGCCAACAGGCCAGGATACGACTACGAGCATTACAATCTTGAAAATCTCCCTCAGTCGGTCCGGTCGAAGGTGCTCCGGCTCGAAATCCCGCTCCTGTCCATTTCCAGTACCGAAATCCGTCATAGAGTGTCCGCGGGAGAGAATTTAAGATACCTGCTGCCCCACCCCGTAGAACAGTATATCTACAAACGCGGACTCTACAGAGAGCATACCAGGGAAGGGAAGTGATCTTCCGAATGAGACGCGGAAGCGTTATCTGTACTCTATTGGTCATACTGGCGGCCCTGTCCGTCGGCGCGGCCTTTCGGCTTTACACCCTGATGAACGCGGGTGCGGAGGAGATCAAAAAGACCATCAAATACGACAAGCAGCATGGAACGCTCAATCTGCTGGTTCTGGGACTCGACGAAGTGGAAGACATCAACCGTTCGGATACCATCATCCTGGCGCGCGTTGACATTGACAGAAAAAAGGCCTCGGTCATGTCCATCCCGCGGGACACCCGCGTATCCATCAAAGGGCAGAAGCAGCAGCAGAAACTGAATCACGCCTACGCTTTCGGCGGCCTTGACCTGCTTCGGGACACGGTCGTCAACCTGACCGGTGTCCCCGTCAATTACTACCTGATATTGAATTACGCCTCATTCCCCAAGATCGTCGACGCCGTCGGCGGCGTGGAGATCGACGTGGCGAAGAGGATGAAATACAGCGACAAGGCCCAGAAACTGTATATCGACATCCAGCCGGGCAAACAGCACATGAACGGCGAACAGGGGCTGAAATACGTCCGTTTCCGCATGGACGCGCTGGGCGACGTGGGCAGAATGCAGCGGCAGCAGCAGTTTGCCAAGGCGTTTCTCGACAAGGTCCTGTCGCCGGCCATCCTTCCGCGGCTGCCGGAACTTATCGAACTGGTGTTGTCGGAGATCAGGACGGATATCCCCGTCAAGACGGCGATCCAGCTCGCAGGACAGCTTAAGGACATGAAAAAAAGCGATATCCGGTTCTTCACCATGCCGGGCGGCGCAGCTTATATAGGTAACGTCAGCTATTGGATTCCCGACCTTCAGACCACTTCCACGCTCCTGAATCCCAATAGCTCACCGGCTTCGGAAAAAGAAAACCTTTCGGCTGAGAGAAGCCCCGAGCGGAAATTGCCCGACGAGAAGAAGACTGAAGAACCGCTTTCGGAAGCGCTCCCCAAGAAGCCTCTTTCGGAGGACCAAGCGCCATCAAAGGATATGGCTTCGGTGATCGCCGCTTTCAAGGAGCCCATCGCCATTCTGAACGGCACGGGACGGGCCGGCCTCGGCAAAGAGTTCGCCATGGTCTTCGAAAAGGCGGGCATCGAAGTGGCCTATACGGGCAACGCCAAACACAACGATTTTCGCTACTGCATCGTCCAGTACCCGGAAGGCAAAAGCTCTGAAACGGCGTCGCGGGTTGCGGAACTGTGCGGAATTTCTCCCAACCTCGTGCGCAAGGCAAAAATTGACTACGCCGCGGCGCTTGTGCTGGGGAAGAACAACTACAAGCAGGTTATGGGCAAACTGCAATCCCTGTTTGCCGGCCGCTGATGAACGTAATAGCCATTGGCTATAAAAGGAGCTATTTTATGGAAGAAAATATAAGCCTTATTCAAAATGCTGTCGTTGAAGCGCTTCTCGCCAAGAGAGCGCTCGACGTGGCGACCATGGACGTGAGCAAGGTGACGCCCATTGCCGACAGCTTTGTCATCGCTACGGGCAACTCGGACGTTCACATGAACGCCCTGGTCAACGCCGCGACGGACTGCCTCGACCAACATCACTGCGATTACAAGGTCGAAGGTGCCCTGAGCACCCAATGGACGCTGATCGACGCCGGCGACCTGATCATTCACGTGTTCAGCGTCAAGGCGCGCGAGTTTTACAAGCTTGAACGCATCTGGGGCGATGTGGAGATTACAAGGCACGAAAGCCACGACTAAAAAACACCTGCCGCGAATCCCTCCAGATTCAGCGGCAGGTGTTTTTATGATTTAACGGCGTCACTCGCTCGACGCGCGGCTCTGTTTCATACGATTTCTCCATTGACGTACTTAATATTAAATCGAAGAGCCACGTCAAAAGATTTCAACGCAAAGGGCGCAAAGGCTCGCAAAGGAAAACCTTGAAAGACTTTTAGAAGCGCAAAATCAATTAAAATATATAAATTTCCGTCATGCTAATTCGTTTTTTTGGTTAATAATTTAGGTCTTGTTTTTCCTTTGCGTCCTTTGCGCCCCTTCTGTTCAGCCTTTGCGTTGAAATCCTTTGATTTTGATTTTTGGTTTCGCATTAAGTATGTGACTAGGGAATTAGTATCAACTCTTCCCGGGGCACATACACGCCTTCGGAAGCCTCCTGGAAAGTTCCGAGCGCTGGTGCGTTGATGCCGTTAAATTTTAAGGGGTGAATTTTATGAAAGCTCAGTTACGCGCGGCTGTCACCGGCAGCCGCGGGAAAAGCGGCGTCGTGAGGCTGATTCACGCCGCGCTGTGCGGCTGCGGGTTAAAAGCCTACGGACGAATCACGGGAGTCGTCCCGAGGGAGCTGTCCTGCGGCGGCGAGCGTCCCATCCTGCGCCCGGGCGGCGGCAACGTGGCCGAGATGAGGTGGTGGCTAAGTTCGCTGCCAGTGGACGCCGAGGCCGTGGTCCTCGAGAACAGCGCCGTAGCGCCGGACCTTCAGGGGCTGTGCGCGCGCTGGCTGCAGCCGGATGTGACGGTACTGACCAACGTCAGGCCCGACCACGAATCGCAGTGGGGCCCCGACGAACTGAACGTGCTGAACGCTCTTTCCCATGCGCTGCCCTCGGGCGGCGCGGTGGTCCTTCCGCGCGGGCTGGCTGAAACTGAACCAATGGAGTTTCTCGCGGAAAAGAAGAAGCTGCGGCTCCTGCCGGCCGACGCGCTTCCGGGCTTGCCGCCCCACTTGAGCGCCAACATGGGGCTGGCCCTGGAGGTCTGCCGCTTTTTTCGGCTGGACGAGGCGCTGTGCCTCGAATCGATGCGCAGGCTGCCCGCCGACTTTGCCGATTTCTGCGTGATGTCCCTGGGGACGGGGGAGCTGGCCTTCGCCTTTTCGGCGAACGACATCGAGACCACGGAAGAGCTCTTCCGCTCCACAGGTTGGGCGCGGGAAGAGACAGGCATCCTCTTCAACCACCGTTCGGACCGAGTGGACCGCTTCCGGTGCTTTGAAGGCTGGATGGGCGGACATCCCTGGCGCGAAGCGCTGATCATCGGCGACCGGCCGCCCAAAACCCCGCTGCGGTGCGATTATTTCAACGCCGCTTCGGCCGAGGCGCTGGCGCGCAGGATCGCCGGCGCGCGCTGGCTGGGCTGCGGCAACACGGTGTACGGTCTGCCTCTGGAACTGAAACTGTCCTGTGAAGAAGGGAGCCTCTTGCTGTGAACAATTCCATACTTTTGACCCTGGGCGTAGGGATCGCCCTGTCCATGGTCTATGACCGGCGCACCGGCTACGGCTCCGGCGGCCTGATCTCCGCGGGGCTTGCGGCGCTGTCGCTCTACAGCCCTCTGCGGGTGCTCTGCAGCGTTGCCGCGGCGCTGGTGATATGGCGCCTTTTAGACTTCGGCGTGAAACGCTGGGGGTGGTACGGGCGGTCGCGCATCGGCTGGGCCATGCTCATGGCCCTAGTGCTGCGCTGCGCCGCTGGCTTTTTTATCCAGCCCGTCTCCTGGATCGGCTGGGTCGTCCCGGGACTGGTCGCCGCGGACATGCAGCGTCAGGGAGCCGTTGAAACGCTGTCGGCGCTGGCCTCCGTGTCCGTGGCTACGGCCTTTGCGGCGGAGCTGCTGATTCAGCTTGGAGGCATGCTGTCATGAAACTCTCTGAACTTAAAAATTACCGTCTCGCCCAACGGCGCGCGCTTTTGAAAAACCGCCTCCTTTTGATCTTTCTCGCCTTGGCCCTGTCGGCGCTCTGGTATTGGGGAGGACAGGGGCTTTCGCCGCAGGAGCGAAGGCTTATGGATTCGGTCAGAACCGCCCAGGCGCATCTCTACGACTGGCGCGTGAAGGGCGGCAGCGAATTCGAGCCGGCCGACGACCCTCACCGCACCGGCTTCATCGGCCTCGAGTGGAGCCCTCTCAGCACCACGCTCGGCGCTCTGCCGGCCAAGCGTTCCGCCTGTGACCCGAGGTGGGCCGTGGTGATCCGGAGATGGATGGAAACTCTGAAGCTCCAACAGGGCGACACTGTGGCGGTGTTCTCGTCGTCGTCGTTCCCGGGAATGGCCTTCAACGCCCTTCGTGCTTTGGAATCGCTGGGCCTTCGTCCATTGCTGGTGGTCTCTCTCGGAGCCTCGACCTGGGGCGCCAACGACCCCAAGTTTCCCTGGCCCGCCATGGAGCGTGAACTGCAGAGGGCCGGTTTTCTGCGCAGCAGCGCCTTCGCCTACACGCCCGGCGGAGAGCGTGAGACCGGCGGCGGCCTGGCCCCAGAAGTGATTGATTTTATGAAACAGGAAGCCCTAAAGAACGGCGTCCCCCTCGTCGTCAAAAGCTCTTTAGAGGAAGTGATTCAGTGGAAGATGGCGCTGCTCAATCAGTTCCATCCTAAAGCGCTGATCAGCATCGGCGGTTCCGAAGCCAATATGGGCAGCGCCGAGGAAATTCTGAGGCTGCGCCCCGGGCTTCATGTGTCGGGAAAGGGCGGCGACGGCGTAATCGGCCGTGCCCTGGCCAAGGGATACCCTGTGGTCCACCTGCTGAACATAAAGGGCCTTGCCGCCGCGGAGGGCGTCCCCTTCGACGACGCGCCGGGCAGGATGTTCCGCGCCGGGCGCGTCGTCTGGGCCGCAGCCGCAGCGCTGGCCCTCTTTGCCGGGGTCATGGCGGTCTACAGGCGCTGGTCCTTCTAGAGAGAAAGAACCGATTGGACGGGCTTGACGCTGACCTCGCCGGACGACAGATAGCCGTCGCGGCCGTCGGCATAACGCACGTGCAGGCGGCACTGATCGTCGATTTCCAGAGCGCGCGCCAGTTCTTTCTCGTTTCCGTCGATGACGTATACGTCCCTTCCTTTCAGCAGAGACCGATCCTGGTAGCCTTTCAGGAATTTCTTCTGCGTCAGGGTCCCGTAATAGCCCCAAAAGCGGCTGAGCACTTCCGCCACAAGGCGGTTTCTCGTATCGGTATCGTAGCCGCCGCCGTCGAAAACGCTGGTGACGATCGGCCGCAGCTCCTCGGGGAAGCCTCTTTCAGGCGGCCGCACGTTGATGCCGATTCCAAGCACGGCATAGGCCAGGCCAGAGCTTTCCATGTCAAAGGCGGCTTCGGTCAGGATGCCGCAGACTTTTTTGCCGTCGCAGTACACGTCGTTGACCCATTTGATTTTGGTTTCCCGTTCAGCGATAGCCTCAATCGCCTCCGCCACGGCCACGGCGGCGGCCGTGGTGACGTACAGAGAATCGGCCGCTGAGAAACGGGGCCGCAGAAGAAGGCTGACGTAAACGCCCGTGCCGGCAGGGGAGTAGAAAGCCCGGTTCATGCGCCCCTTTCCGGCGGTCTGCTCCTCGGCCACAAGCACGCGGCCTTCGGCGGCCCCCTTCTCAGCCATGTCCTTCAGCACTTTATTCGTCGACGTGATCGTCTTGTAAATGCTGATATCAAAAAAGGACAGTTCCTGGGGAAGATATTGGGAGATGCTCTGTGCCGAGAGCACGTCGGGTTTGGCGCTCAGGCAATATCCCCTGTGCGTCACCGCCTGAATGTAATAGCCTTCCTGCTGAAGCGTCTTCACGCTGCGCCAAACGGCGTTGCGGCTCACCGAAAGCCTCTGCGCCAGCTCTTCGCCGGACACGAAATTTCCCATGGAAGATCCCAGGGCGTGCAGCACTGCGTCTTTAATCGTCATCTGTTTTCTCCTGTCGTCGTTCAAGGTCGAAGTTCAATGTCACTAATAATAATACGCGGTCGTGACATTGTCCAGGCCGCGCTCCATAACACAAGCAGCTCCCTTGAGAGAAAAGATTTCCCAAGGGAGCTACTTGTTTTGTATCCTTGCTGCCAAAGAGAGAGCCGGTTCAGCAGTGATACTAATTATCAATGTGCGCCCGTGAAGCGCTTTGCAGAGAGTCTCCAAGGAGACCTCAGTTGAAGAGGGACTGTGATGCCAACCAACTAACCGGGAGCGCATAGAACAGCTGAACTGCCGCTCGCGTCAATGACGCCGGTAAATTGCAATTATTCTTTGTCGTCCTGAGCCGTCAGTCTGAGCTGGCCGTTCTCCACGCCGATGGTCAGAGCGGAGCCCTCGGAAAGGGAATGGGCGATCACATACCGCGCCACCATCGTTTCCACGTTATGGCTGATGTAGCGTTTCAGCGGCCGGGCGCCGAAAACGGGGTCATAGCCGTGGTCGGTGATGAAGTCCAGGGCCTGGCTGGTGACCTCCAGGGCGATTTGACGGTCGCTCAGGCGTTTTTTGAGGTCCTTCAGAAGCAGGTCAACGATGGAACGAATCTGCTCTTTGCCGAGAGGGGAGAAGAGCACGATGTCGTCCACGCGGTTCAAAAATTCGGGGCGGAACTTGCTCTTCAGCAGGTTCATCACTGAGTCGCGCACATCACCGGGGATCTGGCCGTCGCGCACGCCCTCGAGGAGCATCTCTGAACCGAGGTTGCTGGTCATGATGATCACCGTGTTCTTGAAGTCCACAGTGCGGCCGTGGCTGTCGGTCACGCGGCCGTCGTCCAGGATCTGCAGCAGCACGTTGAACACGTCGGGATGGGCCTTTTCAATCTCGTCGAAGAGGATCACGCTGTAGGGCTTGCGCCTTACGGCTTCAGTCAGCTGGCCGCCCTCGTCGTAGCCCACGTATCCGGGAGGCGCTCCGAGGAAGCGCGACACGGAGTATTTCTCCATATACTCCGACATGTCGATGCGGATCATGTTCTCCTCGGTGTCGAAGAGCGTGCGGGCCAGAGTCTTGGCGAGCTCCGTCTTGCCGACGCCCGTGGGGCCGAGGAAGATGAAGGAGCCTATGGGGCGGCGGGGATCCTTGATGCCGGCGCGGGCTCTCATAATCGCGTCGGCCACCAGGGACACTGCTTCGTTCTGTCCTATAACGCCTTTATGGAGTTCATCGTCCAGATGGAGCAGCTTTTCGCGTTCGCCCTCAAGCAGCTTGGTCACTGGGATGCCCGTCCAGTCGCTGACGATGCGGGAGATCTCGTTTTCAGTGACGGATTCGCGGAGCAGCGAGTTGTCGCCTGAGGCCTCGCGCAGGGCGCTTTCCTTCTGCTTCAGTTCATTCTGAAGCTGGGGAAGCACGCCGTGCTGAAGCTCCGCGGCCTTGTTCAGGTCGTACTGGCGCTCCGCGGTCTCGATGTCGTGCTTGGTTTTCTCGATCTTCTCGCGGAGCTGCTGAACCTCGCCGAGCTTTTCCTTTTCGGACTCGTAGCGGGCGCGCAGGGACTTCTGCTGATCCTTCAGGTCTGAAAGCTCCTTCTGAAGCTCCAGAAGCCGCGCGGCGCTGGCATCGTCCTTCTCTTTTTTCAGGGCCGCCTCTTCGATCTCGAGGCGCACCACCTTGCGGGACACGCCGTCGAGCTCCGAAGGCATGGAGTTGATCTCCGTGCGGATCATGGCGCAGGCTTCGTCGATCAGGTCAATGGCCTTGTCGGGAAGGAATCGGTCGGTAATATAGCGGTCCGACAGGGTCACGGCAGCCACGATCGCACCGTCGGTGATGCGCACGCCGTGATAGACCTGGAAACGCTCTTTCAGGCCGCGCAGGATCGAGATAGCGTCCTCCTGGGAGGGCGGATTGACCAGCACGGGCTGGAAGCGGCGCTCAAGGGCGGCGTCCTTTTCAACGTGCTTCCGGTACTCGTCCAGCGTGGTGGCGCCGATGCAGTGGAGCTCGCCGCGGGCCAGCATAGGCTTCAGCAGGTTGCCGGCGTCCATGGAGCCCTCTGTCTTTCCGGCGCCGACGATGGTATGCAGCTCGTCGATGAACAGAAGAATCCTGCCTTCGCTGCGCTTTACCTCGTTGATGACGGCTTTCAGACGTTCTTCAAACTCGCCGCGATACTTGGCGCCCGCGATCAGGGAGCCCATATCGAGGGCGAAGATGGTACGGTTTTTAAGGTCCTCGGGCACGTCGCCGTTGACGATCCTCTGAGCTAGCCCCTCCACGATGGCCGTCTTGCCCACGCCGGGCTCGCCGATCAGCACGGGGTTATTCTTGGTCTTGCGGCTCAGGATCTGGATGACTCGCAGAATCTCATCGTCGCGGCCGATCACGGGGTCAAGCTTGCCCGACCTCGCGTAATCCACCAGGTCGACGCCGTATTTTTTGAGGGCGTCATAGGTCTCCTCGGGATTGGCGCTCTGCACGCGCGAACCGCCGCGGACCGACTCCAAGGCTTTCAGGAAGGCGTCGCTTCTGATGCCGCTCTCGGCCAGGGCCTTTGCGACGGGACTGCGGGCGAAGTCGATAATCGCCGCGAAAAGATGCTCCACCGACACGTATTCGTCATTCAGGGACTCCGCCCGCTTTTCAGCGTCGGTCAGCACCTGGGAGAGGTCTTTGGAGATATAGACGCGGTCTTTGTCATAGCCTCCCGTGATGCGGCTTTTCTGTTCGAGAAGTTTTTCGACCCTGGCGGCGGCCGCCTGAGCGCTGGCGCCGATTTTTTCCAGAATGGACGGAATCAGCCCGTCCTTCTGGGAGAGCAGGGCCAGCGCTAGATGTTCCACGTCCACCTCCTGGTGCCCGCGGTTCATAGCGATGTTCTGAGCCTCAGACAGGGCTTCCTGGGATTTTTGAGTCAATTTATTCAGGTTCATGAAAATCTCTCCTTTCGGATAATCACTGTTTGGTTAACAATGGTCATTATAATTGGTCAATATTGGTCAGTCAATAGTCGGATTCATTTTTTTTAGCTTCTTTTAGAGTTTATCCTGACGGGCTCTTGACATGGTGAACGCCTTTCGAAAGGAAGCCTCCCACACCGGGTGCTTTCGCACTTGCACTTTAGGAAATTTGGACAGGAGACAGGCGCAGGCCGGCAGAAATTGCTCTCTGCCGGCCTGCGCGCTGTAAAGCTGTTTAATTGAGTTCTCCGATGGCCGCTTCCACGGCCCTGACGAGCGCGCCGCTGCGGATCAGCTCGATGGCGTCGCACTCCATGGGGTAGAGGAACCGATCCTTGTCGATATAGGGAACCACCTCGCGGAAAGCCCTGAAGGCCGCGTCGGTCCCTCTGCCCAGCGACAGGGGCAGTGAAAAATTGATGCCCTGGCAGGCCGACATGGCTTCGATGCCGAGGACCTTCTCCACGTTCCTCAGCACGCGGGTCGCCTTGAGCGACGCCCAATAGCCCATGGAAACGTGGTCTTCCTGGTTGGCCGAGGTGGGAATGGAGTCCACGGAGGCGGGATGGGCTAGAGTCTTGTTTTCCGAGACCACGGCGGCTTGGGTGTACTGGGTGATCATGAAACCGCTGTTGACGCCGCTGTCGTTGATGATAAAGGGAGGGAGGCCGTTTGAAAGGCTCTTGTCCACCATGCGGGCCGTACGGCGTTCAGAAATGCTGCCCAACTCGGCGACGGCGATGGTGAAGAAGTCCATGGGCAGCGCGATGGGCTGTCCGTGGAAGTTGCCGCCGCTCAGCACGTCCTCGGTTTCGGGGAAGATCAGCGGATTGTCGGTCACGGCGTTGATCTCCAGCTCTATCTTTTCGCGCACGTAGCCGAGGGCGTCGCGGCTGGCCCCGTGAACCTGGGGCATGCAGCGGAGAGAGTAGGCGTCCTGGACGCGGGCGCCCTTGTACTTTTCGATGATCTCGCTGCCCTCAATGAGGCGGCGGATGTTTTGCGCCACCGCGACCTGACCGGCATGAGGGCGCAGGCTGTGAGTGCGCGCGTCAAAGGCGTAAGGGACGCCGTGAAGTGCCTCGACGGAAAGGGCGCCCACGATGTCCGCCGTCTTGGCCAGCTGAAGGGCGTCGTAAAGAGCGAGCGCGCCCAGCCCAGTGAGGGCGGCGGTGCCGTTGTTCAGGGCCAGCCCTTCCTTCGGATGAAGGTGGACGGGATGCAGCCCTGAAAGCTGCATAGCCTCAAGGGCCGTCATGCGACGATCCTTGTAAAAGACATCGCCGTCGCCGAGCATGGCCGCGGCGATGTGCGAAAGAGGGCACAGGTCGCCAGAGGCACCGACCGAGCCCTGGGAGGGAACCAGGGGCGTAATCCCCAGGTTGATGAAATTGATCAGCTGAGAAAGGGTTTCCATGGTGATGCCCGAATTGCCGCAGACCAGCCCGTTCAGGCGCAGGAGCATAATGGCGCGCACCGTTTGGACGGGCAGGGGCTCGCCGACACCCACGGCGTGGCTCCTGATCAGATTTTCCTGGAGGAGCCGGGTTTTCGCGACGTCGACCTTGACGGTGGCAAGGTCGCCAAACCCCGTGGTCACGCCGTAAATAATCCTATTGTTGGCGATCCACTTTTCAATAAGGCCGGATGCGGTGTTGATGCGCTCTATCGCCACGTCTGACAGCTCTACCTGATAATCATGGCGCGCCACATTGATCAGGTCTTCCAGAGTGAGGCTATGCCCATCCAGTTTTACAGTATGATTTACGCAGCTCATATTTTCAGCTCCCTGACAAGGAATAGACAGGCCCCTTGTTTGCCTGTCCGTTGGCCCCACTTTATCAGCGAAAAAGAGAATTGTCAAGTAAATAATGAATTTACCTTGCATAGCATGTCAAGTGCTTTCTCTGCGTTGAAGCATTGCTTTAGCTGAGTTTTTGAATAATTTTCCCCATCTTGCCGGGTCCTGTGGCATCGCTAACTGATACTAATTATCAATGTGCGCCCGTGAAGCGCTTTGCAGAGAGTCACCAAGGAGACCTCAGTTGAAGAGAAACTGTGATGCCAACCAACTAACCGGGAGCGGAAACGCCTAAGGGACCATAGCATGTTGGAAAAGGGATTAGAACAGCTGAACTTAACGTCCGGGGCCGGCCCGAGGGGTCATGCAGCCGCTAAAGACTATCTCGGCCTGTTCGGCCTGCCTATACTCGCTTGATGGATACCCCTCGGGTCGTCCCCTCCGTGCCCATTTTGCGTTTTTATTGCAAGGTAGTATGAAGCCCTGTCATCTCTGCCTCCATCTCGTCGGTTCTTGTCCCGTTTTCACTAAAAAAAGAAAGACGGGAAGACCCCCCGTGGGGAGTTTTTCCCGTCTTCGTTATTTCATTGCATCACTTCTATGGGGTCGTCGTTGCGAAGCGCGTTGCCGCCGAAGGTGATCACCTCGTCGCCAGGTTTCAGGCCTTCGAGGATCTGCACGTTCAGCCCTTGGCGGATGCCCACTTTTACGTTGACGATCCGGGCCTTTCCGCCCGCGTTCAGCGCCAGGGTTTCAACGTCGCTTTCGTTTTTACGCAGAGCGCTCGACGGAACGACGAAGGCGCCGAAGGCTTCTTGTTCGATCACGAAGGCCCTTCCGAACATGCCCGGCCGCAGCTTGCCGCCGGTGCTGGCGTTATCCAGATGGGCCTCCACGCCCGCCGTGCGGGTTGAAGGATCCACGTAATCGTCGATCCTCACGATCTTCGCCCTGAACTCTTCCTTGGGCAGCGCGTCCATGCGCAGCAGCACGAACATGCCGGGACGGATGGAGTAGAATCGGTTTTCAGGCACCCTGAAAATGGCCTTTAGCGTGCCCAGATCGGCCAGTTCCATCACGGGAGTGCTCGTAGAAAGCATCGCGCCGGGGACGAGGGAGTAGTCGTTCAGCACGGTGCCGTCGATGGACGCTTTGATGATGTATTCATCTTTCGTGACTTCCAGGCGGTTGAGCTCCGACCTCGCCGCGTCGTACTGCGCTTTGGCGCTGCGGTAGGCGGTGTCCTTGCTCTCCAGCTGTTGCTGGGTGCTGAAGCCCTCTTTTTTCAGCCTCTGATAGCGCTGCAGCTCGATGCGGGCGTTTTCCCACTCGGCACGGGTCCTTTCGACGGCGGCCTGGGCCGAGACGATCTGGGCGTCCTGTTCCGCGTGGGCGAGGACGGCCACCTGCTGTCCAGCTTTGACGGTCGCGCCTTTGGATACGGTCAGGCGATCGAGCCTGCCCGTCACGCGAGGGTAGAGCGTAACCCTCTGAAGCGCTTCCAGCGACGTGTTCTGGGTGAACCCTTCGCGTATGACCGCATCGCCGCCAACCACCGTGACCTTCACGTAAGTCGTCTTCGGTTTCGCGCCGTTTTTATCTTTCGGAGGCTCGGCCAGCGCCATGCAGGAAAGAGCCAGCAGAAGCGCAGACGCGGCAAGAATCAGAATTTTACTTTTCATTTTTCTCTCCTTCCAGGGTCCAGGGGATGAGGATTCCCTCGGCTCGTTTCAAGGTGACGATGCGGATTAGATGGTTGTAAAGGGCCTGGCTGTAGTCTTTACGGGCCGACGTGAGGCCGGCCTGGGCGTCGAGAAGGTCGAGCTGCGGCGTGACGCCTTCCCTGTATCCCACCTCGGACAGGCGGAGGGTCTCGCGCGCCAAAGCATAGGCCTTGCGGCGCGCCTCCACCTGCACGGCGCTGTTGCCGATCTCCACCCATGCCAGCTCGATCTCGGAAAGCACGTCAAGCTGCTTCTGCTGAAGCTCCAGGTGGTTCTGCTCTTGCGACGCCCTGGCCTTCATAACCTCGCCGCGGGTCTGTGCCCGGTCGTAGAGAGGCACTTCGAGGCTGACGTAGGCTCGCCAGGTGTCCTTCCCCTGATCCTTGCTCTGATAGGGGTTGGAATAGCCGACGGTGGCGCCCAGGTCGATTTTGGGGCTCATGGCGCTTCTGGCGATCCTGATCTGCTCCTCTTGAATCTTGATCTGTTTTTGAAGGACAGCGATATCGGGGCGGTTTTCCTGAGCCGTCTGTATGGACTCCTGAACGCTCCCCTTCGGCTCCGCCACCTTGAGCTCGCCCTGTGGGGCGTTTTTCGTGGCGGGAGGAAGGCCCATCAGGTTAAACAGGTTGATCCTGACGGTATCCAGAGCGCCCTTGGCGGAAACGAGCGAAGCTTCGTTCGAGCTGAGTTGCTGTTCCGCGCGGATCACCTCAAGCTGGTTCGCCAGCCCCAGGGCCTGCATTTGACGAACCTGACGCAAGTGCTGGCGCGAGGTGTCCACGGCGTCCTGAGCTGCGGAGACGGTTTCATGAGCCAGGATGACGCCGTAAAAATTGGAGTAAATCTTGACGGCCAAGGCCTCTTCTGCTTCTTTTACGGTCAATTCAGCCTTCGTCATGCTTTCCTTAGCTTGACGCCGCTGAGCGACGTGCTTGCCGCCGGAATAGAGGTTCTGCACCACCGTGACGCCGGCGGTGCTGCTGTCGCTTCGGTCGCTGCCGTCGTTGGTGGTCGGGGTTCTGTTGTCGCTGTACTGTCCCGTCAGGCTGAGGCTGGGCGTAAAGTTGCCGTCGGCCTGAAGGATCCCGGCCTTGGCTTTGTTCAGCTCCTGCCGCTGGGAGGCGAGCGTCGGGCTGTTCTGCAGCGCGATCCTCAGAGCCTCTCCAATGGTCAGGCTGTCGCTGCGCGCGTGGGCCGGCAACGCTGTCAGCCCCATAAAAAAGAGAATCCAAACTGTCTTTTTCATCATTTTTACTCCTTACGCCTTCATCGCGGCGGCTCTTCTGATGCTGCGGCTGCGCACCCAGGCTTTGAAACGTCTCGTTTTGCCGCCTATATAATCTGCAAAGTCGTCCATCACCAGATAGACCACTGGAATCACGATCAGCGTCAAAAGCGTGGACGTCCCCAGCCCTCCGATGACGGCTGCCGACATGGGCTGGCGCACTTCGCCGCCGAGGCTGAGCCCCAGCGCGATAGGCAGCGTGCCGATCATGGTGGACACTGTGGTCATCAGGATGGCTCTCAGACGCATGGGCCCGGCGTTCAGGACGGCCGTGATTTTATCGAGGCCTCTGGCGCGCTCCTGGTTCGTGAAGTCCACGAGCATAATCGCGTTATTGACGACGATGCCGATGAGCAGGATGATGCCCATCAGGCTCATGACGCTGAGGCGCAGATGCATCATGTACAGGAAACCAAAGGCGCCGCAGGTCATCAGAGGCAGGGAGAACATGACCGTGAAGGGGTGGAGGAAGGACTCGAACTGTATGGCCATGACCATATAGACGAGGACGATGGCGAAAACGATGCCCGTCACGATGTAGCCGAAGCTTTCACGCATGTTTTCCGAATCGCCGGCGGGTTTCATGGTGAACATTCCGTTTTGGGGGACGTGGCGGTTAAATACTTCCTCCATGATCTGGATCCCTTCGCCGGGAGAGATGCCTTCCACGTTCGCCTGGATCTGAATGGAACGCTGGCGGTTGTAGCGCTTGATGACGTTGGGGGCCATGTCCATCACGGGGGTCACCAGCCCGTCGGCGCGGAGCAGCGTGCTGCCCGACGTGCGGACCAGCGTGCCGAGCACCTTGTCGGGATCGTTGCGTCCCTGTTCGTCGGCGCGGATTCGAATATCATAGCGGTAGCCGCCGTCGTTGAAGGTCGCCGCGTTGGTGCCGCCAAACCAGGCTTCGAGTTCCGACGAGAGGTCGCGGATGTTCACGCCCAAGTCGTCGGCCAGCGCGCGGTTCAGCTGAAGGTTGATCCTGGGCTTGTTCATCTGAAGGTCCGTCACGATATCCGTCAAGCCGCGGTTCTCGCGCTGGAGGTCGGCCTTTATGAGGTCGCCCAGCTGAGCCAGCTCTTCCGTGGTGGGGCCCTGGATGACCAGCGTCAGGTCGCTGCCGCCCCAGTTGCCGAGCTTGATGTCCACATCCTTGTAGACCGAGAGCTTTTCGCGCCATTCACGCATGATCACCGCCGAAGAGGGGCGCAGCTTCTTGTCGATCAGGTGGACGCGCAGCGTCCCCTTGTAGACCGCC
Organism: Pyramidobacter piscolens; assembly: GCA_004558205.1. Lineage (GTDB taxonomy): Bacteria > Synergistota > Synergistia > Synergistales > Dethiosulfovibrionaceae > Pyramidobacter > Pyramidobacter piscolens_A. Next base: position 150,719 of record SFDM01000003.1, read on the forward strand.
GAACCGGCGCCGCCTCCCGCGTTGCCGTAAGTGTAAAGCACCCGCGGATCTTTCTCGATCATCGCCGAAAGCTCCTGCATAAAGGTCAGAGTGCTCTCGATGGACGCGTCGGCGGCCATTTCGACGCTGATGTTAAAACGCCCCTGATCCTCGTTGGGAAAGAACTCCGACCCCAATTTACCCGCGATGAAAATTCCCCAGACAAAGGCGCCAACGGCTATGCCCAGCGTGATCAGGCGATGGCGCACGGCCATTCCAAGAAGGCGGCGGTAGCCCCGTTCCAGCATGATCAGGGGTTTCTCCATCATAATCTGCATTTTGTTGGGCTTTTTCATGTGCCCCATCAGGTGCGCGCAGAGGAAAGGCGTCAGAGTCACCGACAAGAGCAGCGATATGGCGATGGTCACCGTGACGGTGATGCCGAAGGAGTTGAAAAAGCGCCCGATCATGCCGGGCATCAGCGCCACGGGAAGGAACACGGCGATCGTGGTCGCCGCGCCCGCGATAACCGACGCTCCAACTTCGCTGGTGCCGTCCAGCGACGCTCTCAGGGCCGTTTTCCCCATCTCTCGGTGCCTCTGCACGTTTTCGATGACCACCGTCGTGGCGTCCACCACCATGCCGACGGCCAGCGAGATCCCCATGGCGCTCATGTTGTTAATCGTGAGCCCCATGCCCCAAAGAACGATGACGCTGCCCAAAAGGCAGACAGGAATCGTGATGACCGTAACCAGCGTGGCGTTGAAGGTTCGCAGGAACAGGAACATGACGAGCGCCGTGAGAAGGACGCCCATGATAATATCGTCTTTGACGCCGTTCATGGAATTCAGGATGTAGATCGAGTTGTCCTGCACAATTTCAAGCTGGACGCCTTCGGGGGCGACGGCGTTCAGTTCCTGCAGCCTCGCCTTGACGCCCTCCGAAATCTTGACCTCGTTGGCGCCGCGCTGTTTTCTGATCTGGATAAGGATCGTTTCCTGGCCGTCGAGGATCGCCACGTTCCGGCGGTCTTCAAATCCGTCCTCAATCCGCGCGATATCGCGAAGCCGGATGACAGCGCCGTTGACGTTACGGATGGGCAGGTTCGCCAGCTCTTCCACGCTGACATATTCGCCCGCAAGGCGGATGCCGTACTCCTGTCCGCCCGTCTCGATTCGCCCGGCCGGAAGTTCGACGTGTTTGTTCTTGATAGCCGTTTTGACCTCCATGGCCGTCAGGTTGCGGGATTCCAGTTTGTCGGGATCGACCCAGACGCGGATCTGGCGGTCCTGGAAACCGCTGGTTTCGGCGCCGCCAACGCCCTGCACGGTCTGAAGGCGTTCCAGGGCGACTTTGTCCACGTACCGCGAAAGAGTTTTCTTGTCGCAGCGGCCGTCGCTGCGGACGGCGATGAAGATCACGGGACGGTCGTCCATGTTGTACTTGTCGATCTGGGGGCTTTCCGCGTCGTCGGGGAGGTTGCTCTGAGCCATGCTGGCCTTGCCTCGGACGTCGGCAGCCGCGTTGTCGATATCCCGTTCCAGCACGAACTCGACCACGATGAAAGAACGTCCTTCATAGCTGCTGGAAGAGATGTTTTTGATGCCTTCTATGGTGTTGATGCGCGCCTCCAGCACGTCGGTGACGTCGTTGTCGATGATGGCGGGGCTTGCTCCGTCAAGGGTCGTCCGCACCATGACGACGGGAATGTCTACGTTGGGCATTCTCTCGATGCCAATCTGGGTGAGCCCATAGAGGCCAAAGACAATTAAAGCCACAGTGCAGATGATGACCGTGACGGGACGGCGCATTGATACTTCTACGATTTTCATTGGTCGGCCTTTCCTAAGACAGGTTGGGAGAACATTCGGGCGACAAAGCTGTCAAACCCGTCGAGAGGTTTGTCGGAGAGGTTGTCGCGCACTCGGCACAAAAGGGATGTGAGCGTGTTTCGATCCTCCTCGGAGAAGCCCAGCGTCATGTCGTCGTCAATGATCATCCAGGCGTCGGCGGCATGGCGCGCAAACTCTTCGCCTTTTTTCGTCAGCTCCGTGATCTGGGCACGTTTCGTCACCGAATCCATCTTGCGCTGGACGTAGCCTCCTTTTTCCAGACGCTGGATCGTCAGCGTGACCGTGGCGGGCGAGATCTGAAGATGGCGCGCTATGCTGGCCTGAGACTGGGGGCCCATACCATAGAGCAGGACGACGATCTTTCCCTGCCCTTCATGAAGGCCCGATTTTGACATCATGCGTCTTTGTCTGTTCTTTACAAGCTGCTGGATGAGAGCGGCAAGATAGACTACGGGATACTTTTCCATCGCTATTTTATTCTCCTTTTTTGTCGAACCCAGCCAGTGTAATGTTACATGATTCTTCTGGCAGACGAGAGCAATGTTAGCTATCTAACATCGAAGATTATAGCCGAATATGGACGGTTTGCAACACTGACTTTAGTTAAGTTATTGCAATACGCCATCATATTTTAATAGAAGGAGCGCTTATGGATAACTGTAAAAACTACAATTTACTATTGAGCTATAACAGATATTTGTATCTGCGGGGTATTATAATTCATTTTTAAAAGCAATCTCGCCATTCTCACGTTTACCTTTTTAAGTTGTAAGCTGAGAAGCTTCGGTGATATACTTCAGCAATTACAAGTGTTAGAGGAGATGACCCGCGTTGATCGGTTTTATTCCCATTATCTTTTTAATCACGCTTCTGGGCGTGCAGTTTGTTTATGTGGGGGATACCCGCCCCTATGTGCCTCTGTTTTTCGCGACAGCGCTGACCTTCTGCATCGGACTTTGCCGCGGCAAAAAATGGAAAGATTTGAGCGCCCAGGCTTTCGCCACGGTGGCCCAAACGCTCAACGCCATGGCTGTCTACCTGCTGATCGGCCCCATGATCGCCAGCTGGATCGCCTCTGGAACGCTTCCCTTTTTCATCATAGGGGGAGCGAAGCTGGTCACCTCGCGGACGCTGCTTCCCGTCGCCTTCGCTCTGACGGCGTTAGCGGGCATTCCCATGGGGTCGGGCATTTCCGTGGTGGGCACCGTGGGCGTCGCCATGGCGGGGCTAGCCGAGGTTCTTGGCGTGAGCCTGCCGGAGATTGCAGGCGCCGTCGCTGCCGGCGCTTTTTGGGGAAATGCCGTCTCGCCGGCTTCGTCGAGCACAAACGTCGCCGTCCCCCTGGTCGGAAGCACGGTGGGGGATCATACGGCCCTTTCGCTCAAAAAACTTTGGATTCCCTTTGTGCTTTCGCTGCTGTTCTACGCGCTCTGGGGCGTCCACTATGAAAGCCAAGTCTCCGCGACTCCAGAACTGCTGCTGGAACTTGAAGAGTTCTTTCATCCTTCATGGATTTCGGTCCTGCCGCTGCTGCTTCTGCTTGGTATGATGCTTCTCGGAAAACCGACGCTGGCGTCGTTTTTCTGCAGCATCACCGCGGCTTTGCTCCTGGCTCTCTTTTCAGGGCGCCTGGAGCTCGCGTCAGTGCCGTCGCTTCTCGTGGACGGGTACCGATACGGCGGGAGCAACGCAAAAATGGCGCTGATGCTGAACAGGGGCGGATTCAATTCCATGATGTCACTGGTCCTGCTTCTTTTGACGGCCATGACCTTTGGAGGAAGCTTTAAGGCTTCGGGGCTGCTAGACGATACGATGAAACTCCTCACCCGCATGGTTCGCGGCGCTTGGTCGCTCCGCCTCATCGGCATCACGGCGGTAACGCTGACGGGCGCTTTTACGGGCAGCATCGTCCTGTCCATCGTCCTCGTAGGAGGGCTTTTGGCGCCGCTGTGCTCCCGTTACGGCCTCTCGAACGCCGAGTTCGGGGTGGTGCTGGCGGGAGCGGCCGTGACGTCCGCGCCTCTGTTTCCGTGGTCTTCCTGCGGAACCTGCATTATCACGGTGATGCATCTGCCGGCAGGCACTTCGGGCCTTATGTACGTGCCCTTTTCGTCCGCCTGCCTGATCACCGTTCTGTGGCTGATTTTTTCTCCCTTGTCGCGGAAAGATGAAGGAAAATCACTGTGAGAGAGCTCATCCGATGGTCCTCGGTGCTTCGCAGGCAGTTTGGAGAGCGAGTGCAAAAGGTGTCCCTCGATATTGGCGCTGGCTGTCCCAATCGTGAGGGTCTGAGAGGCGGGGGGTGCATTTTCTGCGACGAACGAGGCGGAGGCAGCGGCTCTTTTTTAAAGGGACTGTCGCTGGAAGAACAGATTCTCAAGGGAATTGAAGGCGCTAAAAAACATTATAAGACACGCTCAATTATCCTCTATTTTCAAAGCTATTCGGCGACAAACCTGCCGTTGTGTCAATTCAGATCGGCCGTGGAAGAGGCGCTCCAGATATCGCGGCAGCAGGATTGCAGAGTCTGCGCCCTGTCGGTGGGCACCCGCCCCGACCTGCTGCCGCCCCATACGCTGGAATATCTCGACGGCCTCTGCGGCCAGTGCGAGGTATGGCTCGAACTGGGAGTGCAGACTATTGATCCCGCGGGGCTCGTCTGGCTCAACCGAGGACACGGTATGGACGCCACAGAAGAAGCCCTGGCTCGGCTTTCGCAGAGCCGTTTAAAGGTCTGCGCTCATTTGATCACCGGCCTGTCCGGCGAGGCGGAACACCAGCTGGCACAATCGGCGCTCTGGCTGGCGGGGAAGGGGATTCACGCTTTCAAGTTCCACCCCCTTCACGTGCTGAAAAACACCCGCCTTGAAGAGCTTTACAGGGCAGGAAACTTTATGCCTATCTCAAAAGAAACCTATCTCCGCCGTCTGACCGAAGCTCTGGCAGAGCTGCCCGACGGAATCATCCTCCAGCGCCTGACGGCGGGCGCCAGACCTTCCTGCCTGGTCGCCCCGCTGTGGGTTCTCGAGAAGGAACCACTTGAACGGGAGATCGAAAGGCGATTTTATGAGAAAGTTGCGGAAATGCAGGAGAGGCGATAGAGGATTTAATACTAATTATCAATGTGCGCCCGTGAAGCGCTTTGCAGAGAGTCTCCAAGGAGACCTCAGTTGAAGAGGGACTGTGATGCCAACCAACTAACCGGAAG
>SFDM01000062.1 GCA_004558205.1 Pyramidobacter piscolens
GCGCACACAACCAGAGGTCTTCGCAAACAGAGTTTTTTGCTCTTCGTCAGGATAAAGACGAAAACGATAGGCCCTATTCATTGTGGACACCTCTTTTCTGTATTATTATATTGTTATCTATTCTGCTTCATGGCAATATAGCACCCAAGATAATCTTGAAAAACAAGTTAAAATCGCGGCGATTCATCCCGCCGCCTTAGAGGCCGGGGAATTCTCGCCACAAAAGGTTAAACGCTCCCTGCGACGAAACGCGGGGCCGCGCGCTGCCCCGCCCATAAAAAAGCGAGACTCTCGTCCAGACTGGAAGAAGTCTCGCTTTTTTATGGGCTTTTACTGGGCGCTCCACCCCAAATGATCTGTGGCGGCACAGAGAGGGCGGCAATCTTTCCCATCGTAAAGGGCGTACTGGTTTTTGCCGCGCAGCTTGGCGCTGTAGAGCGCCACGTCGGCGTTTTTGTAGAGCGCCGTAAAGTCGCCGCCGTACTTGGGCGCGAGAGCCACGCCGACGGAACAGGAGATCCTGACCGAGGGATCGCTGAAACGCAGGTTCCGGCAGGCGCTGCAAATCTCCGAAGCTTTGCGGGACACCGCCTCGGCGGACGCGGCGCCGCTCATGAACACGGCCATCTCATCGCCGCCAAGGCGCGCCGTCACGTCGCCGGCGCGGAACATGGCGCGCAGGCGCTGCCCCACGCTGACCAACACTTCGTCGCCCACGGTATGGCCGTAGGTGTCGTTGACGGATTTGAAGTTATCCAGGTCGAGAATGAAGAAAGCCGACAGGGCCCCATCCTGGCCGGCGGCGGCGAGGCGCTCCGTCACCAGCTGTTCGCAGGAAGCACGGTTGATCAGGTCGGTCAGTGAATCGCGCTCGGCGCGGTCTTTCAGGTGGATCTGCTCCAGCTTCAGGCTGTTCACGTCGCGGGCGCAGATAAAAACGTGGCGGTGGCGGTTCTGAGGTTCTTCAATATAGGCGAAGGTGATTCCGATCCAGCGGTAGGACTGGGCCGGGTCGTTTCCGAGGCGCGCGCGGCACTCCACATAGACGTCTCCGGTTCTGAAGCCGGCGGCGCCTGCCCCGCCGAAGGGCGTCGCGGTGAAAGCGGCGCGGTCGTCGGGATAGACGGCGTAGTACCAGAACCACATGCGAAGCTCCGCAAGCGTGATTCCGGGCGGCAGTTCGGGAAGCCATACGTCCAGGTCCGAGAGCACGCGCTTTCCCTCGTCGAGGTCGAACTCGAAGGCGGCGACGGCGTCCACGGTCAGTGTCCTTCGGTAGGCCGACTCCCGGGCGGCGCTGGAAAGCAGGGATCCTTCCCGCGCCTTTTCGCTCTGGATGTCCTTCACGCGCCCCACCACGCGGCAAATCCGGCCCGCCTCATCGGCCAGGCTGACGTAGGACAGGGAATACCAACGGAGGCCGCAGGCGGTCTTTTTCTGGTACTCCACGCTGCCTTGGGCCGGCTTTCTGCAGATCTTTCTCAGCGTTTCATTGCAGAGGGCAATATACTTTTCGTCGTAATATCCGCTTTTTTTGATATAATCCAAAAATTTTTCGACAGACCGCTCCTGCCTGCCCTTTCCTTTTGAGTAAAAGGAATAGTTGAGGGCGTCCTTTTCGGGGTCGTAATCGAAGATGACCGAGTCCGTGCCCTCGATGAGGATCCGGCAGCGCTCTGTCTGCCAGCGCAGCTGTTTGTCGCGCTGTTTCGCCTCGTCGATGTCGATGCAAAGCCCGCAGAAAAAGGAATCCTCTCCATCCCTGCGGTAGGGGACGGCGGTCAACTGGACCCAGCGCCAGCCGCCGCCAGCCTGGGCAAGGCGGAAGTCGCAGCACAGGCGCGCCTTTCCGTTAACCGCGAGACCGCGCAGCTCGGCGAAGAGCCTCGGGCGGTCGTCGGGGTGGACGGCTTTCTGCATGCGCCCGGGACCGCCGTCAAAACCGCCGTCGGAAGCGCAGCCCATCAGGCGGCCCACGCCCTCGCCCCAATGGATTTCGCGGACGCGCCCGCCGGTAAAACCGAGGGTGACCACGCATCCCGAGATGTTGGAAATGAGGGCCCGCAGTTTCTGCTCCTTTTCCTTCAGGTCCGAGACGTCGGTCAGCACGCTGATGAAACAAACGCTGTCCTCCGTCCGCGCGGTCACGCGGGAACGCTGGCGCACCCACAGGGAGCCGCCGTCCTTTTTGCGCACCCTGAAGGCGCAGTCCATAGGCTCACCCGTCCTCAGCAGGGCGTCCAGCTTTTCCTCCAGGCCGTCCAGATCCTCGGGCAGGATCAGCCGGCTGAAGCCGCCGCCGCAGATCTGGGCGTACTCTTCCCGGCTGTAGCCCGTCATCTGGCAGACGGGGTCGTTGAAATAGGTCATCTTCAAAACGCCCTGGCAGTACTCGTAGGCGGCGATCCCGCCGGGAACGTTGGAGATCAGGGCCTGAAGTTCCGAATCCAGCTGCCGCCGGCGCGCTTCGCTCTCCTGAAGCCGGCGCCGCAGCGCTTCTTTTTCATCTGCGCAGTTTTTGGGGAAAAATTCGCGGCCTTCCTGCATTCCGCCGGACGCCGACATATGGAGCTCGCTGATCCGGCAGAGGGAGCCGTTGGAAACGCACAGGGCGGTCAGCCGGCATCTCGTCCTGACGCCGCTGCGGCGCTCTTCGGCCGTCAGTGAGCCCAGGACGGCCCTGACGCCGGGAGCCACCTCCTTTTCGGAAAAGCCGCCGAAGGCCAGGCTGTAACCGCCGGGCAGAGAAAGATGCCCAGCCTGCATCAGCTTTCTTGCGGCGTCCTTGCCCTCCGCAATCTCGAAGGCCCCAGTGCCGACCCACCGCACGTCTTCACAGAGACAGGAAAGAGAAGCTTCCAGGTCTCCATTTTCAAGGCTTTCCCTGTAGAAACGCTGTACTGTCTCAATCGCGACGCCTTCTCCGCTCCCCATGGTCTTTCCCCCTTCTGTCGCAAATTACGGTCATCATATCATAAATATAACAACAATTCCAGATCGAAGGGGGGAAATACTATAGGGAAAAGCGCGCCGCTTTATGCTTTGGAAGCGAGCCCGGAAACGGATGGAATGGCGTTGATCAAGGCCTGGGTGTATTCGTGCTTCGGCGCGCCGAGGACCTCCTTTGACAGCCCTTCCTCGCAGAGCCGCCCGCGCCGCATGACCATGATCCGCTCGGCCGCGCGGGCGGCCAGGCGCAGGTCGTGGGTGACGAAGATCATGGCCATGCCCTGGGCGACGCGGCGGCCGAGCACGTCGATGATCTCGCCGCGGGTCGAGGCGTCCTGCATGGAGGTGGGCTCGTCGCAGAGAAGAATTTCGGGGTTCAGCGTCAAGGCGCGCGCCAGTTCGACGCGCTGACGCTGGCCACCGGAGAGGCCTACGGCGCGGGAGCCGAGGATGCGCTCCCCCTCGAGGCCCAGTTCGGCCAGCAGAGCCGCGGCGCGGCGCTGCGTCTCTTCTTTTGACCGCCCGCTGCGGGCGATCCTTTCGGGCTCCATCACGGCCGCTATGGCCGAAAGGCCGGGCGGCAGCGCGCCGTAAGGGTCTTGAGGGACGTAGCCGCAGCGCCGCCGGGTCTGGGCAAGCTCTGAGGAGGACAGGGAGTTCAGCTCGCGCCCAAAGAGCGAAATGCTTCCCGCCGCCGGGACCAGCCCCAGCAGCGCCCGAAGCAGCGTGGTCTTCCCGCTGCCCGACTCGCCGACCACCGCCAGAGTCTCGCCGGGGCCAAGCCGCAGCGACAGCGAATCCACCGCCCGATGCTCGCCTCCGCTCCTGGATCGAAAGGTCACGGTTAGGTTTTGCGCTTCAATAATGGCATTCATGGATATTCCTTTCTAGCAGATAAATTACAGTCTTTCGATTTGATACTGATTCCCCATTGATGTGCTTAATATCAAATCGGAGAGCCGCGTCAAAAGATTTCAACGCAAAGGGCGCAAAGGTTCGCAAATGAAAACCTTGAAAAGCTTTTAGAACCGCAAAATCAATTAAAATATACAAATTGCCATCACGCTAATTCGTTTTTTTGTTAATAATTTATGTCTTGTTTTTCCTTTGCGTCCTTGGCGTCCTTCGCGTTAAAAATCTTTTGACCCAGCACTGCTGAACCGAATCCCACGCCAGCGGCGCCGCAGACCTAGAGGATGGCGCGGACCAGCGCCTGGGTGTGGGGGTGGCGGGGGTGGGTCAGCAGGGTTTGGGGGTCGCCCTGCTCCGCCAGCAGGCCGTCCTTCATCACGAAGAGCTCTCCGCAGACCGACGCGGCCATGGGCAGGTCGTGGGTCACGAAAAGGATGGTCAGCCCCTTCTCACGCTGAAGCCGGACCAAAAGCTTCAATATGCCCGCCTGGGTGACCACGTCCAGCGCCGTCGTCGGCTCGTCGGCCAGCAGCAGCGACGGCGAACAGGCCAGCGCCAGGGCGATGGCGGCGCGCTGCTTCTGGCCGCCTGAAAGCTCATGAGGATAGCGCCGCGCGATGGAACGGTCGAGCCCCGTCTCGCCGAGCAGCTCCGCCGTTTTGGCCTCGGCCTCGCGGCCTCTGACGCCGCAGTGGACTTTAAGCACCTCTTCCACGTGGGCGCCGATGGTCTTCACCGGCGTGAAGGAGTTCTGCGCGCCCTGGGGCACCAGGGCGATACGCTTCCACCGCAGGCGGCGCAGTTCTTCCTCCGGCAGAGACAGCAGATTCCGCCCCTCAAAGAGGATCTCCCCCGAAGCATGCGCTCCCTGAGGCAGCAGCCCCAGAGCGGCCATGATCAGGGTGCTTTTGCCGCTGCCCGACTCGCCCACCAGGCCCGAGAAGGAGCCGGGGCGCACCGAGAAAGAAAGGCCGCGCACCGCTTCCTCGGACTGAGCGGCGTAACGTACATGGAAATTCCGCAGGTCAAGCACGTTCCTTCCCTCCTAACCGGGGGTCGATGCGTTCCTCGAGGTAGCGCCCCATATCCATGAAGATCAGGCACAGCGCCACGATGCCCAGCCCCGGCGGCAGGATCAGCCACCAGGCTCCCTCTGTGAAAGCGCCGAAGGAATGGGCCTCGTGAAGCATACGCCCCCATGAGATCATGCGCGGGTCCGACAGGCCCAGGAACGCCAGCCCCGCCTCGGATAAAATAGCGCCGGGCACGCCCAGAGCCAGGTTGGCAAGCACGATGGGCGCCGTTTCGGGCACCAGATGCCGCCACAGGATGTAGCCGCGCCGCGCGCCGAGAGCCCGCAGGCCCTCCACCCAGGGGCTTTCGCGCACCGTCAGCACCAGGGCGCGCACCGAACGGGCCGTGCCCATCCAGGAGAAAATGGAAAGGATCAGCACCAGCTGCCACAGCCCCTTGCCCCACAGGGAAGCCAGGATCATCAGTATGGGCAGCGTGGGAATGGAAAGCAGGATGTCCACAGCCCGCATGATCAGCACGTCCACAGTTCCGCCAACGTAGCCCGCCGTCAGCCCGAAACCCAGCCCCAGCAGCGTGGCCACCGCGGTGGCGCTGATGCCGATGATCAGCGACGCGCCGATGCCGCAGACCAGCAGGGAAAAGACGTCCCGTCCCCTCTGGTCGGTCCCCAGAAGGCCCTGGCGCGCGCCGGGCAGCGAAAGCCTCAGGCTGGCAGCGCGCGCGCCCTCAAGAACCAGGCTGTAAGCGCCTTTCGCGGGAAAGAGCGATTCCACGCTCCGCCCGATCAGCGGCAGGCCAAGAGTCTGTTTGAAGATCATATCCCGGGCGTCCAGGTTCAGCCAGTACAGCGAACGGCCCGCCAGTTCGGCGATTTTAAACTGGCCCGCGGGCGTGTTCCACAGGACTTTCACCGCCGCGCCCGGATCGGCCTCCACGGAGCCCTCTAGGGCGAAAATCTCCGGCGGCAGGCTCTGCCACTGGAAGGACAGGCGCCCATCGGAGAACTCCGGCGACGCTGAAAAGCCCTCGGCCTTCAAAGAAGCGCCTCCCTCGCCGAAGGAGAACCGGGCCTCCGCCGAAACTGAAAGTTCGCGATTCCACCAGACCGGCCGCGCGAAGGGCGCGCCCACCACGTCGGCGGGACTGTGTTTCAGCAGGGCGGGACCGAAGAACCCCGCCAGCACGATCGCGCAGAACGCCCAGACCGAAGGGCGGCAGAAAAGTTTTCTCATCGGTTCTCACCTTCAATTCTCACACGGGGATCCACGAAGCCGTAGACCACGTCGGCCAGCATATTGCAGATCACGGTGATCAGCGCCAGCAGGTAAAAGGCCGCCTCCGCCGACGGGTAGTCGTGCCCCGACAGGGCCTCGAGCAGGAAGGAGCCCACGCCGCGCAGCGAGAACACCGTCTCGGTGATCACCGCGCCCGACACCAGCCCCGGCACCGACATCAGCAGAATCGTCACGATGGGCGGCAGAATGGAACGGAAGGCGTGGCCGTAGACCACCTGCGAGGCGCTCAGCCCCCGGGCGCGGGCCATGAGGACAAAGTCTTCGCCCAGGGCGCGCACCATCAGGTTGCGCACGTAAAGCGCCCAGCCTCCGAAGCCCATGAGCGTCAGCGACAGCACGGGCAGCGACAGGTGCCAGAGGTAATCCCTGAACAGGGCCCAGCCCCCGTCCGGCACGGGCACCGAAAGGCTGCCGCGCAGCGGGAAGAGGGGGATCAGCCGCGCGAAAAACATGAGCAGCACCAGCTGGACGAAAAAGCCTGGGAAGGACGAGGCCACAGCGCCGGCACGGAGCACCAGCCGCTCCACAAAGGACCCGCGACGCACCGCCGCCTTGATTCCCAGCCCTATTCCCAGCACCGCCGAAAAGAACATGGACAGCGACATGAGCGCCGCCGTGCCGGGCAGGCGGGACAGGAGCTCGTCCCACACGGGCTTGCGGCTCAGGAAGGAAAGGCCGAAACGGAAGGTCAGCATCTGCTTCAAATAGATGAAAAACTGTTCCAGCAGGGGCCTGTCCAGGCCATAGAGCTCCCGCAGGCGGGCCTTCGCCTCGGGGGAAAATCCGGGATCGATGATGGTGCTCACAGCGTCGCCGGGCATCACGCGGAACAGCAGAAAGTTCAGCACCAGCACCGCGGCCAGCACCGCCAGCGACGCGCCCAGCCTTCTGAAAAACCACGGCCATTTCATCGCGTCTCAGCCTCCTTCAGCATCCTGAAATAGGGATTGCGCTCCAGCATCACGTACTCGCCCTGCCGGTACTCCAAAAGCCTGAAGGGCCCCGCCCCGACCAGCCCGAAGGGCCCCGACGCGCCGCTTTTATCGAGGGGGTCCCAGTTCTGCCAGTCCTTGATGCCGTCCACGACGGCTTTGGGCATGTAGGGCAATCCGGCGATGTTGTCCAGATACCAGTAGCTGACCCCCTTCATGCGCACCCGCAGTTCCAGGTCGCTCACAGCTTCCGTTTCAGCTACGTCCTTGACGGCATCGAAGAAGCGCGGGATCTCGTTCTTATGCACAAAGTCGATGGTGGCCTTCAAATCCTGGGCGGTCACGGGGCTTCCGTCGTTCCACAGCAGCCCCTTTTTCAGGCGGAACAGGAGTTCCGTGTGCCGCCCTTCCCCATCACCGCGGGTTTCCACTTCCCAGCTCGCGGCCAGTGAGGGGATGTCCTCCAGCGTGAAGGGGTCGGAGCCGATCAGCCCCTCGTAGATCATGCCGAGCACCTGCCAGGAATAGGCCGTGCTCGCTACGAAGGGGTTCAGGTTCCTGGGCTCTTCGGCCAGGGCCATGTTCAGAACGCGCATGGGGCCTTCTTTCGGTTCGGCCATCATCAGCGTCCAGATGTTGTCGGCGGTGATCTTTTCCGTGGACAGCACGTTCTTCCAGCCCCTTGAAATGGCCGCTACGGAGAAACGGCTGTAGATGGGGATCGAGGGCGTCAGGTCGCTCAGAAGCCTTTGGGCTTCTTCCGAAGCTTTCTCCGCCGCAGCCCGGTCGGGCGCGAATCGGAGCCGGGCCAGAGCCGCGTCGAGCTCCGCGTCGGCGGCGCCCGTCACATTGTAGCCGCCTTCCACGTCCATGGAACTGTGATAAAAGGAGTAAAGCGAATCGGGATTGCGTCCCATGCTCCAGGCCAGCACCGCCAGCGAATAGTCCTTCCGGTTCAGGCGGGCGATCATGGCCGAGAAGTCCATGGGCTCCACCTCCACGTCGAACCCCACGGCGTTCAGCGAGTCGGCGATCTGTTCGGCCATCTCGGCCGTGGTGGGCGCGACGCGGGCCAGCGGCGAAAGCAGCCTGATCTTCGGCAGCGCCGTTCCCCCGGGCGTCACCAGCTTTCCCGCCAGGTTCCAGCCGTAACCGCGGGAGCGCAGCTTTTCACGCGCGGCTTCGCGGCTGAAGATGTTGCGCGTGCTCTCGGGCAGCGCCCAGGGCGACACCGGCGGCAGCCAGCCGTTGATGGGTTCGCAGTAGCCCGAGTAGATGCTGCGCACCATGCTGTTCCGGTCGATGGCCTGCGCGGCGGCCTGGCGGACGATCTTGTCGTCCCAGGGCGCAATTTTGTTGTTCAGGAGCAGGAAGAAGGCGTGAAAGCCCCGGGCCAGCGACATCTCCAAATGGGGATCGCGGCTCAGGCGGTTGATATCCGAGGGGCGCGCCACTTCGCTGACGATGTCCAGCTCGCCCTTCTCGGCCGCCAGTATTTGGGCGTCGGCGTTGGCCACGATGACCATGCAGAGCTTCTCGATCTTGGGCCCCCGAACGTTCGCGGGATCAAAACGCTCCGTCCCCCGGGCCGCGGAAGCCAGGCCCAGCAGCAGGAGCAGATAAAGCGCCAGTTGTTTTCTCATTTTTTCGCCTCGTTTCATATAAATTGCGGTTTACCGGCGTCACTCGCTAAACGTCCCAGCTGCTCGGAACTCTCCCCGAGGCAATCCTCGGAGTACGTCAAGTACGCCTCCGGTTGCCTCGGGGGAG
>SFDM01000063.1 GCA_004558205.1 Pyramidobacter piscolens
TTGCCATTTACGAAATCTCCAATAGATAGTCTTCCACGAGCCAAAGCGTTCCGGCAAATCCCTCCATGGCGCTCCTGTCGCCAGTATCCATAGGATTCCGTTCAGTATCAGACGGTGGTCTTTACTGGGACGTCCTTTTTTGCCTGTTTTCTGTGGGGGAAGATGTCTTTTGATTTTCTCGTATTGCGCGTCGGTCAGTTTATGGCGTTTGTATGTCATAAACTTATTTACCATATTGTACCTCTCTACTCAAGGCTTTCTTTTTCCAGACAAGCCCTATTAACATGTGCATAGTGATACCTTGTAACTTCACTGAGTTCTTCTAAACTCTTTCCCTCTGCACGCATACTGAGTACTTTCAGTCGCGCCTCGGTTCGTTTGTTCTTATTTTTCTTGCGCGCTGCTTCTATTTCTGCCTTCTGCTCTGCCTTTATTTCATATCTCGCAGCCATTCTTCATTACCTCTGTTTATTATACCTCAATAGTCCTTCCCATTAAGCCCTTTTGATGATAAGTAGTATAAGCTCTCAATAACTATAATGAGAGGAACTGTCATGTCGAAAATAACGCCGGAGCAGATGCAAAATGTACTTTCCGTCTGCTATGAGAATGTAATAAACGGAATCCTAAGGTAAGGCTTTCATCACAGCGTTTGAAACACGACAGAATAATCCGATAAACCCAATAAATAGAGTGGGGTACCCGGTTGAAGGCGCCCCACTTTATTTATGCAATATCCAAATAATTCATTACAGTATTTACAGTCACCTTAATCAAACACTGGTAGTGAGTAGTGTCAAAAGTTTTTTGCTTTACGAGTTTCTATCTGGCAGCATACCAAAATGCCTTAGGGCATCTGTTATTGCCTTTTCTTTATCCGACGGGCATTGCGGCTGCGTCGCATCTTCGTTTTTGGGCTTATTGTAGTTTTCGCGTTCAATAATACAGCATTTGCGCTTGATCTGAGCGATATAGAGGTGACTGACATTCAAGCCAGTCTGTTCCAGCACATACGCCTTGATATCCTCATACGTCGCCTTGCTCCCGGAGGTTGTCAAATCCATCTCATCAAGATTTATGTTTACCTCTATATGTGCTCCGAATGAAGTTTGGACAATAAACATACCGTCTCCACGTGGCTGGTCTGGGGGAACATGTCGAAGACTTTGAGGCTGGGCATGTCCATGGCGAACCCGGCGTCGCGGAGGAGAGCGGCGTCACGGGCCAGCGTGGCGGGGTTGCAGGAGATATAGAGCACCTTCTGCACGGGACTGGCGGCAATTTTTTCGACCAGTTCCTTTTCGCAGCCCGTGCGCGGCGGATCGACCACGACGCAGTCCACTCCCTCAAAATCGGCGGCGTCTATGACGCGCTCGGCGGCGCCTTCAACGACGGTCAGGCCTTCCATCCTGTTGGCGGCGCCGTTCTCGCGGGCAAGGGCTACCGCCGAGGGCCAGACTTCGACGGCTTTGATGGTCTTCGCTTTCCGCGACAAAAAGGCCGTCAGCGCGCCTACGCCGCAGTACAGTTCCAAAATGGACTGCCCCTCCACCAGCTCCGAGGCGTAGCTGAAAAGCTGTTCCGCCTGCGACGAGTTGGTCTGGAAAAAGGACGTGCCGTCGTAGTCCAGCTCGAAATTGCAGAGGCGTTCGGTCAGGCGGTCTTCTCCGCCGACGGTGAGGGATTCTTTTCCAAGGATCACGTTACCCTCGTCGGGATTGATGTTGAGCACCAGGCCGCGCAGCTCGGGAAACTGGGGCTTCAGATAGTCGTAGAGGCCGCGCAGGGACTGCAGGGCTTCGCCCTGGGGACGGGCTGCCACGACCAGGGTCAGAAGAAGTTCCTCGCCGTCGCGGGCACTGCGGATAATCAGATGGCGCAGCCAGCCGCTGTTCTCGTTCTCGTTGTAGCAGCAGAACTGGCCGTCTTCGATCATGTCCTTGAGAACTCCGTAGAGGTCGTTTGCCCGGTCACAGAGCACAGGGCATTTTGTGACCGGCACGATCTCGTGGGTGCGGACCTTGAAGAATCCCACTCGGCCCGCCCGTCCCCAAGCCCTGACAGGAAAGGAAGCCTTATTGCGGTACTTCCACTCGTTTTTCGACGGAACGCAGGGGATAGGATCGGGAACGTCGAAACCGCCGATCCGGCGCAGGGCGTCGGCGGCGATCATGGATTTCAGCGAACACTGGAACTGGTAACCGGCGTGCTGAAGCTGGCAGCCGCCGCAGCTGCGGTACCAGCGGCAGGGGGCTTCTCGGCGGTCGGGACTGGGCTCCAGAAGCCGATCCACGCGGGCCTGAATGTAGCTCTTTTTCTCCTGGCGCACGGCGATCGTCACCTTTTCACCTGGCAGCGCTCCCTGCACGAAGACCGTCCGTCCGTCGGCAGCTTTGCCGATTCCCTGACCTTCCGAGTTTATTCTATCGATATACAGTTCCATAAAAGGACCTCCATTTCAGATTTTGATCTTCCCCATTATACCTGAAATCCTCTTGGACAAGAACCTTGAGGGCGTATGTTCTCTGAAGATTGCGAAGAAGTCTTTCTTGGCTGAATCTGTAATTAAAGAATGGACAAATTAGCTCGGTCGTTATATATTTTACTTGCAGTATTTCAACACCACTCTAAAGGGGGAAATACAGTTGCTGAAATTATCGAAGAAAGTCTTTATTGGGATAAGTTTGGTAGCGGCTCTGGCAACGGCTTCATTGGCGGCCTACCCGGCCAAGAACATCAAGCTGATCGTGCCCTTCGGCGCCGGCGGCGGCACCGACCTCGTGGCCCGCGCGGCGGCGGCCTCGGCAGAAAAGATCCTCGGGCAGCCCATCGTCGTGATCAACAAGACAGGCGGCTCGGGCGCCGTGGGCATGTCCGAAGGCGCCACGTCGAAGGCCGACGGCTACACTATCACCATGGTCACCCGCGAGCTGGTCTCTCTGCCCCAGATGGGCATGTCGCCCATCGGTCCCGAGAACTTCAAGCTTGTGGCGCTGATCAACGAAGACCCCGCCATTATCCTCGTCCATCCCGAATCGCAGTACAAAAGCGTGGATGAGCTGATCAAGGCGGCGAAGGCCGCCCCCGGCACGGTCAAGTTTGCCAGCACCGCCAAGCCCAATTTTTACGTTCTCGGGCTCGGAATCCTGACGGGCACTTCCTACAACCAGATCCCCTACAACGGCGCTGCGGAAGCGATCCCCGCCCTGATGGGACAGCACGTGGAATTCACCATGGTAGGCCCCGCCGAAGCGATTTCGCAGCTGACCAACAAACAGCTTAAGGGATTGGGCATTGCCTCGTCGCAGAGAATGGAAGCCCTCCCCGACGTGCCCACGCTCACAGAACTCGGCATCCCGCTCGTGACGGGAACCTGGCGCGGCATCGGAGTCCCGGTCAAAACTCCCGAAGACGTGGTCGCCAAGCTTGCCGACGCTTTCGCCCAGGCAGTGAAGGATCCGGCGTTCATCAAGTTCATGAACAGCAAAACCTTCGGCGTTCACTATATGAACAGCGCTGATTTCACCGCGTTCGTGAAGCAGGACTGGGACGCCCTCGGCGAAGTGGTCAAGGCCGTCAAAGCCCAGCAGTAATTATCTCTCAGCTCAATAGATTTTCCAGCGGCCTCGATCGCCACGCTCCTTCACGTAGGGGCTGAGGCGAAAGGGGCCGCCGGTTTTTATGTGACGCTGAAACTGTAAGGAGGTCTGTTCCGTGAACGCCCATTTCAAAATCAACCGATCCGATTGGATCCTCTCTATTCTCGTAATTGCGCTGGGAGCCGCGATTTACGCCTATACCTACACCTTTGAGCAGACGTTGGTGGTGGACAGCCGGGTCACCGCCGAATTTTTCCCGCGGATCGTCGCTGTCGGCATGATCGTTCTCGCGGTGATGAGCCTGGTGCGCTGCTGGCGTTACGGCAGCGACGCCGAGCCCGAGGGGCTGTGGGCGCTGGCTTCTTTTAAACGGCCCTTCGCGGTGGCTCTGATGATCGCGGCTTACACGGTGGCGCTGGAGTTCCTGGGCTTCATCATCGACACCTTTCTGCTGGGGGCTCTGCTGATGTATGTCACGGGCAACCGAAAGTTCATGTCCGTGGTGCTCTTCCCCGCGCTGCTGTCTCTGGCGGTTTACGTCGTATTTTACAAATTCCTTGTGGTGCCCCTGCCCGAGGGATTATTCTATTTTTAGGAGGCCCGGGTCATGTTTTCACTGTTAGCGGGCGGCATCGCAAAGATATTTTCGCTCTCCGTATTCCCCTTTCTGGCCATGGGCATCGTGGGCGGCATCATCATCGGGGCCCTGCCAGGCCTCAGCGCCACCATGGGCGTGGCCGTGCTTCTGCCGCTTACCTTCGGGATGAGCCCCGACCCGGCCATGGCGGTTTTGATCGGCATTTACATTGGAGCCATCTACGGCGGCTCCATCTCGGCGATCCTGCTGAAAACCCCCGGCACGCCGGCCGCCGCGGCCACCGTGCTCGACGGATATCAAATGGCCGACAAGGGGGAAGCGGGGCGCGCCCTCGCCATTGCCGCCAGCGCTTCCTTCGTCGGCGGCATGGTCAGCACCGTGGTGTTGATCACGGTGGCCCCTACGCTTGCGCAATTTGCGCTGCGCTTTTCGGGGCCGGAATATTTTGCCCTCGCGGTCTTCGGACTGACCATCATCGCGGGCATCTCCGGTGACCACCCACTCAAAGGCCTCATGGCGGGGATGCTGGGGCTGTTTATCGCCACGATCGGCCTCGACCCTGTGACGACCTATCCGCGCTTCACCTTCGGCCAGCTGGACCTCTACAACGGGCTGTCGGTGATTCCCGTCCTGATAGGGCTTTTCGCGCTGTCGGAAGCCTTCGTCCAGCTGGAAAACCTGCTGGACGACGAAAAATCCGGCGCGCCTAGAACGTTTAAACACGGCGGACTTTCTTTAAAAGAGTTTTTCCACCTTCTCCCCACCATGCTGAAATGCGGCCTCATCGGTTCCGGCATCGGCGCCATCCCCGGCGCCGGCGCGGACATCGCCGCCTTCGTCTGCTACAACGAGGCCCGGCGGAGTTCCAAGGATCCAGAGAAATTCGGCACGGGCATTCCCGAGGGAATCGCCGCCCCAGAATCGGGCAACAACGGCGTCACCGGAGGCGCCATGGTGCCCCTGCTGACTCTGGGAGTTCCGGGCGACGCGGTGACGGCCATCCTTCTGGGGGCCCTGGTCATCCAGGGGATCCAGCCCGGGCCTTTGCTGTTCACCGAAAACGCCTCCACAGCCTACGGCATTTTCGCTTCGCTGATGGTGGGCAACGCGCTGATGCTTCTCTGCGGCCTTTTAGGCGTCAGGCTGTTCTGCCGCGTGGTGGAAATCCCCAAAAAGTTCATCATCCCGACCATTATCGTGCTGTCTCTCGTGGGATCCTACGCTATGGGCAACAACACCTTCGACATCTGGGTCTGCCTGGTTTTCGGGATCATCGGCTACTTCATGCAGCGGGTGAAAATGCCCGCCTCGCCCGTGATCCTGGCGGTCATTCTGGGCCCCATGGCGGAGAGCAACCTGCGCCGCGCCGTCATGATGTACGAAGGCAGCTATTCATTCCTGTGGACGCGCCCCATCACGATCGCCTTTCTCGCAATGTCGGCGCTTTCGCTCTATTCAGCTTACAACCGCACAAAGAAAGCGAGGTTAAAAAACAATGGCTGACTGGCGCAACGACGCTGAGCTTTTTTCGCTGCTGCGTTCAGAACTCAGCACGGCGCTCGTCGGCGACGTGCTTGACCTGATGGGTTATCAAAATTGTTTTCTGCCGCCGCGGTTCTACCCTCTCCGGGCCGACATGGTCGTCATTGGGCGCGCCATGACGGTTCTCGAAGCCGACTGCTGCGGCCGGCGTCTGGGAGCCAGCGGAGAAGAAAAGGCTTTCGGCCTGATGTTCGAAGCGCTGGACAGCCTCAAGCAGGGCGAAGTTTACATCTGCGCCGGCGGCTCGCCGGACTATGCCCGTTGGGGCGGCCTCATGTCCACCCGGGCGAAAATCCTGGGTGCGGCCGGCGCCGTGCTCGACGGTTACAGCCGGGACTCCCGGCAGATTCTTCAGCTCGACTTCCCCACCTTCAGCCGTGGAAGCTACGCCCAGGATCAGGGGCCGCGCGGTCGGGTGGTGGATCACCACTGCCCGCTGCGCTTTGAAAACGGAGCCGAAGTGCAGCCGGGCAGCCTGATCTTCGCCGACGACGGCGGCGTGCTGGTCATCCCCCCAAGCGTCGAAGAAGAGGCCGTCGGCAGGGCGCTGGAAAAAGCCCGCGGCGAAAATAAAGTCGCCGAAGCCATCAAAACGGGCATGTCAACCCAGGAGGCATTCCGGATTTTCGGAATCATGTAGTTTCAGAAAGAACCGCGCCGTTTTTTGGCGAAAGGGCGTTATCCCTGCGCCGCAAGCTCTGGAAGGAACTCTCTATTGCATTGCGCGCTTCGACTGATATAATACAAGACTGTATGATGTTATTGGGCTTTCAAAGTTCACAAATAGATCAACATTCAATTCAGGTTATCCGTAAGACAATATTGAGCGGGATTTTGAACGGGCGTCACGCAGAGGACAAAAACCGCAGACGAGGTACGTAAAATACATGAGTAAAGCGATTGATTTCACTGAAGGAAACATCATCAAGAAACTTGCGGTTTTTGCGGTGCCGATCGTGCTGGGCGAGCTTCTCCAAAACCTTTACAACACCGTGGATTCCATGGTGGTGGGGAACTTTGTGGGCGGCTACGCCCTCGCGGCGGTCAGCGTCTGCGCCGCTATCTCGCAGCTCGTGGTCGGCTTTTTCAACGGCATGTCCGTGGGGGCTTCGGTGATCGTCGCCCGCTTTTACGGCGCGGGAGAACCGGAACGCCAATCCACAGCCATGCGCGTAACCTTCGCATTTTCCGTGATCCTGGGCGTCGCGCTCTCCATAGTGGGCATCCTGATCACGCCCTGGCTGGTGGGGCTGATCTCCATTCCAGGAGAAGTCTACAGAGAAGCCGTAATTTACCTGAGGATCTACCTGGCTGGCATCATGTTCACCGTGATCTACAATGTGGGCGCCGGACTGCTGCGCGCCGTCGGCGACTCGCGCAATCCCTTCTACATCCTGGTGATCGTCTGCGGGCTGAACATCGTCCTGGACTTGCTGTTCGTCACAAAATTCGGCTGGGGTGTGGCCGGCGTCAGCATCGCCACGGTGATCTCCCAGATGATATCGGTCCTGATGGTGTACAGCTGCCTGAAAAAGCACGACCCGCTGTTCCGCCTGTCCTTCAAAGGCCTCAAGGCGGAGCGGCAGATCATCGTGAACATGGTGGGCATCGGAATGCCCGCGGGGCTCCAAAACTCGCTGATCTCCTTCTCCAACCTCTTCGTGTGGCGTTACATCAGCGGTTTTGACGCCGCCGCTATGGCGGGCGTCGGCGCGGCGCAGAGGATCGACCGATTTATTGGGCTGCCCTGCAAGGCCTTCGGCCTGGCGCTGACGACCTACATAAGCCAGAACGTGGGAGCCCGGCATTACGACCGACTTCGCAAAGGCTTCTGGTACTGCATGGGGCTTTCGCTGCTGTACCTGTTCGTGACAAGCTCCGTTATCTATGTTTTTGCCGACGAGAGCGTCAGGCTTTTCAATTCGGAACCCGACGTGGTCGCCGTCGGCATCTCCATGATGAAAACGATCCTGCCTTTCTATTTCCTCCTGGCCTTTCGGGAGGTCTGCCTGGGGGCCCTCAGAGGCTATGGAGACACCCGTATCCCTATGCTGCTCTCGCTGCTCGGCATGGTAGTGCTGCGTCAGATCTATCTGGCCGTCGCCATGTCGGTAGATTACGGCATCATCCACATCTATATCTGCTACCCCCTGGCCTGGGGCGCGACCACCGCCCTTACCTTCGTCTACTACCTCGCCGTCAGGGGAAGATACGAGACAGCGCCCTGCGAAGCCCTATAATCGGTTCCAGTCCCGGATACAGCGTGCCCGCCCACAATCATCGCGATTTGGGCGGGCACGCTTTTATATTCACTCAGCTGAAAGGCTTTTTCCGCGCCGCAGCGACATGAGCTTGAGCTGCTCCTGCGCGTAGGTCAGCACCTTCTGACGGCGTTGGACGTTCAACTCCTTGACGATCTCGGCCAGCTCCCCTTCATGGTTCCATTCTTCCAAGGACAGGCCGGCGTCTTGCGCGCCGCCGGTTTCAGCGTCGCCGAAACTTATCAGTTCCGCCGCCGGGATATTCAGACAGCGCGCCAACTGCGACAGCAGCTCCACCGACGGCATCCGTTCCTCCTGCTCTATCTTGCTGATGTGAGTTTGATCCACCTTCAGCCGCTTTGCCAGCTCCACC
>SFDM01000064.1 GCA_004558205.1 Pyramidobacter piscolens
TTGAACCGGCTTTTACGCCAGCAGCGCAAGGAGGCGGCGCTCGATAAACGTTCCAGGTGCGAAGAAGCCTTCCCCCGGCCCAACCGGAGGCGTACGTTTATACATTGAGGATTGGGGCGGGGAAGGGTTCGAGCAGCTGGGACGTTTAGCAAGTGACGCCGGTAAACCGCAATTTACCGTATTGTAGGGAGGGAAAAGAATGCAATCGAACAAAGACTTTTGGCCCGAAGGGCTGCCTTATGTGAACAATTTTCGGATCGTCTTTTTGACCGTGGCGGTCAATTTGGCCTGTGTGCTGGCCTTCTTTTGCGGGGCGGAAGTCGCGCGCCCCATGATCGTGTCCGACGCCTGCATCTGCGGCGCCGTCACGTCCTTTATCGACGTGTTCGCCGTCCACCGGCTTATGAAGGGCCTGCGCGCCCAGGGGAAGCTGCCCTCGAAAGTTCCGCACAGCCGCCTGATGGCCGCGCTGCCCCAAAACCCCGCGGCCTTGGCGGCAATCCTGGCGGCGCTCTTCGGCGTTCTGACGCCTCTGGCCAACGATCTCCTCCTCCGCTTTTACGAGATAGAGTCCCTGACCTTCGCGCAGTTTGCGTTATGGCGCATTTCCTACTCCACGGCCCTTTCGGCCTATATCGTGCAGATCGCCATCTTCCGCTACGTCCAACCCGACTGCGGCGATTCAGGAGCGCCCCAGACCGGAGCCTCGGAAGTCAAAAACCCGCTGCTCCGCGTACCAGCGTTCAAAGAGTGGCTCAACTCTGTCACCGACGACTTCGGTTTCAATATGGCCCTGGGCCTGCTCCTGGGCGGCACGGTCATACGGGGAAAGGACGTGATCATCGCGCCCGCCGCGCTGGCGGGGATTCACTATTCAGCAATCGCCTTGGGGCTGATCGTGACAGCGCGTATGGTCTATCCCGTCGCCCAGAAGACGCTCGGCCTCGGCGGCTCCGGAGCTCAGGCGGTCCAGCCCGGCGGCCGGCCGATTCTCCGGCTTCCCCTGTCCCCGGCGAAATTCGCGCTGGTCCTCCTGCCGCCGCTCATGGCGGGTACCTACGTCTTTTTCCGAGCCGTGATGACCTTTTTCGGCTTCGAGACGCTGAACTTCTTCCAGTTCTTCGTTATACGCTCCATCTGGACCGCGCTGCTGACCAAAGCCGTCGTAAAGCTGGCGGTATGGCGCTGCGTCCAGCTCTCGCAGAAAGGAGAGCCAAAACATGTATGAGAGACTGCAAAGCCCCGTGAACATCGGGCGGCTGGCGCTCAAAAACCGCTGCGTCCTGCCCGCCATGGGCGTGAACCTAGGCGCGGCCGACGGCAGCGTCACCGAGGACATCGCCGCCTACTACGAAGCCCGCGCCCGCGGCGGCGCGGGGCTGATCATCACTGAAGTGACCCGCGTCATGGGCGGAAACGGCGTCAGCGACCCCTGCCAGCTCGCGGCCTGCCGCCTCTCCGACGTGGCGAGCCTTCAGCGCCTCGTCGAAGCCGTGCACAGCCACGACGCGAAGATCTTCATCCAGCTTCAGCATCCCGGCTGGTGCGCCTCGCCGCTTATGACGGGGGAACAGCCCGTGGCGGCCTCCGATGGGCCCAGCCCTTCGGGCGGCAGGGAACACCGCGCCCTGACCACTCAGGAGTGCGGCGACATGGTCCAGAGGTTCGCCTTCGCGGCCAAAATCGCCCAGATGGCCGGAGCCGACGGCGTGGAGCTTCACGCCGCCCACGGATATCTGATCAACGAATTTCTGTCGCCGGCTATGAACTCCCGCGCAGACCAGTACGGCGGATGCTTCGACAACCGCATGAGGTTCCTGCGCGAGATCATAGCGGCCATCAGAAAGGACTGCGGAAAGGGCTTCCCCCTGTCGGCGCGCATCAACGCCGAGGAGGCCCTGCCCGGC
The DNA here is from genome assembly GCA_004558205.1 of Pyramidobacter piscolens. GTDB lineage: Bacteria > Synergistota > Synergistia > Synergistales > Dethiosulfovibrionaceae > Pyramidobacter > Pyramidobacter piscolens_A. The sequence continues at coordinate 1,908 of SFDM01000064.1, forward strand.
GGCATCGATCTGGCCGAGGCCGCCCGCATCGCCGCCGCCCTGGAAGCCGCGGGGGCCGACGCGATCAACGTGAGCTGCTATTCCGCCGGCTGCATCGAGCCGGGAACCTACGCGCAGGGCTGGAAAAAATACATGGCCCAGGCGGTGAAAAAGGCAGTAACGATCCCCGTCATCGCCACCTGCAACATCAAAGACCCCGCGGTCGCCGAGTCCCTTCTGGAGGAGGGCTGCTGCGACCTGGCCGCCATGGGGCGCGCCCAGCTGGCCGACGCCGACTGGTGCCGCAAGGCTTTCTCGGGCCGCGAGGCGGAAATACGCAGGTGCATCGGCTGCCTGGCCTGCTTCGGCGAGATCGTGAAGCTCAAAAGGGTCCGCTGCGCCGTCAATCCCCTCATGGGGCGCGAGCGCGATTTTGCCGTCCCTCTCAGAGACGGCGCGGGGCGCGCCGTGGCGGTCATCGGCGGCGGCCCAGCGGGCATCGAGGCGGCGCTGACCCTTAAAAGCCGCGGTTTCGCGCCCGTCCTCTTCGACGAGAATCCCCGCCTGGGCGGCACACTGAACGTGGCCGACCGGGGCTGGGGCAAGGAGAAGATCACGCGCTATGTGGACTCGCTGATCGTCCAGCTGGAGAAGGCCGGAGTGGAAACGCGCCTGAACGAACACGCTACGCCCAAGGCCGTGAAGGCTCTGAACCCCTGCGGCGTCTTCGTTGCCTGCGGCGCCGAGCCGCTGATCCCCCCCATCGAGGGCGCCAGGGGGCCCCGGTTCTGCACCGCCGAGGACGTGCTTTTAAACAGGGTCCACCCCTCGGGCAGAGCGGCCGTGATCGGTTCGGGCATGACGGGGCTGGAAACGGCGGAAATGCTGGCGCTGGCGGGCTGCGAGCTGACGCTGGTGGAAATGCTGCCCAGCCTCGGCCCGGGCATGTACCCCTCGGTGGTGGAGGACGTGATGGGGCGCATCAATCCCCACAACCCCAGGATTTTGACGGGCCACAGGCTCATGAGGATCACGCCCGAGGGCGTGGATCTGACGCGCCTTGCCGACGGTAGCCCCCTCTTCGTCCCCGCCGATTGGACGGTGCTCTCCCTGGGTGTGCGCCCGCGGAAATCCGTGGCCGACGCCTTCAGGGCGGTTTTTCCAAAGGTCCAGGTCATCGGCGATGCCCGCCAGGGCGGCCGGGTCCTGGAAGCCACCCAGGACGCCCACGACAAAGCCTTCGTCTTCGAGCCCTAAGGCAAATTGCGGTTTATATTGACACAAAAAGGAGGAAGTTCCATGAACGGAACCTTTGTACCGAAGGAACAGTTGGAGAACTTTATGAAGGGCGGGGCCATGAACAGCCAGTATGGCATTCAGGTCTACCTGAAGATCGACGCCGAAAAGGCGCAGGCCCTTCTGCCGCCGCCGCTCAAAGTCGCCCGGCTCGCCGGGCTGGACGGGCTGGGCTACATCTATATCGTCAATATCCGCGAACCCACCTTCGGCCCCTGGTACATGGAAGGCGGCTTGGCCGTCATGGCTGAGTACCAGGGCGTTCAGGGCATGCACTTCCTAGGGCTCATGCTCAGCGGCCCCGGCGCGCTGATGGGCCTGTGCCTGGGGCGCGAAGGCAGCGGACTGCCCAAAAAGCTCTGCGAAAGCATCCGCGTGGAACGCCTCGGCGGGCGCGGACACTGCTGGATCGAGCGCGGCGGCATCCGCCTGATCGACGTGGAGCTTGAGATGGGAAGCTACAACGACCCCATAATGGAACAGCTCGCCGCGCCCCAGACGGGCAGCAGCCGCGACAACCCAGTCACCAGCGACGGCGCCTGCCTGCTGTTCCGCTCCCAGATCCGGGACGGCGCCTTTAAAAACATGGAGATGATCCACTACGCCAGCCCCACCCGCTTCTACGGCTGGGAAGCCGCTGCGGCCGCCGTGACGATCCGGTCTTCCGACGACGACCCCTGGGGCGATCTGCCCGTCACGGGCGTCTACGGCGCGGGCTGGATGGTCAGCGACAACTGGGTAACAGGGCAGACAGTCCTGCACCGCTATCCCGACGAAGAGGCCCTGGACGTGATGCCGTACCTGTTCCGCGGGCGCTACGACCACTGCACCCTCTGCCGGGAACACCAGATCTACGAATAGGAGCGTGACAGCCATGGACTTCGACCGATCCTACTTTAAAGGCAAGACCGCCGCTGTGACCGGCGGCGCGTCGGGCATCGGCCTGGCGCTGTGCGAGGAGCTTCTCGAGAGCGGCGCGGCCAGGGTGACGCTGGCCGACTTCAACAAGGACAACCTGAGAGAGCACGAACAACGCCTGCAGGCCCTCTACCCCGGCAAGGTCAGGGGCTCGCTCTGCGACGTGACGGACAAGGCCCAGGTGTTCCAGATGGTGAAGGACGCCGAGGACTTTGGCGGCGGCCGCCTGGACCTGCTAATCAACTGCGCCGGCGCGGCTCTGGGGGGCCGGTTCGCCGATTCGCCTCTGAAATGTTCCATAGGTATGGCAGGGCGCGTCGCCAGCAACGACGACTGGAAAAGGGCCCTGGCGGTCAACTTGATGGGGGCGCTGTGGGGCTGCGAAGCGGGCATTCCCCCCATGGTGAAACGGGGCGGCGGCCAGATCGTCAACATCATCTCGGGCATCGCCTTCTCGCCCATGGCCTATCAGAGCATGTACGCCGCCACCAAAGCGGCGCTGAACGCCCTGACGCTGTCGCTACGCGCTGAATTCGGCGACTCGGGCGTCAAGATCAACTCCGCCACTCCCGGCACCACCGCCACGGCCATCTTCGGTGCCAACGGCACGTCGGCGCCGCCGGAAGCGCAGACGCCTCACCAATCGGCCCAAAGGATATTGGACGGCGCGGCGCGGAACTGCCGGCTGATCCTGGGCGACGACTCCGACGTGGACGGCGCGAAGTATAACTTCCTGCCCGATCAGGCTGCGGACAAGCTCGACCGGATCTTTCTCGGCTTCGCGCGCCAGAGAAGCCAGGGAGACCTTTCCTTCAAAATCGACGCCGCCGCCGAAACCGCCTTGTCCCCCGAGGGGCAAAAACAGATAGACCGCCTTATCGCCATCAGCGCTATGGGGCGCTCCACGCCGGAGCGCATCCACGGCGCCTTCGCGGAATATTTCAAATCGCGCGATCCCTTTGCCTGCGATCCCGGCTATTTCATGGGAAAGACCGCGGCCGTCACCGGCGCGGCCTCGGGCGTGGGGTTGGCCCTCTGCAAAGAGCTGCTGCGCCGCGGCGCCGCGCGGGTTGTCATGGCTGACTTCAGCGAAGGCCGCCTGCCCGAACAGGCAGAGCGGCTGGAGCGGCTCTATCCCCATCGGGTCAGGGGCATCCTCTGCGACGTGTCCGACGAGGAATCGGTCAAGGCCATGATCCACGGAGCTGAAGAGTTCTTTGGCGACGATTTCCACATCCTGATCAACTGTGCCGGCGTCGACCACGCGGGGCTTTTCGCCGAAACTACCGAAAGCGCCGGGATCGCCGCCGCCACGGGAGCGCGAGTCCAGACCCCCGAGGACTGGGAGCGCGTCTACGCCGTCAACTTCTGGGGCCCCCTCTACGGGTGCCGCGCCGCTCTGCCCATCATGATCAGGCAGGGCAAGGGGCAGATCGTGAACGTCGTCTCCGGAACGGCCCAGGTTCCCATGCCCTATGAGAGCGTCTATTCCTCAAGCAAGGCGGCGCTGAACGCCCTGACGCTGGTACTGCGCTATGAATTCTGGGACTGCGGCGTGATCTTCAACTCCGCCACGCCCGGCACCACCGCCACGGCCATCTTCGGCAAAGGCGGAATCCCCGAGGGCGCCCAGTCCGCGGAGGAGTCGGCGCGGAGGATCCTCGCCGGCATGGCGAACAACCAGCGCCTGATCCTGGGCGACGACGCCGACCTGATAGGGGCCGTGGAATGCTTCAACCCAGACTATCAGACCTTTCTGGACGACTTCACCCTCCAGGTGGCCCGCGCGCGCCGTTCCGGCCATAGCAGCTGCTACGGCAAAAAATGTTCCACGTAGAACAGGAGCCTTAAAGGGGAAATATTTAATAAAACAGCGGAGGAACTCGCCGATTCGCGCGAGTTCCTCCGCTGTTTCGTTCCGTTCATTTTCCCTTTGGCGCCCTCAGCGCGGCAATCTATTACTCTTTCGCAGTTAAACGGCTTAATTGAAGACCGGGGGCGACCCGAGGGGCATCCTGTCGCTAAAGACTATCTCGGCCTGTTCGGCCTGCCTATACTCGCTTGGTGGATACCCCTCGGGCCGTCCCCTCAGCAGGTATTCATTATTTCAGTTGGCAATTAGTATATCCTATAATCGGCAGGTATTGATACTAGAGCAATTTTCAAAAAACGCAACAGTAGTCAGAAGCGGTAAAACAGTCGCTTACCGGGTTAGAATATCCCTTTATAAACTCTTTTATGAAAATTGCTCTAGGGCTCGTCTGAAAAATCGCTGAAGTTGTTTATTTTTACCAAACCAAATCAGAATAGAAGCGATGAATAGGAAAAAATGCCCTTCTATTCATCGCTTTGTTTTGCCATAAAACAGGTTGCTGCCCTGATGGAACTGGCGGCAGGCTATGTGAGGATAGCGCCCTTTGCCGTCATTTCTTCCGTCGCGCTGGATGCCGTGGAAATTACAATCTGGCGATAGGCTTTCGGAGAGGGTGGCACTGGATTGTGATGGTAGTGGGGAGGCGGCATGTAACGGGGAGGATGTGACGCTCGCCGCTGACGCGCTACCGACAATTTTAAACTTTGTATTTGTACTTTCCGCGCGCGCAGGTTCTATCAGCGCGGTGAAGGCACGACCGCCAGTACGGAGACGATAAATATCATAAATTTCCCTGTCATTGCCAAGTCTCCTTTCCTGTAAAAAATGTTTTTTTAATTTGATGGAATGATGACCGGTTCTGAGCCTGACATAGAGCCTCCGTCGGACATTGACTCTGAGTTCCCGGAGAAAGACTCCTGAGCAGGAGGATAGGGTACGGGATCGGGAGCTGGGCTTGGAGAGTAGGGCTCGGGAGCCGGTGCTGGGGTTGGGGGCGGGGAGTAGGGTTGCGGCCCTGGAGCCGGGGGATAGGGCACGGGGTCTGGCGCAGGTCCTGGAACCGGCACTGGCACGGGGTCTGGAGTTGGCACGGGCACGGGAACTGGTACCGGCCCGGGGACTGGAACTGGCACGGGAACTGGCACGGGAACTGGCACGGGAACTGGTACTGGCCCGGGGACTGGAACTGGTACGGGGACTGGTACGGGGACTGGTCTGGGGCGTATTGGGTAGTAGGGGACTGGATAGGGATCAGGGTAAGGATCGGGACGCACCACAGGCGCGCGGCGGACAGTTTTACCCGCAGCATGCGTTATGCCCCTTGAGGCTTTTGAAGCTCCATTTTGGGCTGCGGCCAATTGAAGCGTTGCGAAAAGCGCGCCTGCTGCCAGGGCAGCAATAACAAGGATCCTGATTTTTCGCGTCATTCTAAAATCTCCCTTCTGTGCGGGACGATGGAAGTTTTTCATCCCTTTAGCCTAGAGCAATTTTCAAAAAACGCAACAGTAGTCAGAAGCGGCAAAACAGTCGCTTACCGGGTTAGAATATCCCTTTATAAACTCTTTTATGAAAATTGCTCTAGTATTATAGCATGCTTACAAAGGAATGTAATAGGGGGTAGGCTGCCGTTTAAAAAATTTTAGCCAAGAATGTTTTAACTTTGATGAATGAGTCAATAGCTCATTGCGCTTTTGTTGATAATTTGAACACATTTTTTGTTTTTGACCATGTTGACAGAATTTTTGATTATGCTGCCTTGCGATAAAAACGCAAAATGGGCATGGAGGAGACAACCCGAGGGGGTATCTACCAAGCGAGTATGGCAGGCCGAACAGGCCGAGATAGTCTTTAGCGACTGGAGGCCCCTCGGGACGGCCCTAGTCTCAAATTTAGCCGTTTAATGGCCAAAGAGTATTAGGGTTTGTCTGAAAAATCGCTGAAATTGTTTATTTTAACCAAATCAGAATAGAAGCAATGAAAATAAAAGCTTTAAAGGATTCATCCCACATTCGGCAGGAACATTTCAAACCCTTGCGATTACGGCATTCACTTTCTCGATTTAGCACGCAATAGAGACGGAAATTGCAAGGGTTTGCGCGATTTGCTGCCGAATATGGGATTCATCAAGTTTTTCAAATCTTGCAGCAATGCGACGAAACCATTTAAGTTTTTGAAAGAAACACTCTACTTGAAAACGCTCTTTATATCGCCATTGATCATAAGGCCATGGCTCAGCTGCGTTGGACTTAGGCGGTATTTCATAACTCCAGCCTTGTGCTTCTATGTATTCACGAATCTCTTTACTGCCATAGGCTTTATCCGCAATTACATAGCTTTCCGATGTGCTGAGATCGGAAAGCAACTCCAAGGCATGTTTGGAATCATGGTCGTTACCTGG
>SFDM01000017.1 GCA_004558205.1 Pyramidobacter piscolens
CCCTCAAAGCCGAACTTTGTTCGGTCGGAGCGAACTGGAAAGCCCGGTGCATTGAAAGGTGCACGCCGGGTTTGGGGAGCGGAGAGGGGAAACCTGAGCAGGCGACGGCTTAAGGCGCCCTTCTTCTACCCCATAGAACAGCTGAACTTAACGTCCGGGGCCGGCCCGAGGGGCCATGCAGTCGCTAAAGACTATCTCGGCCTGTTCGGCCCGCCTATACTCGCTTGGTGGATACCCCTCGGGTCGTTCCCTCCGTGTCCATTTTGCGTTTTTATTGCAAAATAGTATAAAACCAGGCTCTCTTGTAATGAGCTATGCCTTTGAAGCATTTCAAACATTCATTGCAGGTAAAAGATGGGCCCTTCCGTGTTGACAGCGGAAAGGCCCATCTTTTACCTGCAATTTCGAGACTGCTTAAAGCAATACCTTTAGGGGAACACGGCGAGATCCCTGTCAAAGGGATCGCAGATAAACATGTGACCCGGGGCGTGGGTGATTGCGAAGGGCGGTTTGCTGGTCATCAGAACCGACTGGGGAGTGACGCCGCAGCCCCAGAAGACGGGAACTTCGCCGGGATTGATCGTGACGGCGTCGCCGAAATCCGGCTTGTTGATGTCCTTGATGCCGATAGCCGCGGGGTCTCCAATGCTGATAGGAGCGCCGTGGACGCCGGGGAAGCGCCCCGTTGAAAGGACCGCCTTGCTGATCAGGCGGGGGGGCAGAGGCCTCATGCTGACGACCATGTTTCCGCTCAGACGTCCCGCTGGAACGCAGGGAATGTTGGTGATGTACATGGGGACGTTGCGGTTTTCTTCAATGTGGCGAACGGGGCAGCCTGCGTTGATCATGGCGCTTTCAAAGGAGAAAGAGCAGCCCAGCAGGAACGCCACCAGGTCGTCGCGCCAGTAGGACGTGACGTCGGTGGGCTCGTCGACCATGACGCCGTCTTTCCAGATGCGGTAGCGAGGGATGTCCTTCGCCACGTTGGCGCCGGGGGCCATAATCTTCGGCTCCACGCCGCCAACTTCGGTCACGTCAAGGACGGGGCAGGGAACGGGGTTTCTCTGGGCAAACAGAAGGAAATCAAACGCCCAGTCCTTGGGCAGGACGATCATGTTGGCCTGCACGTGTCCGGCGCACATACCGGGAGTGGGGAGGGACCACTGTCCCTCGCGGATCATCTGGCGGACTTCCCGAGGCGAAACGTTTGCGTAATCAGCGGCAATCTTTGTCATCACTGTACCACCTTTCCAAGAGGGACGATCTCGATGCCGGCTTCGATCAGCCGGGTGCGGAGGGTCTGCGCCATCTGAACCGCCGTGGGCGAATCGCCGTGCAGGCAGATCGACTGCGGCTTCAGCGATACGACGGTCCCGTCGATCGCCTCGACCACGCCTTCTTTGACCATGCGGATCACGCGCTTGGCCGCCACTTCGACGTCGCGGACAAAAGCGCCTTCCATCTTCCGGGGAACGAGCGTCCCATCGTTCATATAACCGCGGTCGGCAAAGGCTTCGGCAGCGTATGGCACGCCGACTTTCGCCGCGGCTTCGTCGAACTTGGAACCGGCGAGCCCCATCAGGATGATCCCGTCGCCGGCATCCTTGACGGCCTGGGCGAGCGCCATGGCCTCTTCGATCTTTTTCGCGGCGCTGTTGTACATCGCTCCGTGGGGTTTCACGTGCTGCAGCTTGATACCGGCGGCTTCGCAAAAAACCTTCAGTGCGCCGATCTGGTAAAGCGTATCCGTATACAGTTCGTCAGGAGAGCAGGCCAGATTACGGCGTCCAAAGCCGACCAGGTCGGGATAGGATGGGTGAGCGCCCACCGCTACGCCGGCCGCGACGGCCGCGGCAACGGTTTTTTTCATGACCAGAGGATCGCCCGCGTGGAAACCACAGGCCACGTTCGCCGAGGAGACAAAGGTAAGGACGTCCGCGTCCTGTCCCATTTTCCATGCGCCAAAGCTTTCACCAAGATCGCTGTTCAAGTCCACTCTGTACATGCTGCATTCCTCCTTAAGTTTTTACCAGTTTTTACGAAAGTTTTTCCCAGGTCACGGCATACTGTTTCCCGTCGACGCTGAGGTTCATCGCGCCCGATGTGGGAACGGACCCCGCGCCGGCGCCGGAAACGAGGATCGAGGCGTTGGCAACGCAGCTTTGAACGTAAAGGCGCAGTTCTTCAAGAATTTTTGCTTCCGCCTTGGAAATTTCAATTCCCTCTTCCTGGGAGATCTGAGCGAAGCGGACGGCGGCGCCGGGCAGCCTCTGAGCCAGCCGCGCCACGTCAAAGGCATGGAGCACTCCTATTTTGACATAACCGCCGGTGGTTTGACGGTCGGCCATCATGACGATGGGAAGCCCCTGCCCTGGAATCTGTATGGCGCCCATAGGAATGCCGTCGGAGACGATATCAGGCCCCTTCACATGCTCGATCAGGGCGTCGCCTTCCATGCGGTAACCCATTCTGTCGGCTGAGGCTGAAACTTTGTATTCAGCCTCGAAGAAGGTTTTCACGCCCTCGGGCTTGATGTAGGAATCCTGCGGTCCCAACACGGCTCTGAGCGGCGCCGTAAAGGCATAGTCGGGACGCATGGCCTCAGGGCAGCTCACGCCGAGCGTGCGCTTCCACAAAATCCACGGCTCACCCACGGGGATTTCGTCGCCGGCTTTCAGAGCGCGTCCCTGAAAACCGCCCACCTTCGCCTTCATGTAAGTGCTGCGGCTTCCCATGACCGGAGGCACGTCGATGCCTCCGCCCACGCAGATATAGGCGCGGCAGCCCTGTCCCTTGGGAGCGCCGAAGCTCAGCCTGTCGCCCTCTTTCACGGCCACCGCTGTCCAATTGGGAATAGGACGGTCGTTCAGCTTCGGTGACAGGTCGCCGCCCACGACGGCAATGCTGCCTTCGCCTTCCTTGAAAAGGAGCGTGGGGCCCATGAGAGTCACCTCTAAAGCCGCCGCGTTCGCGGGGTTGCCAAGAATGAGGTTGCCTCGGACGAGCGCCGGGGCATCCATCGCGCCGCTGACAGGCATGCCGATCGCCTGATGTCCCCAGCGTCCGAGATCCTGCACGGTCGTCAAAGCGCCGGGACGCTCAATGCACAGTTTCATTCGCTCGCCCCCTTCTGACGGTATTCGATCTTGTAAGTTCCAGCCTTCGCCTGCGCCTCAATTTCCTTATAGCGTTCCATCGACACGGGGTAAAAATGCACCCACATGCCCGCCTGAATGGCCACGGCAGGATCGCGCCCCGCGTCGTAAAGGTCGTAGGGAATGCGTCCCACAATTCGCCACCCGCCGGGACTGGCGATAGAGTAGGCTCCCGCCTGAGCGCCGCCGATAGCCACGCTGTTTGCTGGGATCACCTCGCGGGGGCTTTTCAGGCGCGGCGTCGCTATGGTCTGATCCATGCCTCCCAGATAGGGGAACCCCGGCGTAAAACCGTTCATGAAGCAGTAAAGAGGGGACTCGCTGTAGCGCTTCACGACCTCGTCCTCGGAAAGCTGCGTGTGTTCCGCCACAGCCGCCAGATCGGGGCCAAAATCACCGCCGAAAAAGACGGGCACGCACACCTCCACGCTGCTGGATTCGCCGGCCGCGAAGGGCTTGGCAAGCTCCTCCTCCAAGCGTTTCTTCAGCGCGGGAAGATCCACCGCGAGCGGGTCAAAGTAGATAGACAGAGAGCGATAGGTCGGAACCAGCTCTTTCAGCCCGCGAAAAGGGTGATCGAGCAAAGCCTGTTTCAGGGCCTGAACGCGCCCGTTGATTTCCATGTCAATTTTCTCGCCGAAGTCCACGAACAGGCAGGTCTCTCCAGCGGGAAGAATCTTTGCTTCCATAGTGATCGCCTCCATTTATGAGGTCATCTAGAACTCCAAAGAGAGCCGAAGGATGAAAACCTTCGGCTCTGACTTTTTTGAGTATGAGAACGATATGCCCTTTTTAGCCGAAGATCTTCATGATGCCGGGAAGGGCCCTTACGCCCATCCACAGCGTAAAGCCCACGACGGCCCAACCGCAGGCAGCAAGTACGTAGGAATGGCGGTAGGTCTCGCCGACCACGTCCTTCTTGTAGGCGCCAAGCAGGATCGACGCGAGAGCCAGAGGCAGAATCAAGCCGTTGATGGATCCGGCAAGGATCAGCAGAGCCACGGGCCTGGCGATGAAGATGTTGATGGCTGTGGAGGCGCAGATAAAGCCGATCATCCACCAGCGGTAGTTGTTGTCGATGGTCTTGAAAAGGGTGCGCAAGAAGGAGACCGACGTGTAGGAAGCGCCGATAACGGAGGTGACGCCCGCGGCCCACAGGACCACGCCGAACATTCTGTAGCCAATCTCGCCGGCGCCCTTGCGGAACGCGTCAGCGGCGGGGTTGCCCGCGTCAAGGACTACGGCCGGCTGGCCCGCGGCCACGTAGACCACGCCAAGGACGGCCAGGAACAGCAGCACGCGCATGACCGACGTAACGACGATGCCGTTCATGGCGGCCTTGGTCGCGTCGTGAGGGTCATGGATGCCGGCGTCGAGCAGGCGGTGGGCACCCGAGAAGGAGATGTAGCCGCCCACGGTGCCGCCGATCAGGGTCAGAATAACCATCCAGCTAATCTTGGTAGGCGCGACCACTTCCTTCGCCGCGATCGCGACGGGAGGAGCGGCTTTGACGGCCACGTAGAGCATCAGGGCGATCATCAGGAATCCCAGGATCTGGGTGAAACGGTCCATGGCCTTGCCCAGGTCTTTATTCAGGAAGATAAGGATGGCGATGGCTGCGCTGATAACCGCGCCGTACTGTATGGGGAGTCCCATCATGGTGTTCATGCCCAGCGCCGAGCCGCCCACGTTACCCACGTTGAAAGCCAGGCCGCCGAGAGCCACGGCAAAGGCGAGGAAATAACCCAGCCCGGGGATAACCTTGTTGGCTACGTCCTGAGCCCTGAGTTTCGAAACGCAGAGAATTCTCCAGATGTTCAGCTGCACGATGCCCGTCACGATGATCGTAATGGCAATCGCGAAAGCCGCCGAGGCAAGAAGCTGCTGAGTGAAAACCGTCGTCTGGGTGAGGAATCCGGGGCCGATGGCGGAAGTCGCCATGAGGAACGCCGCGCCCAAAAGAACCTGCAAAGTGCCTTTCTTGTTATTCTGATCCATAAATTGCACCTCCATGTAAATGATATAAGAACTTATGCTGAAAAATTCAGCCATTACTAGTTTCTCTTATTTAGGGCCATTTGTCCAGAGGCAAAGAGGATTGTATTCAGTATACTTGAAATAGAATGTACAAAACAATAATTGCGTATCTTCAATACATCCGCGCGGAAAAGGAAAAGCGCTGACAAGGCCGTTCAGAGCCCCTTACAGGACGCCGCACATGCCATTTTCAGCGCTTCATAAAAATATTATCGATTGACAATGGCGTTGCTAAGGACGCCCAGGCCTTCCACTTCCACCTCGATGACGTCGCCGGACTGCATGGGCGCGATTCCGCCGGGAGTTCCCGTCAAAATAAGATCGCCGGGCAAAAGGGTCATGACGTGGGAAATGTAGCTCACAAGCCTGGGAACGGGGAAAATCAGCTGAGACGTGCGCGAATGCTGCATCACCTTTCCATTCAGGCGGCTTTCAATACCAAGGTCCGAGGGATCCACGTCGGTGACGAGGAAAGGCCCCACGGGGCAAAAGGTGTCAAAGGATTTGCCGCGGTGGAACTGCCCGTCCTTTTTCTGAAGGTCGCGGGCCGTGACGTCGTTGGCGCAGGTGTAGCCTTCCACATAGTCCAAAGCGTCGGCTTCGGAGACCATGGACGCCCGGTGGCCGATCACCACCGCCAGCTCGGCCTCGTAATCAAGGCGCGCGCACTCCGGCGGGCGGATAATGGTGCCACCATGATAGTTCAGCGACGACAGAGCCTTGCCGAAGAGAAGCGGCTCTTCCGGGATCGGAGAACCGTATTCAATAGCGTGATCCCTGTAGTTCAAGCCCACAGCGACAATCTTGGTGGGCACGCAGGAAGGCAGCCAGTGGTCAATCTGAGACAGGGAAATGATCTTTCCCGTGGGCTGAGGCGCGGAAAGGAACCCCATTTCCATAATCTCCATGTGGTCGGCGTCGACAAGGCGCCCCAGCATGGGCGTATGGTTATTTCCTACAATGAAGCGGGCATAATGAATCATGCTGATCTCCTTTCAAAGATTAACGAAGATTCTCCCGATAATCGGGATTTAAGAGCCCCGGTATGGGCTCGCCTTTCAGAAACGCGGCGACAGAACGGACCGCGCCATTGCACTCGCGCCACAGCGCCTCCTCGGTCCATCCTGAAGAGTGGGGCGTCAGCACGGCGTTCCCGCACAGCCGAAGCGGATTGTCCGGCGGCAGGGGTTCCACCTGAAAGACGTCGACGGCGGCCGCGCTCAGAGGCCCTTTTTGAAGAGCTTCCGAAAGCGCCCCTTCGTCCACGAGAGCGCCCCGCGCCGTGTTGACGAAAACGGCGCCGGACTTCATGAGACCGAAAAGCCGCCGGCCGAACATGCCGCGCGTCGCCTCTGTCACCTTGCAGTGCACCGTGACGGCGTCACACTGAGGGAGCATCTCCTCCAGGCTCTCCGCAAAAGAACAATAAGGAGGCAGGGAGGTCTCCCTGGAAGCGTGAGGGGAGTAAACCAGCACACGGCAGTCAAAGGGCTGCAGTTTGCGCAGGACTTCCGCGCCGATCGCTCCCAGTCCCACCAGCCCCACGACGGCGCCCCGCAGGTCGTGGCCGAGCAGCGTGGTCGGCGTGCGCCATTTCCCCAGGCGGACCGTGCCCATGTGCAGGTCAAAGCGGCGCAGCATGGCGATGATCAGCATAACCGCGTATTCGGCAATCGACGTGGTGTTCGCTCCCGGGCAGCAGCTCACGGCGACGCCGGCCTGTGTCGCACGGGGAATGTCCACGTTTGACGGAGGACCGCCGCACTTGGCGATAATGCCAAGCCTAGGGGCCAGATCTATTTGGCGTGCAGAAATAGAAGTGGCTGAAGTGATAATCACGCCCCGCGAATAATCCAGAATTTCCGAGACCACATGGCCGGCCATGGGGCCTTGGGGATGATAGAAACGGATATCCGCATACTCTTGCAAAGGGAAAAACCATTTTTCAGGCCCCTCCGGCTCAATAACGGTGACTACAGGTTTCATCGGCGACCCTCTTTCATAATCAGTTATACTCTTCAGTATCGCAAAAAACCGCCCAAAAAAAGGGCGGCTTATCACAGGCACCTATTTAGCAAGCAATTTCTCCATATGAGCCATATGCGCGGAAAGCCGCTCAAATTCGCCCTTCACCCGCTCGTATTCAGCGCTGGCGACCTTTTCACTAAAAGCTTTCAGCTCATTCAGCGACTTTTCGATAGCCGTCAGTTCGCCTTTCGCGGCCGCGACGCTCTCGCTGAAACTCTTCTTCGCCGCTTCAAAATGCTCCGAGATCGTCTTCTTTGTGCCTTCCAGCATAGAAAGCGCCTCCGACTTCACCGACTGAGCAGCGCCGGCCAAATCCGTTTTCGCGACCTCAAGGCTCTTCATCAGCTCGTTCAGCTGCGTGGTGCCGTCTTCAATCTGTTTTTTTGTCTGCAGCAGCTCTTCTTTCAGCGCCCGGAACGTATGGGCTTCTTTTGCGAACTGCCTCAACTCTTCAGTCTCAGCCCGAAGCTTCGCAATCTCCGCTTTCAGAGGCGCCGCGTTGTTTCCCATAACCGTTACAAAAACGTTGCAGCATAGGACCACCGCGATAAAAGCAAGAACATATTTCTTAGTCTTTGACATTTCCAAAAAGCCTCCTTCATTTATTTTATCTTGCTCATCATCTTAAGCAGATAGTACCTGAGGTAAAAGATTTTTGCAAGCCAATCTTAAGAAGAAAGTCCCAAAACCGCGTTTTAAAAATCCTTCCGTACAGAGCGCGAAAAACAGCTGATACTGCTTTGCAATAAAAACGTAAAATGAGCACGGAAGGACCGGACCTGGTCTCTAATTTAGCCGCCTTATTGCTAATAGTATGAAAATACAAAGAAGAGCCCGATACGGAAACGTACCGGGCTCTTTGACTTGACGGGAAAAAAGTTATTTGCGATTGAGCCCCTGCTTCTGATAGAAATACATCACCGCCGCGATGACGGCGCCAATTATGTCGGTAACAATACCGGGTTGGATCAGCAGCAAGGCGGCGCCGAGCATGATCGCACGCTCCACTATGTTCAGCTTGCGCAGCCAGTATCCTGCAGCTCCGAAGGAGAGCAGCACCGTCCCGGCTATGGCCGTAACGGCCGGCACCAGGACCGTCCCAAAGGATGCGTTGATCATGAGCAGTTCTGGATTGTAGACGAAGAAATAGGGGATCAGGAAACCGGCCACAGCCAGCCTCAAAGCGGTGAATCCCGTACGCATGGGATCGGCACCGGCAATACCGGCTCCGGCGTAGGCTGCAAGCGCCACGGGCGGTGTCAGGTCAGCCACGATGCCATAGTAAAAGATAAACATGTGAGCCGCCAGGGTGGGCACGCCGAACTTCTGGATGGCCGGAGCCGCCATCGAGGCAAGGACGATGTATTTCGCCGTCGTCGGAAGCCCCATGCCCAGGATGATGGACGCGATCATCGTCAAGACCAGCGTGGGGAACAGATGTCCGCCGGCAAGGGTGACAATGCCGTTGGCAAGCTTCAGTCCAATGCCTGTGAGGGTAACGGAACCGATGATCAGGCCGGCGCAGGCGCAGGCGGCGGCAACGCCGAGAGCTCCGCGAGCGCCGTCCTCAAAGGCAGCCAGGATATCGCTGAATTTCAGGCGGGTCGTCTTGCGCATCATCGCCACGGCCACAGTCCAGAGAATGCTGTAGAAGGCGGCCTTCAAAGGCGTATAGCCTACAATGAGCATATAGATAATGACGAAAAGAGGAAGAAGCAGATGCCCGCCGTCCATGAAAACTTTCTTGGTATTTGGCAGGGCCTCTTTGGGAAGCCCTCTCAGGCCGAGGCGAAGAGCTTCCATGTGGATCATGATGAACACGGCCAGGTAGTAAAGCAGGGCGGGAAGGACGGCGCCGATCGCGATGGTGATGTAGGGCACGCCGATAAACTCCGCCATGATGAACGCGGCGGCACCCATGATGGGGGGCATGAGCTGGCCGCCCGTGGAGGCGGAGGCTTCGACGGCGCCCGCAAAGTGAGGCTGATAGCCGATGCTCTTCATCAGAGGTATCGTAAAAGTGCCCGTGGTAACGGTATTCGCTACAGAGCTGCCGGAGATCGTCCCAAAGAACCCCGAGGCGATAACGGCAACCTTCGCGGGGCCGCCCACCTGGTGTCCTGCGGCGGCAAGCGCCAGGTCGATGAAAAATTTCCCCAGACCGGTCTTGTTCAGGAACGCTCCAAACAGGATGAACATGTAGACGAAGGTCGCCGAAACGCCCGTCGGCGAGCCCAGGATACCCTCCGTCGTCAGGTACATATGGTTGATAATGCGCGTCCAGGTGAAGCCGCGATGCGCCAAAAATCCTGGAAGGAGGTTTCCATAATGCGCGTAAAGCACGAACGCCAGCGCTACCAGGACAATGGGGGTGCCCACGATACGCCTGGCGGCTTCAAAGGTCACCAGGATGGCCACGGCGCCAAAGATCAAGTCGGCGGTGGTGGGCAGCCCGCCGCGGTACATGATCGCTTCATAGTTCACAATCAGGTAGACCATGGTGCTGCCGGCGACAAGGGCCAGAACCAGGTCAAGAGGGTGCATCGACTTGCGCGAGAAGGAACTGCGCGAAGGATAGAGCAAAAACACGAGCAGGAACATGAAAAGCAGGTGCAGAGGCCTCTGAATCTGAGCCGGCAGAACGCCGAATCCGGCTGTATAGAACTGATACAGAGAGAAGGCGATACACAGCCATTGGATGGCTTTTCCCCAAGCTCCGTCAAGGTGTCTGAAACGGGACTCCTGATCGTACTTCTCGAGGATTTCCTGAATGTGTTCGCCATCGGCCGCCACGGTTTCGGCGTTCAATATCTTCTTTTCTTCCAGTTTCTCCTGAGACTCCAAACTCTTCTTGTTCTCTTCCATAGGTGCTATTCCCCCTTAGAAAATAGATGGTGATACTTAAATGAAATCAAATTTCCCAATGTTCCCCACTGAACTCTGAATGTCAGGGGACGGCCGGGTTTCGTCCAATCAAGAAGCTTATAGTCTTTCCCATCGATCAGAAAACGATGGTCGGCCACAACCTTGCTGATCCGGTACGTCAGCACGGGGATTTTCAGGTTAAACCCCGTAATGTGATACCGTCCGTCCTTCACGGTGAAAGTCTGACCGGCTTCCGGAGCGTGGGGGAGTCCTGCACCCATCATATCATAGACAGTTTCAATCAGTTTTGAGCAATCTTCATCGACTTCATAAATTTCATCAACAGGGCGTCTCGCAACAGAATGGGTAAACCTGACAGCATACCGGTCGCCGAGGTCCACGGCTCTCATGTAGAGGATTTCCTGGTCTTCATTTTCAACCGTTAAAAGCCGCAGCGGATAACGAGACAGAACAGGAATGCTGATCAGGACCAGCAGCGCGGGCAAAACCACCATCCACGGACGAATTTTTAACATAGCGGCTGTCCTTTCTGTGCGCCAAAAACACACTCATGCGGAAACAGGTATTGAGAAAACTCGAAAAAGGGAGGAGCCTTGCGACTCCTCCCTCTGGCAGTGCAAACGGGTCAGCAGAAAGCTCAGTTACTTAACCAGTCCGACTTCCTTATAGTATTTCAGAGCGCCAGGATGAATGTCAAGGGTCATACCGTCAAGAGCGGCGGCGAGGGTAAGGCTCTTGCCCTTGGCATGGGCGTCGCCGATGGCCTTAAGGTTTTCGAAGATAGCCTTGGTGATCGCATAGGCTTCCTTGTCGGGCATATCGCGGCGGGCAATCAGGCAGGCCTGAACGGCGATGGTCTCCACGTCCTTATCCTGCCCCTTATAAGTGCCCGCGGGAATGACGGCCTTCGCGAAGAAGGGGTACTTGGCGATGATCAGATCGCGCATAGCGCCCTTGATCTCGATAAAGCGAAGGGGCTGGGCGGTCACGATCTCCTGGATGCCGGAGTTCGGAGCGCCGGTGGTGAACATGAAGCCGTCGATCTGACGATCTTTGAAATGGGAAGTGGCTTCGGCGTAGGACAGGAAATGGGGCGTGAAGTTGACGTAATCCTTGCCGTTAAACATGTTAAATTCGCCAAGGATCTGACGGGCGTTGGCTTCGTTGCCCGAACCGGGAGCGCCGACGGAAAGGTTCTTACCGCGGAAACCGGAGATATCCTTGATAGGGCTGTCGGCAGCTACGGCAACCTGAATGTGCTCAGGGTAGATGCGGCAGATGCCCACCACGTTCTTAAGAGGGGCTTTGAAGAACATGACGCCCTTCTTCGCATAATCGGCGGTGTCGTTCTGAACAAGCGCGAGGTCCATGTCGCCTGCGTTGATCATGTTCAGGTTTTCAACCGAAGCGCCCGTTGCCTGGGCGACTACGCTTACAACCTTGTTGCTGTTATCGGTGATGATCTGGGAGATCGCTCCGCCAAGGGGATAGTAAGTACCCGCGGTACCGCCGGTGCCCATGATGTACTGAGCGGGGGCGGCAAAAGCGGCCGCTGCGGCAAAAACGCCCATCACTGCAAGTGCCATAATACTGGATTTCTTCATTCGATAAACCCTCCCTAAAAAATAATGGACTCGCGTTTGACTCTGAAGAGCCAAACCCTAGGTTCTATTATAAAGCTAAGTGATGAATTTGAAAAGGCCCCCTTTGAATTATACAAAATACAGTGAGTTTTTCCGCGCCCAAAACGATCCCCCCTCCGCGGATAAAAAATCAGCAAAGAAGCCATAGGAAGCCTTTGCACCCCACAAACTTTTTTTACCTAATTTCGGCCGAAAGACTTGACAGTTTCGCCAGGAGTCATTAAAATGCACTGTAAACAATCGATAATTTGATCTGAGGCAAAAAAAACGCTTTTTAATCGCAGGAGGTTGTTGAGGTTATGAAGGATATCAGAGGAATTTTTGCGCCGATCCCCACGTTGTTCAAGGAAGATGGAACAATCGATTGGGACCATTTGAAGGCGAACATCGAACGCCTTGGCCAAAGCCGTCTTGCAGGACTGGTGGTTATGGGCAGCAACGGCGAGTTTGTTTCTCTTCTTGAAGAGGAGAAAGTGGAGCTGATGAAGTTTGTGCGCAAAGTTCTGCCCGCGCACAAGATGATGATCGCCGGCACGGGCTGCGAGTCGGCCTACGCGACGATCCGCATGAACAAAGCTGCGGCCGACGCCGGCGCCGACGCTGTCTTGGTCCTTAACCCGACCTATTATAAGGGCGCTTTGACCCCCGACGGACTGAAAGCTCACTTCACGGCGGTCGCCGACGCTTCTTCGCTTCCCGTCATGATTTACAACATGCCCGGCAACTCATCGTTCAACATTCCCGCCGCCGTCACCGTGGCCCTTTCCAAGCACCCCAACATCGCCGGCATCAAGGACAGCGGCGGCGCTATCGCCCAGATCTCCGAGGTCATCGGCTACAGCAAGCCCGGTTTCAGCGTTTTCGCCGGCAGCGGCAGCTTCCTGATGCCCACCACGATCATGGGCGGCAAGGGCGGCACTCTGGCGGTGGCGAACATCGCTCCCGATTTCTGCGCCGAACTTTTCGACCTCTGCGTCGCTGGAAACTACGACAAAGCGCGTCAGATGCAGTTCGACCTCATTCCCCTCAACGCGGCGGTCACGGCAAAGTTCGGCGTTCCCGGCCTCAAAGCCGCGATGGAGTACCTCGGTTACTTCGGCGGCCCCCTGCGCCTTCCCTTCCTTCCTTTGAAGGAAGAACTGAAACCAGCGCTCTATGGCATTATCGATGAATTCCAGCAGAAGACCGGCTGGAACCTGAAGGTCTAAGTTTCGCGGCACGTCAAAGATATAAGGCTGCTTTTTAAGGCTGCTTTTACAGAGGAATAGCAAAACAATAGCTAGATTATGTACTAAAATTGAGGAGGAAGTTTCTATGATTAAGACAGAAAAACTCGTTATGATTCCCGGACCTACCCCCGTTGTGCGTTCCATTCAGGATCAGATGGGCCGTCCTACCGTCGCTTTCGGAGACGCTGGATTCGTCGCAGATTTCAAGCAGCTTGTCCTCGACCTGAACGAGATGTGGGGCGCCGAGCAGTCCTTCGTGATCGCCGGCTCCGGCACTCTGGGCATGGATATGGCTCTTTCCAACACCACCAAGGCGGGCGACAACATCCTGGTCTGCACCAACGGCGCTTTCGGCGACCGCTTTAAGAAGATGTGCCTCCGCAAGGGATTGAACCTGGACATCCTTGCCGCCGATCACTGGGGAACCAGCGTCACCGCCGAAATGGTGGAGAAGAAACTCGCCGAGAAAAAATACGCCGCCGTCACCGTGACCCACGTGGAGACTTCCACCGGTGTCGTAGCCCCCATCGCTGAGATCGGCAAGGTTCTCGCCAAGCACCCCGAGACCATCTATATCGTCGACGCAGTCGCCGCTGCCGCTGGAGTTCGCTCCAACCTCGCGGAAATGAACATCGACGTCCTTCTTACCTGCTCGCAGAAGGCCTTCGGCGTCGCTCCCGGCCTGACGATCCTCTTCGCCTCCAAAGCCGCCCTCGAGCGCCGCAAAGCCCTTGGCGAACTGATCCCCGAGGCTTACGCCGACTTTGAAGAGTGGATTCCCATCATGAAGGATCCTTCCAAGTATTGGGGCACTCCTGCGGTCAACATGATCTGGGCCCTTAAGGAATCGGTCAGGATCATCAAGGAAGAGGGACTGGAAGAGCGCTACGACCGTCATATCCGCATCGCCAAGCTGTTTGACGACGCCCTTGAGGCCATTGGCTTCAAGGTCGCCGCGGAGAAGGGCTTCCGCGCTCCTACGCTTTCCGTCTATCTCTATCCCGAGAGCGAACACGTCGACGACGCCAAGTTCCGTTCGTTAGTCGGCGCGGAAGGCGCTCAGGTTGCCGGCTGCCTCGGCGCTTATGCCGGCATCGGCTTCCGCATGGGACACATGGGCAACATCGACAAGCACGTCATGATCGGTGCCGTGGCCGCCGTCGAGCGCGCCTGCATCAAGCTCGGCATGACGGTCCAGCCCGGAGCCGCACTTGCCGTTATGCAGGCGGGCCTTGCCAAAGAGGACTAAGTCCGAAGCAATTTCACCACCTTCAACAAAAAACCCTCCAAGAAAGGCTGCTCTGTCTGAAAAAGGCAGGGCAGCTTTTTTGTTTCACCGAGACTTGCGATATCACGATTCATGATTCATAATAGAAAAAAATCGTATACACAGAAGGGAACTCATCCTAGAAGGAGATCACATGAAAAGCTGGAGTAAAAAGTGTTTGGGAGGCTGGTTCATGCTGGGCGTCTGGGCGGTCAGCCAGGCCTTCAGCAGCGCCGTCGCTCCCGTGTTTCAGTACATCGACAAGGCTTCGGCCATGATGGAAGGAGGCTACCTCCTCATTGCGTCCTTTTGGCTGGTGCTGATCAACGCTTTCCGGGCCGTGCTGCTTTACAACGGCTGGTTCCTGATCTCCGAGGGAGCCGCCGGCGCGCTGAAACGGCCCAGGATCGCCGTCGTCCTGCCGGTAGTGGTGATCCCCGGCAGCTATTTATGCATGAACCTCTTTCATTTTCCACTGATATCCCATTTCGGCATGCCGGCGCTTCTGACGCTGGCCAGCGTCCTGATTCTGCAGATCCTGTGCCGCGACGTGTCGCGGTATTTCTATAAACTGGTTATTCAGTCCGTCATGATCCTTTCGACGCAATGGCTCGACCTGATTCCGCTGCTGACGCCCTACGGCTTTGGATGGGGCGAGCTCAGCCTTGCCGTAAAGCAGATCAGCCTTCTGATCGACGACGGCAGTCTGCTCGACGCTTTCAGCGGCCTCTGCTTCACCTTTTCATTCTGTACGGCCACGTTGCTGGCCGCGCTGTTCGTCAGTTATGAAAAGCAGATCAACCAGCTGAACGCGCTTCAACAGCGCGACAAGGAGCTGGAGCAGCTTCGCCACCACCAGGCGCGGGCCAGGCTTTATCAGGAAATGCAGTATCTGGTCCACGACTTGAAACGGCCTCTGACGGTCGTCATGGGGCTGTCCGATTTATTGTCCATCAGCGCGGACCCCGTCACGTCAAGCCACGGAAAAGCGATTACCACGGCAGCTGAAAAAATGGACCAGATGATCTCCGAAATTCGCAACCCCGACGCCGCACGATCCGTGGAGGTGGAGGAGCTCATGGGTTACACGCTTTCTCAAATCAGGCCGCTGCCCTGGGGAAAGTCAGTACGCCTTGACTGCCGCGACGACGCGCGGCGCGTGCGGCTGCACATCAACCTGATACGGGTCTCCCGCGCCCTCGTCAACTTGCTGGACAACGCCTGGCACGCGACGGACAGGAGCCGCCAGCCGGAAATTTTTCTCAAAGCCCGCAGGGATTCAAAGGAGATCATCCTGACAGTGGAAGACAACGGGCCGGGCTTTCTGCACCCCGGCGGCGGCATGCTTTCTTCCTGGGGGTCTTCGGGACTGGGCCTTTCATTCGTGAAGGACGTGGCCGAAGCCAGCCATGGGAGCTTCAGCATGAAAAACCGGCCCCACCGAGGCCTCTGCTGCACTTTAAGATTACCCGAGGAGACGTTGAAATGATGAATTTTACGCTGGGCGTCGTGGACGACGACGAAGGAATCCTTTATACCGTAAAAGCCATGGCGGCTTCGCTGGGCTGGAGCATACGTGCTGCCAGCGACCCCTTTGAGGCCCTGGACTGGGTGAAGCGCCATCTGGTGGACATTCTGCTGGTAGACTACCACATGCCGGTCATGAGCGGGCTAGAGGTCGTCAGACAGGCCCGCCAGCTGTCGCAAAACGTTATTTTGCTCGCCCTGACCGTGGAGGAGTCCCCGGAAATCGCGCGGGAACTCCTTCTGGCCGGAGCCGACGATTTTATCTCGAAACCTCTGAGGCTGGCGGATTTTTCGGCCCGAATCACCCTGCACACGGAACTGCTGCGGTACCGCCTCTACGAAAACCGCGAAGGACGCTCCAAAGGCCTTTCGGAAGACACGGCGCGGCGCGTCTACGACCTGTTTGAGAACGGCGAAGACCTGACGGCGTCGGAAACCGCCGATAGAAGCGGCTTGGCCTATCCTACGGCGCATCGCTATCTGGAATACCTTGTGAGAAAGGGCCAGTTGAACCGGCGGTCCGAAGTGGACGACAACCGGAGCGGGCGGCCGAGAACCATCTACAGCAGCCCGCAATACGTAAAAGCCCGCCTGCCTCATAGCGTTGCACCGGAGGTCGCCGAAAACCCTGAAGCATCTCTCCGAAAAGAATGGGAGCCTTTTCCCCTTCACGCTGACGAGCCCCCGCGGAAACAGGCCAGAGTTCCCTCGTTTTGACGCCGCCTCTCGCAGAAAGCAGAATTATTTCACGACTTCTGATGATATCAGCGGAGAAAAAGAGAAAAAAGAGAAAAATACTTGACTGTCAAGAAGCTTTGCCATAGAATTCAAGTATCAAAAGCTGATAAATATGGTTGTCAGCTATTTTCAGAGGAGGTCGGTTATAATGAAACTGAAACACTTCGCTATTGCTCTGCTTGCCCTCACCGCTTTTTCCGCAAGCGCTTTCGCCGCTGACGTGGCTTTGACGTCTATTGGTCAGGGCCCTGACGCCATGATGGTCAAGGTCGTCCTTCGGCGCCTGAAGATAACCCCTGATTTTGACGCTCTGATGAAACCGGAAAAACTGGCCGATCAGAAGGTCCTGATAGCCGTTGTGGGAGGCAGCTCCAAGGGCCTTGGCGCCGCTGGCATCGACAAGGATCAGGAAGTGGTCCGCACAAAAGCCCTGTGCGACGCCGCCGCCGCCAAGGGCATGAAAATCCTGATCATGCACGTGGGCGGAGAAGGCCGCCGCGGCACCCTTTCCGACCTGTTCATCAACGCGGCCGCCCCTTACGGTGACGCGATGATCATCGTGGACGGCGGAAACACCGACGGTATCTTCACCAAGTTTGCCGAGGCCAAGAAAGTGGACATCCTGACGGCTCCCAACGTCAAGGGCTGTGAGGAACCTCTCGGCAAGGTCCTGGCCGCCTGGAACGTCAAGTAGGCGCCTGTCATGGAGTGGTTCTGGCCGGAAGGTTTCTACACCTTCCTCATGATCACCGTTTTCGCGTTCGGGGCTTTCTACTGGGAGCTTCCGATCGCCGTAGCCATGGCGCTGGCGGCTGTCGTCGGCGCTCTGGCGGCCGGCGAAGGCATCCCTCTGAGGCATTTGGTGGAGGGGGAGTTCGGCTATGTGAACACCATCCTCGTGATCGCCACCGCCATGATCCTCATGAAAGTGGTGCTGAAGATCGGCCTTCTCGACGCGCTCTCAGCCTGGGTCATCCGTAAGTTCCGCCGTCATCCTGCGCTGCTGAGCCTGGGTCTTATGTTCATTATTATGGCGCCGGGCATGATCACAGGTTCTTCCACAGCGTCGGTGCTCACCACCGGAGCGCTCGTAGCTCCCGTGATGATGACTCTCGGAATGAACAAGGTCAAATCGGCGGCCGCCATTTCCATGGGCGCTCTGCTGGGCATGATCGCGCCGCCCATCAGTATTCCCGCCATGATCATCTGCGCCGGCGTCGACATTCCCTACGTGGGGTTCGCGCTGCCGCTGCTTTTCTGCACCATCCCTCTGGCGGTGGTTTACGCTTTGACCATGATCTATCCCCATATCCGCCACTTCAGCAACGAAGCCGCTCTTGAAGAGCAGCTCGTCAAAATGTCGCGCGAACCCCTGAGCTTCCGCCTCGCGCTGCCGGTGATCACGCTGATCCTGCTCTTCGTGGTTGAACAGGTCTTCGCCGCTTCCTGGCCGGGACTGGGTATGCCGCTGATCTTCCTGATCGCTTCCGCAACGGGTTTTCTCTCGGGCGTCAAATGGAACCCCATCGAAACGGTCACAGAAGCCCTCAACGATTGCCTTCCCGTGCTGGGTATCCTGATGGGCGTGGGCATGTTCATCCAGATCATGACGCTGATCGGCGTCCAGGGATTTATCGTCGTCTCCGCGCTCAGCCTTCCAAGCTGGACTCTCTATCTTGGAATCGCCATTACCATGCCTCTCTTCGGCGCTGTTTCCTCATTCGGTTCCGCGTCCGTCCTCGGAGTGCCTTTCCTGCTTGCGCTGCTGAACTTCGACTCCGTCGTCGTGGCCGCCGCTCTGAGCCTCATCGCGTCCCTGGGCGACCTGATGCCTCCCACGGCCCTTGCCGGCATTTTTGCCGCCCAAGTGGTGGGAGAGGATAACTACTTCAAAGTATTGAAGAAATGCCTTCTGCCAGGCTTTGTCCTCGCCGGATGGGGCATTGCGGTTATCCTGTACAGCAACGTCATCGCAAAACTCATTAAGTAGGGAGGGCGAGCTCGATGACACTTATTTACAGAGGCATTCTGCTCTTCGTCATGGTATTCGTGCTGCGCTGCATGTTTCAGGAGCGCTCATTCTGGAAGCAGGTCACGGCGGCTATGGTTCTCATTCCCATGGTCCTGCGCCTGCTGATGATCAAGTAAAGGGAGGGGTCTTTACAATGGAATATAAAGTAAAGGGCAGCCCTCTTACCGCAATCGCGCTGTGTGCGGTGATCGGCGGAATCTGCTGGTTCTCGGCCCAGTCTTTCATGGGCATGTGGAAAACCGACACGGTTTACCCGGCCCCCGCTTTCAAGGCTCATATGCTGTCGGAATGGGAACCGGCTCTCAAAGGGACTCATGGAGACACGCCCGTCTACATTCAAGAGGGTGAACAGGAGGGGGGCACGGTTTTCCTCATGGGAGGCACCCATCCAAACGAGCCCTCGGGCTATATGGCCGCGCTCATGTATCTGGAGCGCGCCCAGGTGAAGCAAGGGCGCCTGATCGTGATGCCCAACGCCAACATGTCCGCCATGACCCACAATTCGCCCCAGGACGCCGCGCCTCAGCATTTCCGCATCGCGCAGGATGGCGGCGCGTTCCGCGAGTTCAAGTTCGGTTCCCGCGCCACCAACCCGATCGACCAATGGCCCGAGCCCGACGTCTATATCCATCATCCTTCCAAACAGAAGCTTGACGGTTCTTCACGCAGCAACCTGAACCGCTCCTATCCCGGAACAAAGGCTGACGGACTCACGCAGCTGGTGGGGCTGTCCATCATGGAGCTTCTGAAAAAAGAAAAGGTGGACCTGGCCTTCGATCTTCACGAAGCGTCGCCGGAATATCCCGTGGTCAACGCGACGGTCGCTCACGAGAATTCCATGGAACTAGCCGCCATGGTCTGCATGGAACTTGAGATGATGGGAATTCCGATGCGCCTCGAGCCTTCCCCCGTGAACTTCCGCGGGCTGAGCCACCGCGAGTGGGGCGACAACATTCCCGGCCTCATGCCCATCCTGATGGAGACGGGCAACCCTTCGCAGGGCCGTCTCAGAGGCCGAACCAACGAAGCACTGGTCCTCACGGGACGCGACAAGGCCTACGCAAAAGCGACGAAACTCGGCGCGCTGTTTATTCCCTACGTGGACAGCCAACCGATTGAGCTGCGCACCGCCCGTCACGTGACGGCGGTCAAGAAATTCCTCGACATGATCGGCGACGTCCGTCCCGGCAAGGAGATCGTGGTGGAGAACATCCCGTCCTACGAAGAGATCAACGAAAAGGGGATTGGAGCCTTCCTCGCTCCGGCGCCCGCAAAGAACTGACAAACCGCGAGAAATTGGCATAACCTGCTTTGAGCTCAACTTGGGTTGTCCGGGGAAGCTGTTCCCCGTGCATCAAAAAAAATAGGGAGGGAAACACATGAAGAAGTTAGGTACCTTATTTGTGGCGGCTTCTATGGTTCTCGGCGTCGCTTTATCAGCCGGAGCGGTAGAAGTTCAGGAAGTCTACGCCGAACACGGCATGGTGGCGGCGGCTCATGAGCTGGCGTCCAAGGCCGGCGTGGAGATCATGCAGAAGGGCGGAAACGCCATCGACGCAGCGGTCGCGACGGCTCTCGCTCTGAACGTGGTGGAGTTCAACGCTTCAGGCATTGGCGGCGGCGGCTTTACGGTCATCTATTCAGCCGAAAAGAAAGAGATCATCTGCCTTGACTACCGTGAGCAGGCTCCCGCTTCCGCGACGAAAGACATGTTCGCCTCGGAACAGGCCAAGAAGGAAAAATGGTCCGAGCGCGGCGGCAAGTCCATCGGCGTTCCCGGTTGGCTGAAGGGCATGGAGTACGCTCTGAAAACCTACGGCACCATGACCTTTGCCGAAGTGGCGGCTCCCGCAATTCGCCTCGCCGAAGAGGGCTTTACTCTCGTCAAGGAACAGAAGAAGTTTATCGTCGACAACTTCGATAACCTCGTCAAATACAACAACCCAGACTCGCTTCCTTATCTTGAGGACGGACTTCCTCTCGAGGCCGGTTCCGTGCTGAAGCAGCCCGCCCTGGGAAAACTGTTCCGCCTGATCGGCGAAAAGGGTTCCGACGTGCTCTATAAGGGCGAAGTGGGCGAAGCGATCTGCAAGGCCGTTAACAACTCCGGCGGCAAGATGACCATGGAAGACCTGGCGAACTACAAGATGTACGTCCGCAAGCCCACCGTGGGCACCTACCGCGGTTATAAGATCTATTCCGTACCTCCCGCATCGAGCGGCGGCGTCCACATCATCCAGCTGCTGAACATGATGGAGAATTACGACGTGAAGGCCATGGGTTTCAACTCGGCCAAGAAAGTCCACCTCTTTGCCGAAGCCACAAAGATGATGTTTGCCGACCGCGGTCAGTACATGGCCGACACGGCCTACGCCAAAGTGCCTCTCGAGGGTCTGCAGTCCAAGGAATACGCCAAGAAGCTGACTGAAAAGATCACCGACGAGGTTGCCACCGACGTCAAGCCCGGCGACCCCTGGGAATTTGAAACAGCGGAGAAGAAGACCGCTTACGAAGCCGGTATGTCGGACGAGCATTATTCCACCAGCAGCTTCTCCGTGGCAGACCAGCACGGCAACGTGGTCACCTCCACCAACACGATCAACTTCTTCATGGGATCCACCGTGTTCGTTCCCGAATATGGATTCCTGCTGAACGACGAGATGGACGACTTCTCGTCCAACCCCACGAGCGTCAACGCCCCCGAACCCGGCAAGCGTCCTCTTTCGTCCATGAGTCCCACGATCGTTCTTGATCCTCAGGACCGTCCCTTCATGAGCCTTGGTTCGCCCGGAGCCACCCGTATCCTGACCGCCGTCGCCCAGATCATCATGGACGTAGTCGATCACGGCATGATCATGGACCAGGCCATCGAAGCCTCGCGCTTCCACAACCAGAAGGGCGATATGATCTATACTGAAGAAGACCGCGCCGATCCTGTGCTCGTTAAGACCCTTGAAGCCATGGGCTATAAGGTGAAACTTGCCGAGCCCCTGTACCTCGGCGGCGCGCAGGGCATCATGTTCGACTACAACGCCACCGATCCCGCAAAATTCCTGAACGGCGGCGCCGATGGCAGACGCCTCGGAGTTCCCGTCGGATTCTAAAGCACGAGCTTGGCCTCTGCGGCCAACAATCACACAAGCAGGCCAGCGAAAAACTGGCCTGCTTGTTTTTAAAGTCCGTACGCAAAACCTATACCTATAACAAAAAATAATAAAGGGGGAGTTTTCATGAGCATTCATAAGCTGCAAAAAGCCCTTTCCCTGGCGCTGGCCTTCGCGGTGCTTTCCGCCTTTTCGGCATCCGCCGTCGTCACCG
Source organism: Pyramidobacter piscolens (assembly GCA_004558205.1). Taxonomy (GTDB): domain Bacteria; phylum Synergistota; class Synergistia; order Synergistales; family Dethiosulfovibrionaceae; genus Pyramidobacter; species Pyramidobacter piscolens_A. The sequence goes on from SFDM01000017.1 coordinate 21,861, forward strand.
CGCCGATGCTGAAATCCGACAAGGGCATGGTCGCCGCAGCCCAGCCTTTGGCCGCCGCGGCGGGCGCCGAAATCCTTGAAAAGGGCGGCAACGCCATCGACGCGGCCATTGCCGTGAGCCTGGCCCTGGGCGTAGTCGAACCCTACGCTTCGGGCCTGGGGGGCGAAGGTTATATGGTCGTCCGCATGGCCGACGGAAAGACCTATTCCATCGACTTCCGAAGCACGGCGCCCGGCATGGCCACCTACGACCGGCTCAAAGCCGAAGGCCCGACCATCCGCGATATCAGCAGAACCTCGAGAGGCGCCTGCGTCCCCGGCATCCCCGCCGCGATCGAGGCAATCCACGCCAAAGGGGCGACCCTGCCTCTTGCGGAACTGGCGGCGCCCGCCATCCGCCTGGCCGAAGAGGGATTTGAAGTTACGTCTACTTTCTCGAAGGTCTGCAAGGACAACTTCGACGTGATCAACGCCAACGCTCCGGACTATCTGAACGAAGGCTTCGCCTGGGAACCCGGGGAGGTCCTGAAAAATCCCGCCCTGGCCAAGACGCTTCGCCTGCTGGTTGAAAAGGGAATCAGAGAATTTTACGACGGATCCATTGCCGACGATATCGACAGGTATATGACCGAGAAAAAAGGCTGGCTCCGCAAAAGCGACCTCCAGGCCTACAGCGTGGCCGAGCGCGAGCCGATCGTGGGCAGCTACAAAGGCTATCACATCACCGTGGCGGGACTGCCCGTCGGCGGCCCGCGCCTGCTCGAAAACCTCAATATCTTCGAAAAATTCAACTTTGCGGCCATGGGCTGGGACGACCCTCTGCGGCTCCACATCATGCAGGAGACCTTCCTCCTGACCGACACGGACCTCCGCACCTACATCGGCGATCCCGCGTTCAACAAGACCGCCGACAAGGGGCTGGTGAACAAGGACTACGCCAAGAGCCGCATGATGCGGATCAAACTCGGCGGCGCGACCACTTTCGAGGAGTGGGAAGGCGGCAAAAAGCTGGCCGGCGAGCCCTTGCCCTACGAAGCGGGCGCCACGTTCAAAGAGCAGATCGCCATGCCCAAAGCAGCCGAACTGCCCCAGGAAGAGCTTTACGAATCGGCCTCCACGACCCATTTCTCAATCATCGACCGCTGGGGCAATGCCGTGGCCTGGACTCAAACCATCTCTTCCTTCTTCGGTACGGGGTGCTGGGTTGACGGCTTCTTCCTGAACAACGAGATGGGCAACTTCCTGAGCGTCCCCACAGGCGGCATGGGGGACATGGTCCCCGGCAAACGGGTGCGTACTACCATCGCGCCCATGCTGATCGAAAAGGACGGCGCCATCCGCTGGGTTCTCGGCACACCGGGGGCCAATAGAATCGTCCCGACGCTGACCCAGATGATCGTCGACATGGTCGACTTCGGAATGACTCTTGAAGAGGCGGTCAAAGCCCCCAAGATCATGAGCAGCTTCAACACGAAGGGAAAAACGTCCCTGATGGAAATGGAAAGCGGTTACGACGCGGCCACCGTCGAGGCCCTTCAGAAAGGGTTCGGCTACACGGTCGTCACGAAGACCTATCCCGATCTCTATTTTGGAGGCCCCAACGTTATCGCGCGCGAAGCCGACGGTTCTCTGACCGGCATCGGCTCGGTCCGCAGAGGCGGAGCCGCCGCGGCTCCAGAAAAGTAGAGGAGTTATGATGAGTATGACGCGTCAAAAACTGACCTTCGGCCTGGCCTGCGCCCTGACCCTGGCCCTGAGCACCGCCGCCTGCGCGGCTTTCTTCCGTCCCGACGTACGCCCCGGCTACGGAGTGACGCGCATGGGCTGGCTTTCGGACTATCACGCCCCCCTCAAAGGCACGAACTGCGATACCCCCGTATATTATCTGGAGAGCGGCAAGCCCGGCGCGACGGCCCTTCTGATCGGAGGCACCCATCCCCGGGAGATCGCCGGACTGACCTCGGCCCTGATCACCGTTGAGAACGCCCGCGTCACGGAAGGAACGCTGATCGTCATCCCGGCCCTCAACGCCAGCGGTTACAGCATTCAAGACGAGAGCACCAACATACCGCGCCTCCATAAAGTGCCCTGCCGTTCTGGCGAACGCTATCTGAACTACGGAGACCGCCGCGTGGACATCAACGACCAGAAAGTCCCCGACCCCGCGCAGTACAAACACGCTCAGTCGGGCGCCGTCATTCCCGGTTCAAAGGGCGGAGACGGAGCGGAGACCCGCAACATAAACCGCGCCTATCCCGGACAGCCCGATGGAACGCCGACACAGCAAGCAGCCTACGCGGTCATGGAGCTTATCCGCCGCGAAAAAGTCGCCCTGAACATGGATATGCACGAGGCCGACACCCCTTCGTGGCACGTCCAGCGCGAAAGCGGCAAAACCCTTCTCGGCGGCCGGTTGGCCTATATGCTGGTAGCCAATCCCAGAGAAGAGGCTATGGAACTGGGCGCCGGCGTCGTGGTGGATATGACGGACGATCTGGGCATCACGTTCAAGATTGAACCCTCAAACCCCGCGTTCAGAGGGTTGAGCCATCTGGAAATCGGCAATGCCACCCCCTGCCTGTCCTTCCTCTTCGAGACGCCCAATCCGGGCCAGGATTCCTGGCGAGAGAGCCCCGACGTGATCAGGGACAAAAAATACCCCCTGGAACACCGCGCGGGGCTGCAGCAGGAGATGTTCCAGCGCCTCGTCAAAGCATACGGAGAGCTGAGCGACAGCCGTCTGACCATTGAAAACCTGCCGAGCTACAAACAGCTGATGGAACAGGGCCTGGGAGCGTGGTTGAATTGACGCCGCGCCAGCTTGCCAAAATATTCTTAGCCGCCGCGTTTTTCGCGCTGACGTTGAACGCCGCGTCTCTTCAGGCCGCGTACCGTATGGACGTCCGTCCAGGCTATGGCGTTTCGGCACTGAAATGGCTGTCGGACTACAACCCCAACCTGAAAGGCACCGATTACGATACGCCCCTGTACGTAATGGAAGGAAAACCCGGCGCGGCGCTTCTGATCCTCGGCGGCACCCACCCGAGGGAAATCGCCGGCCCCATGACGGCCGCAGTAGTTCTCGAAAATGCCCAGGTCGAACAGGGCAGGCTCTTTATCGTTCCCTGCCTGAACGCCGCGGGCATGTCCGTGCCGGATCAGCTCGGGCAGGTTCCGAACCAGCTGGCCTTTGAAGGCCGTACAGGCAGGCGCTGGCTGAACTACGGCGACCGCCGGATTCCTCTGAGAAAAGGGGAGTCGGACCCCAAAGAATTCGTCCACCCCTCGGGCTATGTCCATAAAGACGGCGCGGAATGGCGCAACCTCAACCGCAACTATCCCGGAATCGCCGACGGCACGCCGGCGCAGCGCGTTTGCTACGCCGTCATGGAGCTGATCCGCCGTGAGAAGGTGCAGACCTGTATGGACATTCACGAAGCCACGGCCCCCGAGGAAGTGTGCGACGCGAAGACCGGAAAGATGATGCCCGGCGGCACCTTGTCCTATTCGCTGATCACCAATCCCAAGTACATCGACCCGTGCATCGAAATGGTCTTTACGCTTGGAGACCGCGGAATCAACCTGAAGCCCGAAGTATCCATTCCAGGATTCAGGGGGATTTCCCATTACGAGATCGGGAACGAGACGTCCTGCATTCCTTTCCTGAGCGAAACGCCCAACCCGGCTATGAACGAATACGCCGTTAAGCCCGATCCGCTTCACGACGCAAAACATCCTATCGAGGAGCGCGTCGGCATCACGCTTGAAATTTTGCAGGTATGGTTTGAGAGTTGCAAGGACCTTGTGGGCAGCCCCTTTGTCCTCAAGGGAATTCCCTCAAAAGCCCAGCTTGAAAAAGACGGCCTGGGCGCCTGGCTCCAATAATACGTGAGCGTATCAACAAGAAATGATTAAAAAAAATCCGGCTGTGCGAAAGGGTTACCCCTTTCGCACAGCCGGATTTTTTTATCGTCTGCAATATCCAGAACCAGCCAGCCGCTTCAAACATACCGGCCGTGACTTCTTATTTTTTCGCCGAAATGGGCAAAGGAGCATGGCAAATTCACAAAGCGAGGACAAAAACCAGCGCTTAGGGGAGGACTGGAAGCAAAAAAGCCCTCTCGGAGTTTCTTTTTTCATCATGTCCTATAATGTATCTTATGTTACGTTATGGGTAAAAGGAGGAGTTTCCCAAGGCAAAAAACGCCTTTTCCGGATAAGTCTCTAATGCGGCAGAAAACGCATCTTACGATGCCGCTCAAGATGTTTTTTGCCGCAACGATATTCCCTTTTTAGGACTCCATTAAGTCCGGCCGCCACACTACCTATGTTGTGAAAGCCAGCCTCCGCCAAAAACTTATTTTTCGACAACCCGAAAGCTCCGCAGGATGTCCATATAGTCCGCGGCCTTGAGCGACGCGCCGCCGATCAGGCCGCCGTCGATTGAGGGCTGCGAGAAAATTTCCGCTGAGTTTGACGCCTTGACCGATCCGCCGTACAGGACCGGCGCCAGGACGCGTTCCTTAATGGCGGCGCAGACTTCCTCAGCGTCCTGAGCGCTGGCGGTTTTCCCCGTGCCGATGGCCCATACGGGTTCATAGGCCACCATAAAGCGGGCTTGTTCCGGGAAATCCCTGACGCCCGCCGTCAGCTGAGCGTTCACGACGTCCAGCGTCTTTCCGCCAAGCCGTTCTTCAAGTGTTTCGCCGACGCACAGCACGGGCGTCATATGCGACGCCAGGCAGCTTCGCGCCTTCAGATTGACCAGTTCCGACGATTCACCGTAGATGTGCCGGCGTTCGCTGTGGCCTACGAGCACGTACTCGCAGCCCGCCTCGACCAGCATGGACGGCGAGACCTCGCCCGTATAGGCGCCCGACGCGTGGTCGTTTACGTTCTGGGCCCCCACATGGACTCCCAGCGATTTCAGCCTGGCGGCCGCCGGGACGATGGAGAGAAAGGAAGGAAAGAGGCAGAACTCCGTTTCCTCTGTAAGGCCTGGTTCCTTGGCGAATATGCCGGCCATTTCGTCGCAAAAGGCGGCAGTCTCTCTCACATTCTGATTCATCTTCCAGTTCCCGAAAAGATAGATTTTTTTCACGGCGCAATCCCCTTTTTCTTTGTCGTTTTCTCCGCAGAGCCTTGCAGTCCGCCGCCTTCGCCTGTACAACGGCGGAAGCGACGGCATCCATAACTTTCTCTATCATAGCATAAAAGCCTGCTTCCGGGAAAATAAAATCCGGTAGCAGGCTTTTTTTAACGGATGAGAAATGAAAAACTACTCTTCTTCTTCGGCAAGCAGTCCCTGGCGCGCGGCGATCAGTTTTTTCGTGATATCCTCCGGTACGGGGTCGTAATGGGAGAACTCCATCACAAAGCTTCCGCGTCCCGACGTCATGGAACGCAGCTGAATCGCGTACTGGAACATTTCGGCCTGAGGCACTTGAGCCTTGACGGTCTGAAGGTGTCCAAGAGAATCGACGCCCATAATTCTGCCGCGGCGCGTGTTGAAGTCGCCCATCACATCTCCGAGGTACTGATCGGCCACGGTGACTTCCACGTTCATGATCGGCTCGAGCAGAATGGGTCCCGCTTCGACCATGCCCTTCTTAAACGCCAGGTGGGCGGCCGTCTTGAAGGCCATTTCCGAGGAGTCTACGTCGTGGTAGGAACCGAAATACAGAGAGGCCTTGAAGTCCACGGTCGGGAACGCAGCCAGAACGCCCTTGGTCAGGCATTCGCGCAGCCCCTTTTCAACGGCGGGGATGTACTGTCTCGGCACCGTGCCGCCCGTAATGTTGTCCTCAAAGACAAACCCTTCTCCGCGCTCGAGCGGCGAGAACTCGATGTAGACGTCGCCGTACTGCCCGTGGCCGCCGGTCTGCTTCTTGTGCTTGCCCTGTGCCTTGGCGGACTTGCGGATCGTTTCACGGTAGGCGACCTGAGGCGTACGGATGTTCAGGTTGACGCCGAAGCGCTCCTTGATCCTCTCGAGAACGATGTCGATATGCAGGTTGCCCATGCCTGACAGGATGTTGTCGTTGGTCTCCACGTTCTTCTCGAAGGTCAGAGTGCGGTCCTCTTCGAGCATGCGGCGCATGGCGCTGCCGAGCTTGTCCTCGTCGGCGCGGGTGGCCGCATCGATGGCCACGGAGTATACAGGCTTGGGGAAATCTATTTCAGGGTAGATCACCGTGCTGCCGGTTTTGCCGAGCGTGTCCCCTACCTTGGTGCTCTGAAGTTTGGGAATCGCGACGATCATGCCCGTGGTGATTTCCTTGATGTCGCTGCCGTCCTTGCCCTGCATGAGCTTGAAGCCGCTGATGCGTTCTTCTTCCTGAGCGCTCACGTTGTAGATCGTCTCGTCGGTGGTCAAAATCCCGGAGTTGACGCGGATGAAGGACAGCTTGCCCACGTAGGGGTCCACCATGACCTTGAAGCACAGGGCGCTGAAGGGCGCCGCTGGGTCGGCTTTGATGAAGATCTGCTTATCGCCGCCTTTGACCGCAGGGCGCTCGCGCATCTCGAGCGGGCTGGGCAGATAATCCACAATGAGATCCATCAGCTGTTTTACGCCGATGTTTCCCTTGGCCGAACCGGGCATCACGGGAAAAATCTTGCACTTGTAGATGCAGCGGCGAAGAACCGGAAGCAGTTCTTCAATGGGGATGTCCTCGCCGTCCAGGTAGCGCATCATCATCTCTTCGTCTTCCTCGACGATGGCCTCTACAAGGTAGCCGCGGGCGCGGTGGGCGTCGCTGACCATGTCCTCGGGGATCCCCTGCTCTTCAAATTTACCCGTCGCGTCGGAATAGACGTAGGCGATGTCCTTCAGGACGTCCACGACGCCCTTGAAGGAGGCCTCGCTGCCGATGGGAAGCATGAAACGATAGGCCCCCTTGGTCAGCTCGTTGCGGATCTGCTCAAAGGTTCCATCGTAATCGGCGTTCTCTCTGTCCATTTTGTTGATGAAGAAGATTGTGGAAGTCTCAAATTCCTTGGCAAATTCCCAGGCCTTTTCAGTCTGCACTTCAACGCCGTCGACGGCGCTGACAAGCATGACGGCCGATCCGGCAACCCGCAGCGAGGAACGGAGGTCACCGACAAAATCGGCGAAACCGGGAACATCGAGGACAAATACTTTTTTGCCTTTGTGATCGAAATTCAGAAGAGACGTGCTTATCGAAATCTGGCGCTTCTGCTCCTCCGCGGAGAAATCTGAAACGGTATTGCCGTTTTCGACACTCCCCATGCGGGTAATCACACCGGCGTCAAAAAGCATGGCCTCCACAAGAGAAGTCTTGCCGGCGCCACCGTGCGCAACTACAGCGATGCTTCTGATGTCTTCTGTTTTAATTCCCATTTTTCTCTGCTACCTCCTCAGATGATTTCTGCGTGAGCACAATCTCTTTTCAAGTCATTAAATAACACCTTTATATTGTACCAGATTCAGACGAGCTTAAACACTCCCCTTTTGAAAAAAATCGCTTAAAGCTTTGGAAACATCGGCAGGTTTAGCTTGTCCGCGGCTCTCTTTCATCACGAGGCCCGTCAGGTATTTCATCTTCTTGTCGTTCTTATCCTGGCCGGAACGGATGATTTCCACCACGTCCGCGTTAGCCTCGATCACCGACTTGATCACGGAATGCAGCTTGTCTCCGTCCACGGCGCCGATATGGACGCCGCAGGCCGTGATCGCCTGGTCAAGCGACATGCCGCCCTGAGCGAGCTTGTCGAAAACATCCTTCGCGGCCGTGGTGGAGATTTTTTTATCGGCGATCAGCTTAATCAGCTCCGCCAGGACCTCGGCGCTGACGGGAGCGTCGCAGATATCCTTATTCTGCTCGCGGAGAACCCTCAGCAGGTCGGTGCGCACCCAGTTGGAAGCCCTCGAAGGTTCGCCGCCGGCTTTCACCGTCCGTTCGTAATAATCAGCCACGTCGCGGGTTTCCGTCAGCACCAGCACATCTTCCAGAGGAAGGCCGTACTCGTCGAGAAAACGCTGGCGCTTGGCGTCGGGCAGTTCGGGCATGGAACGGCGGATAGCTTCGATATGCTCGTCGGTCAGCAGCATGGGGGGCAGGTCGGGCTCAGGGAAGTAGCGGTAATCGTTGGACTCCTCTTTGCTGCGCGAGGGCGTGGTAATCCCGTCGGCGTCGTCCCAGTTGCGGGTTTCCTGGACGATATGCTCTCCCCTGGTCAGCAGGTCGCGCTGGCGCAGCGTCTCATATTCCAAAGCGCGCTCAAGGGCCTTCAGAGAGTTCATGTTCTTGACTTCAACGCGGTTTCCCCAGCGCCCGTCGGAAACTTTCTGGGAGATGTTAGCGTCCACGCGCATAGAGCCTTTTTCCATGTCGCCGTCGGAAATGCCCAGATAGCGGACCAGCTGGCGCATGGCGGCCACATACTCCCTGGCCTCGCGGGGCGACGTGATGTCGGGGTCGGAAACCACTTCCGCCAGCGGCACGCCGGAACGGTTGTAGTCCACAAAGGACTGGACCGAACCGACGATGCGGCCGTCAGCGGCGCCGTGGACCAGCTTTCCCGCGTCCTCCTCGAGATGGAGGCGCGTGATGCCGATACGGTGGGGCTGGCCGTCGTCGCCGGTCACCATCAGATATCCCTTCTCGGCCAGAGGCATGTAGAACTCCGATATCTGATAGGCCTTAGGCAGGTCGGGATAGAAATAGTTCTTGCGGTCAAAGCGCGTCACCTTGTTGATGCCGCAGTGAAGCGCCAGGCCGCCCAGGATTCCGTACTCCACCACCTGGCGGTTCATCACGGGCAGCGTTCCGGGCTGGCCCGTGCACAGAGGGCACACGTTCGTATTGGGAACGGCGCCGATATAGTCGGTGGAACAATTGCAGAAGATCTTTGTTTTCGTGTTCAGCTGGATGTGGATTTCCAGGCCGATCACCGTCGTAAATTCCAGAGCCATTAACGTACACCTCCATCAGCGACGCGGCCTTCCATATCAGCGCCCAGCGTCGCCGCCATGTCCAGAATCGAAGCGTCGGACCAGCGGGGCCCGATCAGCTGCATGCCCAGAGGCAGCCCCTCGGTGCTGAATCCCGTGTTAAAGGAAATTCCAGGCAGTCCCGCCATGTTGACGGGGATCGTGAAAATATCGGCCATGTACATGGTCAGAGGGTCGCTCATCTCGCCGATCTTGAATGCTGGCGTGGGCGACGCGGGAAGCATGATGGCGTCCACGCTCTTAAACGCCTCGGCAAACTCGGTCTTAATGACCTTGCGAACCTTCTGGGCCGTCAGGTAATAGGCGTCGTAGAACCCGGAACTCAGCACGTAGGTCCCCGTCAAGATGCGGCGCTTCACCTCGGGGCCGAAACCTTCCTTGCGGGTCTTCACGTAAAGCTCGATCAGCGATTTTGACTCGCCGTGAGCCATGCCGTAACGGACGCCGTCATAGCGGGCAAGGTTAGAACTCGCCTCAGCCGGCGCCAGAATGTAGTAGCAGGCAAGGCCATATTCAAGAGCCACCGGCAGCGAGACTTCAACGATCTCGGCGCCCAGTTCGCGGCATTGGGCGATCTTGGCGTCCATAGCCGCCTGCAGGTCGGCGGACAGTTTGCCGTTCACGAGCTTTGTCAGGACGCCGATTTTCTTGCCCTTCAAAGGCGCGTCAGTCAGTTTGAACTCGGGCTCCGGACGATCCTCGCTCGTGGAGTCTTTGGCGTCGAAACGGCACAGCGCGGACAACGCGAGCTTCAGGTCTTCGGCGGTGCGCGCAAAGGGGCCGATCTGGTCCAGCGACGAGGCAAAGGCCACAAGCCCATAGCGGCTCACCTGCCCATAGGTGGGTTTGATGCCGTAGATGCCGCAGAACGCCGCCGGCTGGCGGATCGAACCGCCCGTATCGCTGCCCAGGGCGATAGGCGCATACCCGGCAGCCACGGCCGCGGCGCTTCCGCCCGAACTGCCGCCCGGAACGCGGGTTACATCCCAGGGGTTTTTCGTCGGGCCATAGGCCGAGTTTTCTGTGGAACCGCCCATGGCGAACTCGTCGCAGTTTGCCTTACCGAGAATCACCGCGCCGGCGTCCTTTAAAAGGCCGATAACAGTAGCGTCGTAGGGCGGCACCCAGCCTTTCAGGATCTTGCTCGCACAGGTGGTGGGCATGTCGCTGGTGCAGATGTTATCCTTCACGATGACGGGAACGCCCATCAGCGGGCCGAGGTCGCGCCCTTCGGCGATCGCGGCGTCAACGCGCGCGGCCTCTTCTCTGGCTGATCCGGCAGCCACATAGAGCATGGCGTTCAGCTCAGGCTCCATGGCTTCGATGCGCGCCAGGCAGGCGTTCACCACGTCGAGGCAGCTGAATTTTCTCCCCTTGAGGCCCTGAACGATTTCCGCCGCTGAAAGTCTGTACAACTCCATCACTTGTCGCCTCCGATCCTCGGAACCCTGATGAAGTCCCCGTCGCGCGAAGGCGACTGGTTCAGGATGGCTTCCCTCTTGTCGTTGCCGTGCACCACGTCGTCTCGCATGCGCATGGGCTGCACGTCCTCCACGGTGAAGGGGTCCACGGCGCTGAGATCCAATTCTTCCAATTTGGTGAAGTAGTCCAGAACGCTGTTGAAGTGGTTGGAAAGACCTTCCAGCTCTTCAGGAGCGATCTCCAGCCGGGCCAATTTCCCGATCTTCAGGACTTCCTCCTTTGTAAGTTTAGGCATCACTTATTCCTCCAGACACACTTTGGGATGATTTTATCCGATCTATCATTGAAAAGAAATCCTCTTCGCTCAGCAGAGGCACGCCCAGGCTTCTGGCTTTGTCGGCCTTGCTGCCGGCCTCCGCTCCCTCAACGACATAGGATGTTTTTTTACTCACCGAAGCGGACGCCTTTCCGCCCAGGCTCGTCACCAGTTCCTGAGCCTGTGGCCGCGGCATCCGCGTGAGCTCGCCCGTAAACACGAAGGTCTTCCCCGTCAGAGGGCCGATCTCCTGGCCGTTGTGACTGTCGCTTTCCATGGAGACGCCGGCGGCCCGAAGCTCGCCGATCATCGTCCGGTTGTGCTCTTCGTCCAGAAAAGCCCTGATGGACCTGGCGATCACCGCGCCCACGCCGCTGACGGAAGCCAGCACGTCCTCGTCGGCCTGCTCGAGGTCGCCCAGGGTTTTGAAATGGCGGGCAAGCTCCAGAGCCACGCCCTGCCCTACCTCGCGAATGCCCAGCGCCGTCAGCAGGAACTTGAGGGATCGCTGCTTCGAACGCTGAATGGCCGCCACGATTTTCTCGGCCGATTTTTTGCCCATCCGGTCGAGCTTCTCTAGCTGCTCGGCCTTCAAGGCGTAGAGATCGCTGAATTTTTGAATCAGCCCCGTGTGGACAAGCTGTGCCGCCAGGCTTTCGCCCATGCCCTGGATGTTCATTCCCTGGCGCGACGCAAAATGGACCAATCCCTGAGCCAGCTGAGCGGGACAGGACTTATTAGGACAGCGCAGTGCCACCTCTCCAGGCAGCTTGATGACCGCGGCCCCGCAGACGGGACAGTTTTGAGGCATCACAAAGGGCTTCTCGCTGCCGTCGCGGCTGTTCACGTCGACCCTGACGATTTCGGGAATAATCTCCCCCGCCTTTCTGACCCAGACCTGATCGCCCACCAGAATGCCCTTGCGCTGTATTTCCTCGTCGTTATGCAGGCTTGCGCGCTTGACCACCGTCCCGGAGATCTGCACGGGCGTCAAGTTCGCCACGGGCGTCAGGACACCCGTTCTGCCCAGGGAAATTTCGATGCTCTCCAGGCGGGTTTTACGCTCCTCCGGCGGGTACTTATAGGCCACGGCCCATTTAGGCGTTTTCACGTTCTGCCCGAGAACCGTCCAGTATTTCGTGAGGTCGGCCTTGAACACCGCGCCATCGGTAGCGTAGGGCAGCTGATGGCGTTCGCCGCTCCACCGGTCGATGAAGTCGAGGACTTCTTTTTCACTTTCAGCATAGCTCCAGGCCTTCTGGACGGGCAATCCCCTTTCCTCCAGCCAACGAAGAATTTCGGATTGGCTGTGCAAGCCTCTCGTCTCAGCGTCTTGGACATAATAGACGAACAGCCTGAGACGGCGTTTTGCAGCCACTGCCGGGTCAAGCTGCCTCAAACTGCCGGCCGCCGCGTTCCGAGGATTGGCGAAAAGGGGCAGCTCGGCTTCCTCACGCTCGGCGTTCAGCTTGGCAAAGCCTTCTTTAGATATGTAGACCTCGCCGCGAAGCTCGAGCCTGCCAGGGACAGAGCCCTCAAGGCGCAGGGGAAGGTCCCGGACGGTCCTGAGGTTTTCCGTCACATTCTCGCCGATCAGGCCGTCGCCGCGAGTGGACGCGCTGATAAACTTTCCGTCCTCATAGACCAGAGACACGGCCAGACCGTCGATCTTCAGCTCGCAGCACCAGGGGATCCAGGGCTGTTCCACGCCCTCCGAGGCCCGCTTCAGCCATTCGAGAAGCTCTTCTTTTGAGAAGACGTCCTCTAGGCTCAGCATGGGCTTTTCATGAGAAACCTTCTCAAAGGCTTCAAGGGGCGCGCCGCCGATCCTCCGCGACGGCGAATCATCGCGGACCCAGTCAGGATGAGCTTTTTCAATCTGAAGCAGCTCATGCATCAGGGCATCGTAAACGTCATCTTCAATTTCAGGCGCGTCCAGCACGTAGTAAAGGCGCCCGTGCCGCGTAAGCTCGCCTACAAGCCAGTCGTAACGGCTCTTATCGGCATTGTCAGCCATGAAAGGCACCTCCTGTCAGTTCATAATCGACAACGGCGACGGAAAATCCGCCGCCGCAGCTCTTTTTACTTTTTGCTTTGGCTTTCTTCCTCAGCCTGCACGGCATCTTTGGGCTTCATCGTGGGGAACAAGATGACGTCGCGGATCGAGCGCGAGTTCGTGAGGAACATGACCACCCGGTCCATGCCAATGCCAAGGCCGCCCGTGGGGGGAAGCCCCTGCTCCAGAGCCTCGATGAAATCCTCGTCGTAAGGGTGGGTTTCCTCTTCACCCTCGGACTTCTTCTTCATCTGGTCGATAAAACGAGCCTTCTGGTCAATGGGGTCGTTCAATTCGCTGTAGCCGTTGCTAAGCTCCTTGCCACAGCAGAACAGCTCAAAACGGTGGGTGTAGTCGGGGTTCAGGGGGTCTTTCTTGGAAAGCGGCGAGATCTCCACGGGGTGCCCCATGACGAAGGTCGGCTGGATCAGCTTGTCCTCCACAAACTCTTCCACAAACATGGTAAGGATCGTGAAACGCGACTCCGTGCCCTTGATCTCGATATGGTGCTTTCTCGCCTCTTCGCGGGCCTGATCGTCGGTGATATCGGTGAAGTCCACGCCGCAGTGTTCCTTGACAAGCTCCACCATGGTGGCCCTGCGGAAGGGCTTCTCAAAGTCCAGATCGATGCCCTGCCAGTTCAGCTTGGCCGTGCCGTTCGCGGCGACCGCCGACTCGCGGATCAGTTCCTCGGTCAGGTCCATCATGTCCTCATAGTTGCAGTAGGGCCAGTAGACCTCCATCATGGTGAACTCTGGGTTGTGCATCAAATCCATGCCCTCGTTGCGGAAGTTCTTGCCGATCTCGTAGACCCGTCCCATCATGCCTACCACGAGGCGCTTGAGGAACAGTTCCACGGCGATTCTCAGGTACATGTTCGTGTTCTGGGCGTTATGGTAGGTGACAAAGGGGCGGGCGTTGGCGCCGCCGGCAAGGTAGGACAGAATGGGAGTCTCCACTTCCAGGGTGCCGTGCTTTTCAAGGACGGTGCGGAAGGTGGAGATGATCTTGGCCCTCTTTCTGAAGACATCGCGCACCTCGGGATTGGCGATCAGGTCGATGTAACGCTTGCGGTACCTGATTTCCATGTCCGTCAGGCCGTGCCATTTTTCGGGCAGCGGGCGCAGAGCCTTCGACAGAAGGCGGCACTCCTCGACGGCGACGGTCAGCTCGCCCTTTTGAGTGCGGAAAGGATGGCCTACGATGCCGATAATGTCGCCAGAATCGATCCACTTTTTGAAGAACGTATAGGCTTGCTCGCCCATGGCGTCGAAACGGAAATAGATCTGCATGGTTCCCGTCTCGTCCTGCATATGCGCAAACGCCGCCTTGCCCTGCCGGCGGACCGTCATCAGCCGGCCTGCCATGGACAAGCGGTGCTCCTTCACAGCCTGGTCGATTTCAAGGTGTTCGAACTGCTCCTTCACCTGGGTGACCGTGTGGTCCACGTTCCACTTTTCATTCTCGTAGGGATTGTATCCCTCTTCTTCGCGAAGCCTGTTCAGTTTGTCAATCCTCTGCCTGAGAATTTCATTCTCCGGAGCGCCGGCTGCTGGAAGTTCCGCCATTTAAATAAATCCCCTTTCAAAATATGACCGCCAATCGCAGACCGCGCCATAGGCCGTTTTCCAGTCCTTCGCGATGGCTATTGCCCTTTTAAAATCAGCCGTGCCGGCTCTGCCTCTGAAAAATCCCGAAAGGAAACGCTTCAAAAGCACGAGAGCCACCCTTTCGCCATGGATTTTCTCCAGGTCCTCCGCGAATTGGATCAGCATCTCGGCTCTGCAGGTCAGAGACGGCTCGTCATTCCACAAGCTGTTATTATATCCTAAAACGCTCAAAGATTGCACTACCATAAATGGATTTGCTACAGCTCCTCGCGCGGCAAGCACGGCGGAACAGCCGCCGTCCATGTAAAATTTGACGTCCTCCGCGCCGTACACGTCGCCGGAAGCGGTGATTTTGCCGGGAAAACGGCGCGCGGCTGACAGGACTTCCTCCTTATCGGCGCTTCCAGCGTAGCGCTGCGCGGGCGTTCTGCCATGAAGCGCCACGTTGTCGGCACCGGCTTCAAGAAGCGTTTCGATAAAGTCTTCCGTATTCCGGTCATAGAGTTTTCCGTCAGGCACAATTTTCCTGATCTTCGGCCACACGGGAAGCCCAAATTTTTTAAGCCCTTTCACCATTTCCGCCGCCACGTCAGGACGTTCCAACAGGCGGCATCCCGCGCCGCGTTTCATGACCTTCGGCATGGGGCAGGCCATATTGACGCTGAAAGCGGCATATTCCTTCCCCTCGAGGCAGATCTCGGCCGACCGGCACAGGCTGTCGGCGTCGCCCGAAAAAAGCTGGAGCACCAGAGGTTTCTCCTCGGCGGTATATTCAGTCATGGCGCGCGTTTTCCTGCCGTCGCGGAGAATGCCCGTGCTGCTGATCATCTCGGTGTGCGTCAGGGCTACGCCGAGATTTCTGAAGAGCCTTCGCACCGCTGAAAGGCTAACCCCCGCCAGCGGCGCCAGGAAAAGAGGGTTTGCCGCGTCTATACCGCCAATGTTGATTTTCAGATTCAAAGAGATACCCCTCCACTATATGAGAAACACAAGAAAACCGCCGCTCAGGCACAATAAAAAAGAACGAACCCAGGAAAGCCGCAGGGCCCGCGCTGCCAGCAGATAGAGCGCCGCGGCGCAGAGCCAGGCCGGGAAAAAATTTACGGGCAGAGCCCGCGGCAGCAAGTCCGTCCACCAGTCGGCCACTAGCGCCCACAACTTCAGCAGCAGTTCGGCGGGCAGCGAAAAGAAATACCACTCCAACCCCGCCAGCACGGGCAGTGCCGACAGCAGGACGATCCCCAAAATAAACGAAAAGACGACCGACGCCACGGCGTTGATGGGAAGCGACGACAGATAAAGGCCTCCCGCCATGGGAGCGATCAGCGGCGACGTCATGAACCACATCACGGGCGACGAAAGAAGAGCCGCTCCCCAATCCCCCAGAGCTTCAAGCCCCGCAAGGGTCAGCGCGGCCAAGACAGACAGCTGCCAGCCCACGTCGAAAGCGGTCCAGGGATTTCGGAGGAGCATCAGCACGCCCGCAACGGAAAGCGCGTTGACGAGAGAGCGTGAACGGCCGAACCAGAGCCCGGCCATGCTAATCTGAAGCATGGCCGCAGCGCGAAGGGCACTCATGGAAGCCCCGCTGACAAGACAGTAGAACCACAAAAAGACGGAACCACACAGGAGGCCGCTGCGCCGTGTGCCAAAGATCACACAGGCCAGCGCCAGGGCCAGCGCCACATGCCAGCCTGAAACGGCGAGGATGTGGCTTGTCCCCCAACGGCGATGATCCTCCCGAAGACTCGCCTCACGATCGCCCAAAAGGACCGCCGCGGTCAGCGCTCCGCTTTTCGGCGGCAGTTTTTCGATCCGCTCCCGTAAAAGCTGCCGGAAACGGTGGATTGAAAAACTCTTCCCGATAAAGCCGTAGGCGCTGATGTTCCGAAGCTCGCCGCGGACGCCCCGCGCACGCCAGTACCTAGAGGGAGAGAACTCGCTCCGTTCCCCTTCCACTTTAAGAGGCGCAACCTGGGCGGAGAACCGAACCAGATCGCCTTCGACGACGCCTTTCATCTGGCGGGGCGCCGCCGCGATCCAGCCGGCGCCGGCTCCGTCCTCAAGCTGAAGCAGCTCGCCGTTGCCCCAGGGCCGCCGGTCCGTCACCATAAAACGCCCGGTCAGGCTGCCCGGGAGCGGCTCTTCACGCTCCAATTCAAGGCAGAGCCACAGAGGCAGCGTCAGCGACAGCACAAACAGGCCGCCCGCGAAGAGGGCCTTGCGGGCGGCCCATCGCTCCTCGGAGATCAGCATTTGCCCGCCCAGAACAAACTGGGCAACGGAGAGAACGCCCCACAAAGGGATTCCGCCGTCGCGCAGGAACAGGGCCAAGAGACAGGATTCAAGCAGGAGCAGAGCTGGAGCTCTGCAAAGCAGCGACCCCACGGCGGCCGCCTTAAAAGCGCAAAAAGGAACGCATCCTGTCAAGTTTGGATTTGCCGATGCCGCTGACCTCGAGAAGGTCGTCGGCGGAAGTCAGAGGCCCATGGCTCTGCCTGAATTCAATGATCTTCTTGGCGGTGGCGGGGCCGACGCCGGGCAGCTTCTGCAGTTCATCCTCCGTCGCGCTATTCACGTAGACGAAGCCCATCTCCTCCGAGAATTCCGCCCGCTTCTCATTTTTCCGGACGGAGCCGCCCGGGCGCGCATCCTTGGTCCCGTCCGGAACGAGAGCTTTCACGTGGACATGAGCGCCGTCTTTCAAGGGCGCCGCCAGGTTAATCTGAGCGCTGTCGGCGTCGGAGCGCAGGCCGCCTGCGGCGTCGATCAGATGGAATACCCGAGCGTTCTCGGGTATGGGATAGATGCCGGGATTCAGCACCGACCCCGTCACATAGGCGTATCGATCTTCAGCGGAAGGGGCTCTCTTCGAATCGGACGTGCGCTCGCCGCCGGAGGAAACGTTCAGAGTCAGAGCCGGACCGGCGACGGTCGTCGGCGCGTCCTGCCCGCGCCAGCTGCCCTTGAAGGTATGCACCAGCGCGCCGGCGGCGCCGATGCAGAGCAGAGCTCCTGCGAGGCAGAGAGCAAGTTTGCTGCGCTCGTTCATGATCCACCATCTCCTCCTATAGGATTCGCCCTTTCAGCGACCAGCTGTCCGACGAAAGTACCTCCACGTCCACGAACGTCCCGATCAGACTGGAGTCCCCTTCAAAGAGGATCACCTTGTCGATGGCGTTCCTTCCCTGCAGGTAGTCGCCTTTCAGCGCCTTGCCGTCTACCAGGACGGAATAACGTTTGCCTACGAGCCCGGCATTGATTTCCCGGGCAATCTCCATCTGAAGGTCGTTGATCTCGTTCAGGCGCCGGTTTTTGACGTCTTCCGGGATTTGGCCTTCCATGACGGCCGCCGGGGTGCCCTTCCTCGGTGAATAGGCCGCCGTGTGGACCTGGTCGAAGCGGAACCGTCTCAGAGCGTCCATGGAAAGCTGAAAATCCTCGTCGGTCTCTCCGGGGAAGCCCACGATCAAATCCGACGTGAGCCCCACTTCCGGCAGGCCTCCGCGGATGCAGTCCACGACTTCGGCATACTCCTCCACCGTATACCGGCGGTTCATGGCCTTCAGAACCCGGTCGCTGCCGGCTTGAATCGGCAGGTTAATGGACGGGCAGATATTTTTATTTTCAGCGATGGCCGCCACCACGTCTTTCGTAAAATCTGTCGGGTAGGACGTCATAAAGCGCAGTCTCTCCAGCCCCGGAATTTTTGCCGCCAGCTTCAGCAGGTCGGCAAAGCTGCAGTTAGGCAGGTCCTTGCCGTAGGTGTCCACGTTCTGTCCGAGAAGGGAAATTTCCTTGACGCCCGACTGGACGAGCAGCTCCATTTCCCTGACAATTTCTTCCGGTTTTCTCGACGCGAAACGGCCTCTCACATAGGGGACGATGCAGTAGGTGCAGAAATTGTCGCATCCATGGGAGATCATCACCGAAGCTTTCCAGGGGAAATCCCTCTCAAGGGGGGCGTAATTCAGCTCGTGAAGCTCGCGGGGATCGTCGTCAAGGAAAAAGGATTTTTTTTCGCTTCTGAGAGCGGACTCGAGCGCCTCGGGAACCATGCCGATATGCCGCGGTCCCGAAACCACGCGGATCCAGGGATAGCGCTTCGACATGTCTACGCCCACATTCTGCGCGACGCAGCCCGTCATGGCGACCACAGGCCTGCGCTCGGCCTTCCAGCGCTCGCCGTAACGTCCCAGCTCGCTCCAGACTTTATGTTCCGCCTTATCCCTGATACTGCACCCCACGAAAACGATCACGTCCGCCTCGTCCTCGGGCACTTCCTGAGCGCCTCTGGAGACGAGAGCCGTCCTTATTTTATCGGCGTCATACTGATTCATCTGACAGCCATAGACTTTCATCGAAAAACCATACACGGGAAAAACCTCCATCGCGACTCATCAAACAAATTTTTACACCCGTTCATTATACCTGAACCGGCGATGAAAAAAACAGCCGGCGAAAAAAAATCAATCGGCCTCGATCATTTTTCGGGGGGCGCCCGCCGCCGGCGCCAAAGCGTTCGGCCGCCCAGCGGGATAAGAAAGACATCGCTCTGCGCCAGGCGCGTTTCCCCCAAATCGGCGGTTCAATGGCCGCAAAAGGATAAAAAAAGCCTCCCGACAACCGGGAGGCCCCTAGCTTCACTAAAAAGGACTAGGCTTCTTCAAACTGGTCCTTGCCGACGCCGCAGAGAGGACACACAAAATCACCGGGAAGATCTTCAAAGGCCGTGCCAGGCGCGATGCCGTTGTCTGGATCGCCGACCGCCGGATCATACTCCCATCCACAAACGGAACATACGTATTTTTTCATAATGGACTGACCTCTTTTCTTTAGTTTAACGGTCAAGATTGACCGGCACGTATATTACCACAGACTCGCAGGAAAAACCAGCCCCAAACGCCGCGCCTTACAGGTCCAGATGGACGAATTCCTGGGGCAGCCGCGGAGACAGGCGGGAAGCACCCTGCTCTGTGATCAGGTAGTCGTCTTCAAGGCGCAGGCCGCCTCTCTCGGGGATATAGATCCCCGGCTCGACGGTGATCACGTCTCCAACGCGCAGCTCGCCGCCGTACAGGGGCGAAAGGCGCGGTTCTTCGTGGATTTCCAGCCCAAAGCTGTGCCCCAGGCCATGGCCGAAGTAAGCGCCATAGCCCGCGTCGTCGATGACTTTCTGGGCGACGGCGTGCACGTCGCAGCCTTTCACGCCAGGCCTCAGCAAAGCGGAGGAATCCCTGTGAGCCTTGAGAAGCACCTCATGGATCTCCAGAAATTCGGGATCTTTCACGGCGCCCAGCGAAAAGTTGCGAGTCAAATCCGACATGTAGGCGCCATAAATTGCGCCGTAATCCACGGTTACCTGATCGCCAAGCTTCATGGCGCGCGAGCCCGCCTGCCCGTGAGGCATGGCGCTGCGCACGCCCGACGCGACGATCATGGCGCTGTTGTGCCACACGCCTTCGCCGTCATGGCGCGCGATGTTCAGTTCCAGCAGCTTGGCGAATTCGATTTCCTTCATGCCCACGCGCACTTTCGGGAGCGTGTCAAGGTAGGCCGCCGTCGCAATGTCGGCGGCTTTGGCAATCAGGGCAATTTCCTGGGCGTCCTTGCAGCGGCGCTGCTCGGCCATATCCTTTGAAAAGTCGATCCACTGCGCCGGCAGTTCGGCAAGACGCAGATAGGACGAGGCGCAGAGCATGGCGCCGTCGTAGCCGCACCTTTGGAGATGAAGCTCCTCAATCAGCGATTTCACGACGCCCAGTTGGCTCTCGCCGGCCTTGACGGGCCTGATGTCGAAGGGAGACTGCTGGGACGCCTGCGTCAGATAACGCGGGTCGGTGACCAGAATCTCCTTTTCGTGGGTGATCACAACTACCGCCGATGAGCCCTGAAAGCCGCTGTAGTAGAAGAGGTTTTCCCAACCCTGTTTTTCAGAGTCGATCAACACCAGGGCGTCAAGTTCCTTTTCCGCCAGTTTCTTTCTGAGCGTTTCAAGTCTTCTTTTCAGGTAGATCATGTGTTTTTCCTTTCCTCAGCAGTACCGCCTTATTTTTCGAGAGCCAGCACGCGCCAAAGTTCCTCGTCGGTGCTGATCTCAAAATCACAGGGTCCATCGACCACAGTCCCCACGGTTGCTCCATCGATTCCAGCGCGGCGCAGCCGTGCCAGCGCCGCTTCCGCCCGATCTCCAGGGACCACGGCGAGAAGGACGCCCGAAGATATAAGTTTCAGGGGGTCGAAGCCCAGTTTATCCGCAGCGAGACGCGTCCAGGGATGGACGGGGATCATCGCAGGATCCAGCCTGATTCCGAGGCGCCCGAGGCGGGAAATCTCCGTCATGCCGCCCATGAATCCGCCCTCGGTGGGATCGTGCATAAAACGGGCAAGGCCGCGGAGGCGGCGAGAATCCGGCAGAACCGACAGGGAGTTCAGCCAGGAACGCACCTCCCCTATCTGAGAATCAGACAGAATCCCCTGAAGGAGGTCAGGGCGGTCGTGAGCGATGATGGACATCCCCTCAAGGCCCACGTGCTTTGTCACGATCAGGCGATCCCCCGGACGTATTGAATCGGCCCGGTAGTTGTAGTCGGTGGTCCCGAGCATGGTTCCCATGATCACGGGTTTGGCGTACCGGTCGGTGATCTCCGTGTGTCCGCCCACGATGGAGACACCGATGGCCAGGCAGGCCTCATGGGCCTCCGCCATGATCTGCGACGCGAACGCCTGACCGTAATCCTTGGGAATGATCAGAGTGATCACCAGATAGGCAGGGTCGCCGCCTTTGCAGGCGATGTCGTTGGCGTTCACGTGGACCAGGTAGGAACCGGCGCCCGACTCGGCTCCTACGATCGGGTCCGAGGAGACCGCCAGGAGCTTCCCCCTGGGCCAGTCGATCAGGGCAGCGTCCTCTCCGATACCCGGCCCGATCAGGACTTCGGGCCGGTGGGCGCCTCCGTACTTCAGAATCTGCTTTTCGAGGACCGTCGGAGGCAGTTTTCCTATGTGTGTCTCCTGCTGATTCATCTTCGTTCCTCCGTTAAAAGTCGTCCCATGCTATACCTGCAGCCGCAATAATTTTGGCGGTACAGGTCAAGCCGGCGGCACTCCTGAAGCGAAAGGAGAAAACCGCCTTTTTTTCTCCACACCCGAGACTCCCAGCGAAGCCCCTGTCCCGCCGCCGCGGACTGGCCAAGGCCGTTGATTGTCTCGGGATTTTTCTGGGGGCTGGCTGTGAGGCTGGTGCACAGCGCCGAAATTCCAACTTCCCGAGCGGCGCGAGCAGCGCTTTCCAGCTGAAGCTTCATGCACCGGGGGCACCGCGCGCCGCCCTCGGGTTCCGCTTCAAATCCTCTGACGGCATCATCCCATTCGTCGGTGCCGTAGGGCCGTATCACAGCCTGAAGGCCATAGGCCGAGACCAGCCGGAGCACGGCCCCCCTGCGGCGCTCCCACTCTTCACGGGGATGGATGTTTCCTCCATAGAAGAAGGCGGTCACCTCGTAGCCGTCGGCAAGCAGACGGGGAAGCGCGGCCGACGCGCAGGGAGCGCAGCACATATGAAGAAGAAGTCGTTCACTCATGACAGGCCCTTCCTTCCACGCCCCGGCCGGCACAAGGCAACCTCAAAGGATCACTGGCCCACCGCGTCAGCGCTGCTTCACAAGGTCAGCGACGCTGCAGGCGATCTTTTCCGGCGACAGCCCCATGGCGTCGTAAACTTCTTCGCTAGGCCCCGAGTCGCCATAGCGATGGACACCCAGGCGCAGGCACTTGGCGGAAAGCCCCAGTTCGGCCGCGCGGGCAAGCCACAGGCTTCCCATGCCGCTCTTTACGTTGTGATCTTCAAGGGTGATCACGGCGCCGGTAGCGAAGGCTTCGCGCAGCGCCGCTTCGTCGACGGCCAGAGGGCAGGACAGTGCGTACACAGCCACGTTCAAGCCCTGCGCGCTTAGTTTGTCGGCCGCTTTCAAGGCCCGTCCCGTCATGGCGCCCAGAGCGAGAATCGCCCCGTCGCTGCCTTGGCGAACCTTCTTCGCCTCGCCATATTTAAAATCACAGGCGAAAAGAGGCGTACCATCCTGACAGACGGGAAGCATTTTGCTGCGTCCCATGGCCAGGCAGATATTTCCCGGAGTGCCAAGAGCCCAGCGGGTCGCCCGGTCCGTCTGGTTGGGATCCACAGGCACCACCAGCTTCCAGCCAAAGAAGTCGGACATCAGAGACACGTAGTCGATGCACTGATGGGTCATGCCGTCCTCGCCCACGTCGAGCCCCACATGGGTCAGCACCAGTTTTTCGTTCGTGCTGTTGATATCGTTCATTCTCTGCTGGTTATAAGCTTCAGCAAGCCCAAAGACGCCGAAGTCGGCCCAAACGGCTACGGCCCCCCCCGCTGAGGCCGCGCCCGCGACGGTTCCGGTGCTGTGCTCCTGAATGCCGCACTGGATAAAGCTGCCAGCACATTTTTTCTTGAAACCGTCGGTCTTTACAGAACCAGCGAGATCGCAGTCAAAGACCAGAATCGGCGTACGCCCTTCTTTTTCGTAGTTCAGATCGCCCACGTCGGCAAGAGCCTTGCCAAAGGCCGAACGGTTATCTGTTTTATCCTCGGCCTTGTAGACCGCGGGCGTGCCCAGATCGAGCGACGGCGTCAGGGCGGCGACACAGCGGCCCTTGCTGAAGCTTTCTCTTCCGTTCTGCGCAGCCAGTGCGATCAGGTCAGGCTGCCCCAACTCCTGCATCGCCCTCTGATAGAGATCGCCCGTCGCCGCTTTTCCGTGATAGTCAGGCTTGTCTTCCATGAACGAGACGCCCTGCCCCATCAGCGTCTTGCAGAGGATTACCACGGGCTCACCGGCGTCCTTCGCCATCTTCATGGCCGCGTAGATCGACATGAAGGAGTCGCCGTTGCACTCCAGGACGCGCCAACCGTCGGCTTCCCAGAGAGCCCTGATATTGACGGGCATGACCTCCTCGCGGCGGCCCGAAATCTGGATATCGTTATAGTCGATCAGGACCGTGATGTTGTTGAGCTTTTGCGCAGCGATCAGGCGGCGGGCTTCGGCGATCTGGCCCTTGGGCTGTTCGCCGTCCCCCATGAGCACGTACACCCGGCCGTCGTAATGGCGGGCCCTCTGCGCCAGCGCGAAACCGGCCGCGGCGGACAATCCCTGCCCCAAGCAGCCCGAACCCCAGTCAATGCCGGGAACCATTCTTTCTACATGTCCCTGGAAGGAACTGCCCGTTTTTCTGAACTCGTTGACCACGTCGAAGGGGTCCACAAAACCGTAATAGGCCAGCGTCGCGTAGGCCGCCGCCGAAGTGTGTCCATGGCTGATCACCACAAAGTCCCTGTCCAGAGAATCGCAGTTCTCCGGCGTGATATTTGACGCGCCGTAAGCCGCCATGTACATCTTCATGCTGGATACGGCGCCGCCCGGGTGGCCGCTATTGGCCCTGCCGACCATAGCCACCGCCAGAGCCTTGCAGGTTTTGGCAGCTCTGTCCAACTGCCCCTCTTCCGTCTGTGGAATAACTCCCCAGGGGAATCCCGTCAATCTTACAGGTCTTTCAAAAAGCATCACAATCGCCTCAATCTAAAAAAGTATGATACGGTAAGTCTCATTTAAAAACATTATAGGACATAACGTTCAGTGCCGTTAAAGAACTTACATCATGGCTGCAATAAAAACGTTATAGGACATGAATAAAACTTGCCAGGTAAATTTGTGTCTGCCGGCGTCAATAAAAACATTATAGGACATCTAGCGCAATATAATTTAAAACCAAACAAGCGCAATCATACGTATGTAAATTTTACGAAGATTTGACATTCACAGCGCCGCGCGACTTCAAAAGCTCACAGAGCCGTTCCCGCTGGTCTCCCTGAAACAAAAACGCATCGTCTTCTATTGAAGCGCCGCATCCCAGGCTTTTTTTCAGATCCTTTAAAAAGGCCTGCAAAGACAGAGGCGCTCCGGCGAGGCCCATAAGCTTGGTCACCGTTTTTCCGCCGCGGCCGCGCCGCTCTATGGAGATCCTTAAAGGCGCTTTCAAGTCCACAGAACTTGCGGACGGCGGCGCCTCTTCAGCGGGAGACGAAGCTTGTCCCCGTCCTGCCGACTGTGAAAAAGAGTCCGTCACGCCCAGCACATCGGCAAGCGTCAACTTTTCATCGTCCAGCGACGAAAAATCCGTGCGTTTTTTAGCCATCACGCAAGCTCGTAGCCTTCCGCCTTGCGAGTGACCACAAAGTCCTCGCCTTCCTGAAATTGGACGATAACCTGTGATTCCACGGGCATGTCAAGCATTTTCCTGTAGATCAGGGCCGCAGAATGGGCGCCTTCAAGGCCGCTCTTCATCGCGCTCTCGTACATCATCTCGATCAACTTTTGGTCAAGCATACAGTCCCTCTTTTCGAGCTTCTCTCAGCTCAGAATCTGCATACAGTATAAACTATCAAAAACTTTCCCTCAAGTATTTTCGCGCAGAAAATGCCCTTTCCGCAAGAAAAGAATTTGAAAAAAAACGTGCCGATTCTCTTCAGTCTGGCACTGCGCGTCTTGAGCCTGGCGCGAAATTATCTTCGATTTATTTTTCGATTCATTCTTCCATATGATGACGCTCGGAGATTTCAATCGACTTTTCATCACACAAGCGCATGATTTCATTCTCTTTGTCGCAAGGATAGGAACAGGCTAGACCGCAGCTTGCCGAAATCTGCCTCGGCACGGGAATCACCCTAACTTCGTACCCTGCGGCACGGCACTGTTTTTCAAACATCAGCGCCATACTGGTAACGTCGAACGTAGCAAGACACTTCATGCGGAAAAACTCCTTTCAATAAATCTCCGTTGGGAATAATTTCTATACTTGACCTAAAAAATTTTTGGTCTATACTCTGTTTCACAGGGGCATAATAACCATAATCAACCATTATCTTTATGTGCTCTCTGATCACGTCGTTATTGAGGGAGGAAGTTCTTGTGAAAAGTTTTGACTCGCTTATGATATCACGAATTGGGCCAATTATCGCGGGCGTCGCCGTCGGTATTTTGGCTCCTCTCCTGGTGCTTCTCGGCAACCCGGGAAACATGGGGATCTGCGTCGCCTGCTTTGAGCGCGACATCGCCGGCGCTCTGGGCTTTCACCGCGCGGCCATCGTCCAGTACATCAGGCCTGAAATTATCGGCCTGATCCTGGGGGCGTTCCTGTCGGCCCTGCTCTTTAAAGAGTTCAAACCCCGTGCCGGTTCCGCGCCCACCGTCCGTTTCTTCCTGGGCGTCTTCGCCTCCATCGGCGCCCTGATCTTTCTGGGCTGCCCCTGGAGAGCCTACCTGAGGCTCGCGGGCGGCGACTACAACTCCCTATTCGGCATCGCGGGGCTTATCGCCGGTATCCTGATCGGCATTTTCTTCATGAAACAGGGGTACAGCCTCGGCAGATCCTATCCCGCGCCGGCGGAAGCCAAAGGCTCCGGTTACATTATGCCTCTTGCCGCCCTCGGCCTTTTGGCGCTGCTTTTGATCGCCCCCAAGTTCGGCCCCGAGGGGGCCGGGCCCATTTTCTTCTCTGAAAAGGGACCTGGCTCAATGCACGCCCCCTGGATCGCCTCACTTGCCGCCACGCTCATCATCGGCTGGCTCGCCCAACGGAGCCGCTTCTGCACCATCGGCGCCATCAGGGACCTCGTTCTCACTCAGGACGGCTATCTGTTCTGGGGCGTCCTGGCCTTGATCGCGGCAGCCGCCGGAATGAACTCCTACCTGGGGTTCTTTAAGCCCGGTTTTGCCGGGCAGCCAGTGGCTCACGCCGATTCGCTGTGGAACTTTCTCGGCATGGTGCTGGCCGGCCTGTGCTTTACCCTTGCCGGAGGATGCCCCGGACGCCAGCTGATCATGGCGGGCGAAGGCGACGGAGACTCGGCAATGTTCGTTTTTGGAATGATCACGGGCGCCGCCGTGGCTCATAACTTTGGCCTCGCCAGCAGCGGAGCGGGAATTGGAGCTCATGCCCCCGCGGCTTTCGTGATCGGCATGGTCTTCTGCCTGGCCGTCGGATTTACGATGCGCCGAAAAACCTGTTAGGAGGGATGAGAATGATCGTTGACGCCCGGGGCCTTTCTTGCCCCCAACCCGTCGTGGAAGCTAGAAACGCCGTCAGCGCCGGAGAGTCTCAGATTGAAATCCTTCTGGACAATCCTACTTCGGTGGCGAACGTGACACGCTTTATGAAAAAAAGCGGATTCAGCTGCGCTGGCAGCACTGAAGAGCAGGACGGATCGACCCGCCTTTCTTTCTCTAAATAGGGATCAGATAAATCCTTGCCTGCGTTCAAAAAGGGGGACAGCATTTTGCTGTCTCCTTTTTGCTTTACTCAATTCGATGTTTTGAGGTCAAAGACAAAGCGCCTCCATGTGTTTTGATGAAACCACACTATTCAAGCCGTCCGGTTATACAACTGTCAGAGGACTTCAGGACACTTGCGGGAATAAGCTAAATCAACAATTCATCAAAAAACATGAAATCTCCCGACTTCAGCGGAAAACGATTGTTTGGCTTTTTTATTACAGCGTCTTGTATTATAATAGGCTTAATTGTGAGGGAATACATCCCTTGCGAAAAAGCGTTTACACATAACCTGAGGAGGTAATTTCAGTAATGTCCAGAGTAGCTATCAAAGGTTCAGCTTATTGCCTTCAGCATACCCCTGAGCTTGGTCTTCATTACGGCAACACTCCCTACACCGCCAGCGAGAACGAAAAAGAATATCTTGCGGCGCTGCCTTCGCACCTCCAGACCTACGAGCAGGCCAGAGGCTACGCTCCCAACATGGCCTACATCGGCGCGCTGCCCCTGGAGGACCTCGACAATCAGCCCAAACCCATGTATCAGAACTATGTCGAAAACGCTTCGCGCTTTGGCAAGTTCGGCGAGATTATGCCTGAAGACGAATTCCTCGGCCTTCTTGATATCTGCGACGTCTTCGACTTGGTCTGGCTCGAAAAGGGCTTCGCGGCGTCGGTCCGCGAGAAGCTGGCCGTTCACGAACTGATCACCGAATCCATGATGGCCCGCCTCGAGGCCGGCCACGACATGTCCGAAATCGAAGAGCTCATTAAATCGGGAGACCATCATCAGGCCCTTCCGCTCTACTTCAACGGCAAAGTGGTGGGCGTCGTCCGCGCGGCTCACTCCGTGGACGAGAACCTTTTCGCTCACGTCCTGCTTGAAAACATCGCCTCCAAGGCCGGCTCGGTCCTCGCTCTGCTCCACCTGATCAAGAACACGGGACTGAAGCCCGAAGACGTTGATTTCGTCATCGAATGCTCCGAAGAAGGCGCGGGCGACGCCTGCCAGCGCGCCGGCGGCAACTTCGCCAAGGCCGTCGCCGAAATCGCCGGCTGCGTCAACGCCAGCGGATGCGACGTGCGCGGTTTCTGCGCCGGTCCCGTCAACGCCATGATCGGCGGAGCCTGCCAGGTTGCGGCCGGCGCCCGCAAAAACGTGGTGGTCCTTGCCGGCGGCGCTGTGCCCAAGCTGTACATGAACAGCCGCGACCACGTTAAAAAAGGTATGCCCGCGCTGGAAGACTGCCTCGGCTCCTTCGCGGTCTTGATCACTCCCTGCGACGGCGTCAGCGCCGAAATGCGCCTCGACGTTCTCGGCAAGCATTCCGTCGGCGCCGGAGCCGCCCCCCAGGCCATCACTCAGGCTCTGACGTGGGAGCCTTTGCAGAAGGCTGGGCTCTCCTTCGCCGATGTGGACAAGTTCGGAGCTGAACTTCACATCCCCGAAATCACCGAACCGGCCGGCGCTGGCAACGTGCCTCTGGCCAACATCAAAATGATTGCAGCTTTGGCCGTCATGAAGAAGGGCATCGAGAAGAAGGATATGATGGCCTTCGTGAAGGACAAGGGCCTGCCCGGCTTCGCCCACACCCAGGGACATATCCCCGCCGGCGCTCCCTTTATCGGACAGGCTGCCGAGTGGATCAAGGAAGGCAAGATCAACCGCGCCATGATCATCGGCAAGGGCAGTCTGTTCCTCGCTCGTTTGACCAACCTGGCCGACGGCGCGTCCTTCCTGCTTGAAAAGCCCGCGCCTGTGGAGGCCGCAGTCAGCAAGGACGACATCAAGAGCGTGCTGCTGGAGGCTCTTTCCGAAATCTCTGCATCCCTCACAAAGTAAGTTAAGGAGGACATCCAATGTCTGACGTTCGTAAACTTGTCGGCGAGGCTCTCGCCGAACTTATCGACTCAGCTGCTCACGGCGGCCCCCGCGTACGGGTGGGGCTGCAGGCCAACGGCAGCGAGCACGGTTCCGAAGAAATTGCAAAGGCGGCGCGGCTCGCCCAGCAGCAGAATTCCAGCATACAGGTGGTCATGATCGGCCCCAAGAAGGTCGAGGGATTTGACGACCTTGAATGGATCGAAACACCCGACTGCGAAATCGACCTTGAGAAGGCTATGGACGAAGCCATGGACAGCGGAAAGGTCTCGGGCATCGTGGCGATGCACCACCCCTTCCCCATGGGCGTAACAACCATCGGCCGCGTGTTCACGCCGGCCTGCGGGCGGGATATGATCGTCGCTTCGACGACCGGCACCAGCGCCATCAACCGCGTGGAAGCCATGATCCGCAACACGGTGTATGGAATTGCGGTCGCCAAGTCCATCGGCAAAGTCAATCCCACCGTCGGCATCCTCAACGTTGAAGGGGCGCAGGTCGTTTTCAAGGCCCTCCGCAAGCTCAAAGAAAACGGCTACGACATCACCTTCGGCGAAAGCCGCCGCGCCGACGGCGGTTCCGTGCTGCGCGGCAACGACATCCTCCAGGGCGCCGTGGACGTCTGCGTCTGCGACACACTGACGGGCAACGTGCTGATGAAGATGTTCTCCTCCTTCAGCACGGGCGGTTCCTATGAAGCTTTGGGCTGGGGCTACGGCCCTTCGGCCGGCGAGGGTTGGAAGCATGTGGTCAACATCATCTCCCGCGCTTCCGGCGCTCCCGTCATCGCCAACGCGGTCGCCTATTGCGGCGCCGCGGCGGCCGGAAACCTTCCCGGAAAAGTGAGCGAAGAAGTCGCCGCGGCCAAGGCCGCGGGGCTTGAAGAGATCATCGCGAGCTTTATGCCCAAGCCCGCGGCGGCCGAAGAAGAAGTCAAGGCCCCCGCGGCGGAACCCACCGACGAGGAGATTCACGGCGTGGACGTCCTCGCGATCGAGGACGCCGTACACGAGCTCTGGAAGCACGGCATCTACGCCGAAAGCTCCATGGGCTGCACCGGTCCCGTGGTGAAGCTGAACAAGAGCAAGGAAGAAGAAGCCCGCAAGATCCTCGCGGCCGCGAACTACCTGTAATACTAATTATCCATGTGCGCCCGTGAAGCGCTTTGCAGAGAGTCACCAAGGAGACCTCAGT
Organism: Pyramidobacter piscolens; assembly: GCA_004558205.1. Classification (GTDB taxonomy): domain Bacteria; phylum Synergistota; class Synergistia; order Synergistales; family Dethiosulfovibrionaceae; genus Pyramidobacter; species Pyramidobacter piscolens_A. The sequence continues at coordinate 51,666 of SFDM01000017.1, forward strand.
TGAAGAGGGACTGTGATGCCAACCAACTAACCGGGAGCGGAAACGCCTAAAGGACCATAGCAAGTTGGCAAAAGGAAAGATATTGGATAGTCAGTTGTACAATAGGTTTTCCCAAGGCATAGGGACGGCATGGACAAAGGTACACTCCCTGAAATCCAGTCACTTGGCTTAAAATTAGGAGGTACACGAAAACGCTGACCGAAGCGTGTACAGGAAAGTTCATGAACGGAACTATTGATGCATTCCCTCCGTGCTCATTTTGCGTTTTTATCGCAAAGTAGTATAAATAACGCACACAGAAAGCCGCTTTGACCTTGAAGCGGCTTTCTCATAAAAAGGGGCAGCCTCGGTTGAGGCTGCCCCTTTTTATGAATCGCTAAATTATTGTTTTGCGTTGTCCTCTTTGCGGAGCCGCTCCAAAACGATACGGTATCCATCGGCGCCATAGTCAAGGAATTTGCGGACCCGGCTGATCGTGGCCGTGCTGGCCCCGGTCATCTGGGCAATCTGCGGGTAGGTATGGCCCTCCTGCAGCAGGTGAGCCACCTCAAGGCGCTGAGCTAACGCGCGGATTTCACCGATGGTCGCCACGTCTTCAAGAAAAGCGTAGACTTCATCCGTGTCCTTTAATGAGAGAAACGCCTGTGCCAGTTGATCCGTTAGCTTGTCCTTCCATTTTTCCATAATAACGAATGCCTCCTTCGTCAATAATCAAGCCGATCCTGCTTTAACGCGCTATTACTTCTTATACTTTAACATACAGAAACAAAAAGGACAACATTAAGAAAGTGTTTTTAAGGGTTCCGGCGCAAAAAACAGCAGGACGCGCAGAATGAGGGAAAGACGCGGCAACCGGCATAAAAAAAGATATTTAAAGCAAAGCCCTTCCGGCCCTTCTGGGGCGCTTATTGTGTTCCATTTTTGCGTTCCGCAAGGAGAAGCCGATGTGATAAAATAAGCTCGTTCCTTTCCGGGGGTCTGCTCTTACGCCGCCCAGCCTGTCGGTTATCCAGGAAGCGCGCGGGGTTTTCCCTGTAAGCCCGTTATCGCCGTGATTTACTAACTAAAGAGTCAGATGAGGAGGCAGGCTCATAGAGGACTTCTTCGACGCGAGTCTTGGTTAGCTGGCGGGCTGCTCCGATGATCTCAAAGGGCAATAAAAGGAGAGTTGAAAATGCTCGACCTAACGTCGCTAAAAAAATCCATAGGCGCTCTAAACGACGCCCTATCCGTAATGGAAGAGCTTGGAGACGATGAACAAAGCGCGCTTTACCGGACATCCGCGCTGGCGTCATCCAGACTTTTGAGGTTTCCTATGAGCTTTCATGGAAGTTTATACAGCGCTGGATTGCAGAAAACAGGGGCGATATTGAGGCAGACGACTACAGAGGGAAAAAAGACCTGTTCAGAGCCGCGGCGAGGTTGGGGCTTATATCCGACGCGGGACCGTGGTTTTCCTTCCATGAGGCCCGCAACCTCAGCAGCCATACCTATGATGAAGGCAGGACGGCAAAGGTCTGCAAGTTGGTTCCAGCTTTTCTTATCGCCGCTTGTGAGCTCTTAACGCAACTCGAGGCCCACAATGATTGATCTTGACCCTGAAGACCTTCATGAAGTAAAGCGTATTCTGGAGTTTTACGCTCCCGGCTGCAAGGCGCTCGTTTTCGGCTCCAGAGTGAAAGGCACGGCAAAAAAAATTCAGACCTTGCCATTATAGGAGACGGACCGATTCCCGACGGCGTACTGTATAAGCTCAAGGCGGGGTTTTCTATCTCCGATATCCCTATTTTGGTTGACGTGACCGACTTGAACCGCGTTTCTGAAAGCTTTCGCAAGATCGTTCTAGAGATGGGAGAACCTCTGGAATAGAGATGGCAAAAAGATGAGCTTTTATAAAGAAGATTCGACGCGTCGCTCGCGCTTCTTTGACGCCAATTCCTTAATGACTCAGTCATTGGCAAAAATAGTAAAAAAATCCTTGAGCCACTCTTCCACCTGTGATATGATGTTACGGTAAAATTAAAGAAAAGGTCGTCAAGCTCAGGTGGTGGAATCGGTAGACACAGAGGACTTAAAATCCTCTGCCGTAAAAGGCGTAGGGGTTCGAGTCCCCTCCTGAGCACCAATTTTTTAAATACATTCTGTTTGTATAAAATCCCCTTTCCCTTGTACAATACAAGAGAAAGGGGATCTTTTCATATCCTATTTTTAGTGTTTTTTAGCCCAAACTAAGATCATCGTGGCTGACAAGATAAAAAGAAAAGCCCGGAGGACTTTTTTGTTTGCCCTGGCCGTCTAATTTTCTTTCTGATCGTTTTCGGGGAGGTCATTATTTATCTTGCATCTCGTCTTTTTGTTGGCCGCCTTTGATTTTTCCGACATAATAGAAGCTTGCTCCCCCGGCTGCATAAAATAACGCAGCCTTAACGACTTCCATGATAATAGCCTCTTTCCCAATATGCATGGCGTAAGCGGCAAAGATTAAAACGACAACCAATGAAGCAAGAGCATAACCCCATCTATATCTTTGAACTTCAGCCCATTTATTTCGGCCTTCGCTTCGGTCTTTCTGTTGGGCTTCTAGCGCTTTTTTTGCAAATTCAAAGTTATGACTTTCATGATCTTTTTTAAGTTTGAGTTCGGTCTCGCGCAACAGTAATTCTTTTGTCTGATTGTCCACCATTTGCTGGACAATGGCAGGGCTTGAAAACGGCGGCGTTTTATCCTTATCAGGAGACATTAGAACACGTCTTTCATGACATAGCGCCCCATTTTATAGGTTACTTCCATAGCGCCAAAGGAAGAATCTCCTAACCGGGGGGGGATAATGTCCACATTGCTGATATTATCTCGTTCCTGCGCATTTAAACTCAGATATTCCGCTAGAGATATTTTTGTTTTATTGCTGAAAATCATGTCAATGGTAGTCATATTAACCTCCTCCTTTATTTTTATTCTATCACGCCTGTCAAGTACCGATCAGGGGCTCCGCAGAATTGAATTAGCGTCAAAGAAGCGCGAGCGGCGCGTCGAACTTCAGGCTCCGTTCTGTGGCCATACCGTCGAATTGGATCACATAGCAAAATTCCGATCTATTGACCGACCTGACCGTGCCTTGGCCAAAAACGCGGTGGTTGACCCGAGCCCCCACGGCGAATTCGGCAGCTCCCAGGCTCCGCGCCGCCTCGTCTGGCGTTTTCGAACCGCCGGAAGCGCTTTGTGCCAAATCCTGCTCCAAGGGCTTTTCATAGTCAAGATTTTCCTCGCCCGCGTCGAAAAGGAAGCGCGACGGATATTTAAACAGGTTGTCGTTGGACATGCCGGCAGAGTCGCTGATATAAAGGCGGTCCATGGCGCGGGTCATGGCGACGTAGGCGAGGCGGCGCTCCTCCTCCATCTCTTCGGGCGTGTCTATTTTCCGGCTTGGAAAAATGCCCTCGCTGAATCCGCAGAGGAACACGCAGGAAAATTCATTGCCTTTAGCGGCGTGGACGGTCATCAGCTTGACCGCGTCCCGCTCTTCCTGATCGGTATTGCTGAACAGGGCGACGCGGTCGAGGAAATCAGGCAGCGACAGTTCATCCTGCTCCGCCTTGGCCACCGACCTTTTAAACTCGGCCATGTTGTCCAGACGCTCTTGATCGCCTTCGCGGCACAGCATCTCCTCGTAACCGCTCAAATCCAGCAGAGTCTGAAGCAAATCGCCAAGTTTCATCGTGCCGAGGGATTCCCGGAGATGCTCGATGACCGCGATATAGCGCCTGGCGCCCGTTCCCCGCAAAAAGGGCGCGTCTGAGGCCTTTTTCAGAGCTTCATAAAGCGTGACGTTCTCGCCGGCGGCCGCCTTCCGAAGAAGAGCCATCTTCACTTTGCCGATCTTGCGCGACGGCCTGTTGACGGTGCGCTCAAAGGCGATGTCGTCGGCGGCCGTAAGCATGCGCAGATAGCAGACCGCGTCCTTGATCTCTCTCCGGCCGTAAAATTCGACGCCGCTATAGATCTTGTAAGGCAGGCGGTTTTCGATAAAACACTCCTCGAGAAAGCGCGTCAGGTAATGGGCGCGGTAGAGCACGGCCATGTCTTTCAGGGAAACGCCGCTCTCCCGCTGGGCGGCGATATTTTTGCAGATCCAGCGCGCCTCTTCCTGCTCGTTCTTCGCGTGGAAGTAGAGCGGCTTGGGGCCGCTCGGCCTGACGGCGGTCAGCGATTTTGAAAAGCGCAGCGTATTTTTGCTGATCAGGCAATTTGCGGCCGCCAGTATTTCCGGCGTCGAACGATAGTTGGTCAGCACTGAAACGGTGCGCGCCCCGGGGTGGGCCTTTTCAAAATCCAAGATCATCTCCACGTGAGCGCCGCGCCAGAAATAGATCGTCTGGTCTGGGTCCCCGACCACAAAGAGGTTGCCGTGAAGGGCGCTCAGAATACGAGCGATTTCATACTGTTTCCCGCTCACATCCTGAAACTCGTCCACCATCACGTACTGCATGCGCCGCTGCCATTTCAGGCGGGCGTCCTCGTGATGCTCCAGAATGTAGAGGGCGAAATTGATCAGGTCGTTGAAATCGCAGCCATAGCATTTTTTCTGTTCATAGAGGTAGCGCAAAAAGATGGCTTCGTCCCTGCCAACGGCCAGCCGGGCCCTTTTCATGAGCTCGTCGGCGCCGCAAAAGCACAGGTCGTTCATATAGCTCTGCGTCATTTTTTTCGCCTCGAGCACGTCGTCGATCACCTTTCGGATGGACGTCTCGCGGAGCGAAAGCTTCATCTCCTCAAAAATTCTGGAGAGGATCTGTTTTTCGTCCTCCACGTCGAGGATGACAAAGTTCTTAGGGAAGTTGAGGCGGTATATTTCCTCCTTCAGCAGCTGCACGCAGAAGGCGTGAAACGTGCAGATAAAGCCGAGGTCGCAGTCCCCCAGCGCCCGGCGGATTCGGAGTTTCATCTCGTTCGCGGCGCGGTTGGTGAAGGTGACGCACAGGATATTCCGCGGCGAGATGCCCAAGGCGGACACGAGATAGCAAAAACGGTGAATCAGAGCGCGGGTCTTGCCGGTGCCCGCGCCGGCGATAACGCGCACGGAACCTTCCGTCAGCGTCACGGCCTGCCTCTGGGCGTCGTTCAATTCCTTCAAAAAATCTTCCATGCCGCCGCTCCCCCTTCCGCCCGTTCTTATTTCCACGGATCTATTTTACTATTCTACCACGCGCCGGCAAGCCATGGGCATGAAAAAGAGAGCCCTGCGGGGCAGAGCTCTCGTAAAATCGGGAAATCAGGCTTCGCTGGACGGGCAGAATCCGCGCAGAGGACATTCGCCGCACTTGGGGTTTCTGGCGCGGCAGATGTGCTTGCCATGCTGGATGATGTTCAAATGGCCTCCGCACTTCCGGCTGTCGGGCACCAGTTTCTCCAGACGCGCCTGGATTTCAGCGGGAGATTCCTTTTCCTCGGCCCAATGGAGCCGCTTCGAGATGCGGGCCACATGGGTGTCCACGGGAAAGGCGGGAAAGCCCAGGTCGAAAGCCAGCACACAGGCCGCCGTTTTAGGCCCCACGCCCTGAATCCCCGTCATAAAATCCCAGGCTTCCGCAGGAGTGGATTCTTTCAGCGACTTCAGCGAATAAGCTCCGAAACGCTCCTTGACCTGCCCCAAAACGCGCAGGATCGTCGCCGCCTTGTTGTTGCAGATTCCAGCCTGTTTGATGGCCTCCGCCACGTCGCCCTGAGACAAAAGGGCGATGCGCTCCCAGGGGCCGTACTGTGACCGCAGGCGTTCATAGGCCATATCGCGGTTTCTGTCGTTGGTGTTCTGGGACAGCACAGTCATGATAAGGCCGTCCAGGGGTTCGTCAAAGGCCTTCTGAGCCGGCTGCGACTCCTGCTTCCACAGCTGCTCCAGCACGTCGAGCACCAGCGAAATGGGAGGAGTCTCCATTTTCACGGGCTGAGGCGCCTTTTCAACGCTGGCTCTGCTCATTCGGGGTCCTCCGTTTCCGGAAGCGCCGTTTTGTTCTTTTTCCGCTTCATATTCTTCGCCTCGTTCATGCTTACGCTCTTTTCAATCCAGCGTTTCAGTTTTGCCATAACCTTGCCGTGAATGGTGCCCGCCGGGTAGGTTCCCTTCGGCGAAGGCTTTCCGGCAGGCACGCCCGTCAAAAGCGTGATTCCCTCGTCGATGGTCTTCACGGACCAGACATGAAACTGTTTTTTCCTGATGGCTTCTACCACGTCGTGGTTGAGCATCAAATGGCGCTCGTTCTGCCAGGGAATCATGACGCCCTGGGTTCCCGTGAGGCCGCGCTCGAGGCAGTAGCTGAAAAAGCCCTCGATCTTCTCGTTGACGCCGCCGATAGGCTGGATGTTGCCAAACTGATCCACCGAACCGGTAACGGCGATGTTCTGCGCGATCGGCACCTCAGCCAGGGACGAAAGCAGGCAGTACAGCTCCGTGGAGGAAGCGCTGTCGCCGTCGATGCCTCCGTAATTCTGTTCGAAGGCAAGCCGCGCTGAGAGGGTCAAAGGCTGATCCTGAGCGTAGATTCTGCCCAGATAGCTGCTGAGCGTCAACAGCCCCTTGTTGTGAATGGGGCCGGCCATATCGGTTTCACGTTCAATATTGATGACGCCCTCCTGCCCCATAAAGGTATTGGCCGTAATCCGCGTGGGGTGCCCGAAGGAAACCTCGGCAAAGCTCACAACGGCGAGGCCGTTGATCTGCCCCACGGCAGAGCCCTCGGTGTCGATCCTGACGATGTTCTCCGCGAAGGCCTGGCGGATCTTCTCTTCGGTCAGGCTCGAGCGGTAGCTCTTCTCCTGAATAGCCTGCTGGACGTGCTTGCTGTCCACCACTCGCGCGCCGTCGCGCCGCGCCCAGACCGACGCTTCGACGACGTACTCCTGAAGCTTGTTGAACTGCGTGGACAGCTTGTCCTGGTCGTCCGCAAGGCGGGAGGCGCATTCAACGAATTCGGCCAGCGCTTTTTTATTGAAAGGCAGGCAGCCCTTTTTCTCCGCTATGGTCTTGACGAAACGGGCCAGCTCCCACTCGTTTTCAGGCGTGCGGGGCATTTCATAATCAAACTCGGCCACCAGCTTGAAGAACTTCTGAAAATCCCTGTCGTATTCCTGAAGCAGATAGTAGATATAGTGGCTGCCGACCAGAATGACCTTCGTATTGATGGGGATGGGCTCTGGGCGCGGGGCCGAAACGGGCATCACGCCGAATTGGTCGGCAAGGTTCTCCACAGTGATGCTGCCCAAGCGCAGCACCCTTTTGAGCAGGTCATAGGACATGAAATTGCGCAAGAGCTCTTCCGCGTCGATGACCAGGAAACCTCCGTTGGCCTTGTGGAGCGCCCCGCTGACGATGTGCGTAAAGTCCGTATAATAATAGCCCTGGCGGCTTTCATACTCCATTTTGCCCGAGATGTTGTAAAAAGTGGGGTTAGTCTCCCACACCACGGGGGCTCCGCCTTCGGGGTCGTTGCTGACGAGCACGTTGATCGTGTAGGGCGTGAAATCCACGTCCGCCCCCTCTTCCCGGGAAGCCGCGATGAAAATGCCGAAACTGGAGATGATCTGCCGTTCCATGGAGTCGATCCAGGCCTTGAACTTTTCGGCGCAGCCGTACTTGTCGCGCACTTCGTCCATATAGGGCTTAATGGCGGTACGGCAGATTTCGGCTTCCATCTCCGAGAGCTTGCCTTTCAGAGACCGCTCCTTCTCGCGGATCAGGCGCAGCGCCTCCAACGTCTTGGAAGTCACCGAATCGGAGATGCTCTTCAGGCGTTTTTTCTCGGCCTCAGGAAGGGCTTCGAACTCATCGGTCTGCAGCTCCTTCATATCAGTCTCGCCGTTTTCGCCCTTGACCTCCTTCAGGGGAATATTCACAAAACCCTGGGGCGTGCGTTTTACGAGAAAGCCGTCCTTTTCGGCGGCCTCGCGCACCTGGTTCATGGTCTCGGTGATACTGTCCTGAAAAGCGCTGATCTCCTGCGCCTTGGCGTCTTCATAGCTGCTTTTCTCAAAGGCGCCGCTGATCACCGATTTCAGCTCGTCGATCAGCTTGCTGAAAGCAGTCTCGACAATTTTCGCCTGCCCCGCGGGCAAGTCGATCGCGATGGGCGTCGACGGATCGTCAAAGTTGTTGACGTAAATCCAGTCGCTGGGCGCTTTCATTTTTGCGGCGCGCTCACGGACGCTTTTCAGGGCGTAGCTCGTACGGCCGCTGCCCTGAACGCCCACCACAAAGATGTTATAATCTCTGCTCTCCACCGAAAGACCGAAATCGATGGATCGAATGGCCCGTTCCTGTCCAATGAAATTGCTGAGCTCTTCCAATTCAGCCGAGGTGGAGCAGCGCAGCACCTTTGGATCTGTCCTTCTGCGGACCTGTGCCGCCGTTAATTTATGGGCCCCTGTCTTCATGCTCTTCCTCCTGTTATTGAGCCGATGTTATGATCCCCCCACCCAAAAGCACGTCGCCGTCATAAAAAACCAGCGACTGGCCGAGGGCCACTCCCCCGGCGGGGAGAAGCAGTTCCGCTTCTCCCGCGCCGTCGCTATATCTTACCAGATTTGCGGAAACAGGAGCACATCTGTAGCGATATTGCACGTTATATATTTCACCAATTTTTACGCTCTGCTGCCAGTTCGCCTTTCCAAAAAGGATTCTCCTGACGCCGCTCTCGCAGCCATGCTCGAGCACGAGCCGGTTGCCGGGACGGTCCTTCTCCCTGACGAACCACGGGCCGTCCGACAACCCCAGCCCCTTCCTCTGCCCCTCTGTGTACAGGGCCAGTCCCCGATGACCCCCAAGGACCCGCCCTTCCACGCTGACCATAGGCCCCGGCGGCAGTTCGCCCGATCCCAGACGGCCGCGCAGAAAGCGCTCCAGGCTCTGCTGGCCGAGAAAGCAGATATCCTGGCTGTCTCCCTTTGAAAGTTCCGCCGAATGAAGGCGCGCCGCCGTCTCGTCCCTGACATGGTCTTTTTCGTCGTCATGAAGCGGAAAAACAAGGCGGGCGATCCACTCCGGCGGCAGCCTGTAAAGCATGTAGCTCTGATCCTTTTTCGATCGGGCGCGGGCAATGGCCCAGCCTCCGGGCACGGAGACCGTCCTGGCATAATGTCCGGTGGCGACCTTTTCGATGCCCAGACGGTCGGCCTCCTCCATCAGCCCCCAGATTTTGACGCATTCATTGCAGATCACGCAGGGATTGGGTGTGGCGCCTTCGCGATAGGCTTCCAAAAAGGGCTGTATCACCTTTTCGTCAAAACGCTGCCGACAGTCCCGATAGCGCACGGCGATGCCGTAGATTTGCTCCAGGGCCGTCATGCGCGCTTTGTCAAGCTCGTCCTGAGAGTCTTTCATGACCAGATGCACCGCCGTCACGTCGTAACCCTGATCCTTTAAACGCAGCGCCGAAAGCGTGCTGTCCACTCCGCCGCTGATGCCTACAAGAATTTTCTCACCCATTTTCTGCATCCCCGCCTCTTGAGAGTTCTGTATCAATCCAGTGACCTGCTCCCGCCGCTGAGCGCCTTCAGGCGGCAGAAGCGGGGGCTTCTCGTTCGAGGTACATTGATACATACCAGCATTCACGAGCTATCCCCC
>SFDM01000065.1 GCA_004558205.1 Pyramidobacter piscolens
CTGCCTGGGCACGGTGCGCCATTTCAGGAGCCTGATCCCCATGGCCCAGGAACACCACAAGCCCATTTTCTGCCTGACCAGCGCCGACGGGGCGCTGGGAACCCACGTGAACGCCGTGAAGAGCGCGAGGGCCGACTTTGAAGACCTAGCGCGGAAGATCGCCGCGCTGATCGAGATTTAAAAGAACGCGCGCGGATTTGTCCATAAAGAAGAAGGGACTCCCTTTCGGGAGTCCCTTCTTCTTTATGCCGTCAAAAAGTGGCCGCGGCCAATCTCCGGAATTTCGGCGGGACGCCTTTCCTCCTGGGGGCCGCAAAAAAAATGCCCTGCCTATTCCAATTTTTTTCAGAAAGTGGTACGCTCTGACGCAAGAAATGGGAGGTGTTCCTATGCAGGGTTTTACAACGAATCTGGTTATTTTTATCGTCATGGGGCTCGGCTGGTTTATGAAGCGGAGCGGAAAGCTGACGCCGCAGGGATTGAAGGACTTGAACGCCCTTTTGTTCAGCCTGCTGATGCCAGTGGGGTTCTTTAAAGCGGGGCTGGGCTTCGACTCCGGCACGCTTCACGGCTGGAGCTTCGCCGCGGTGCTGCTGGGAGGCTACGTGGTAACGCTGGCCCTCGCGTGGGTGATCTCGGGACGGCGCAGGATCAGCAGAGAGCGCCGCGCCGTGGCGATGCTCATGGACGCGCGCCCCAACGTGATCTTCATCGGCCTTCCGGTGATCACGCTGTGGCTCGGCGCGCCCGGGACAGAGGCCATGCTGATCTACGTGGCTATATGCACGCCCTTTTTCAACGTGGTTCCCCTGATCTGCGCGCAGCTGGCGCTCAGCGGCAAGCTTGACCACCAGTCCATAAAAAAGGCCCTGCTGAACACGCTGAAAAATCCCATCCTGATCGCCGGCGTCAGCGGCATCGTCATCGGGGCCATGGGCTGGACACCCGCCATCCCACGCTGGAGCATACAGGTTATTCAGGTGCTGGCCAACTGCAGCAACGGCATGGCGCTGATCGTCATCGGCGCGGCACTAGCCCCCGAACGCCTGCTTCAGGATGTCCGGCTGGCCTGGAGCGACCTGCTCATGAAGCTCTTCATCCATCCGGCTATCATCATGGCGGCCTTCCTGCTGTTTCCGCTCAGCGGCAATCCTGCACTGATGCAGGTGGCGGTCGTCGCTTCGTCGATCTCGCCGGCTTTCAACTGCTATATCCTCGCCCAGGGGATGGGCATGGACAGCGACTACGCGGCGCTGATGATCGCCTCGTCAACGCTGCTGGCCATGGTCACCACGCTGTTCTGGATGAACCTGACGCTCCACCTCTTCCTGTAGGGCGCCGTTCGTCTCGGCCCGGCGCGCTTTCCAGTCGGGCAGCTGGGCGGCCACCAAGGCCCAAAAACGGGGCGAGTGGTTGGGGACGTGCAGGTGGCACAGCTCGTGAACTACCACGTATTCCAGACAACGCGGCGGTTTCTGCACCAGCCTGAGGTTGAAGCAGAGCTTTCCCGTCCTCACGTTGCAGCTGCCCCAGCGGCTTTTCATGTCCCGAATCTGCCAGCCCGAACATCTGGCGCCTACGGCCGGCTGCCATTTTTCAAGCAGCCGCGGCAGGGCAGCACGGAGCTGGGAGCGGCAGAAGGATTCGAGGAGCTGGCGGCGCTCCTCGGCAGAACTGCCACGGGGGGCCGACAGAAGGATCTTTCCGTCCGCAAGCTCGGCTTTCAGCCGCGGCGACTGGATCAGCTCCAGCGGCAGGCGGCGGCCCCACAGGAGGTGCTCCTCGCCAGTCCGGTACTCCGGCGCGGCTTGGGACTCCTCGGGGCGCTGGGCCATCAGGGCCAGCTGCTTTTTGATCCATTCCAGCTTTTCCGCCACAAAATAGTCCAGGTCGCGGACGCTGAGCCGCGAGGGAGCCGTGATCCGCACCTGCCCGCCGGGACGCACCGAGAGGTAGATATTCTTGATAGGCTTGCGTATCAGTTCGATTTCGACGCCGTAGAGATTCATGGTTCACCCTGTCTTTCTCCGCATATGTTCTTATGGACGCGCCGGTTCCGCGCGCAAAAAAACGGCCGGCACGGAGGGATTGCCGGAAGACCGCGCTGCGGCGGACGCGCTGAATCGGCGCCGCCCTAAGTGTACCACGCGGCGGCTCCGGCGGCAAAAGGTTTTCCGGCAGGCCTGCTTTATACTCACGCAACGCCAGATCAGCACGGAGGAAACGCACCGGGAAGAGGTCCGTAAAGCGGGGACAGTGACAAGCTCCAACGGGCGCGCCTGTCCCTGTGCCAGGACTCCCGCGCTTCGGCCCATGAATGCACGATATTCAGCCATTCTCTAAATTTAACATTTTACTATGAGGAGGAAAAAAAGACATGACCGCTTTCTTTGAGCAGTCCCGCAAGCCCGACCGCAGCGCCGGCGTCAGCTTCCCCGCCGTCAGGGCCATCGGCCTGGAGCGGGACGGCGATGAAATTTTGTCGGCGCTGAGAGACCTTCTCCCCGAGGCGCAGACCTTCGCGCGGACGCCCGTCAGCCATTTCCCCGTCGGAGCCGCGGCTCTGGGCGAATCGGGACGGGTTTGGCTTGGAGCCAATATGGAATTTCCGGGACTGCCGCTGAACTTCACCGTCCACGCCGAACAGGCGGCCCTGATCAACGCGCGCCAGAACGGCGAAACACGGATCCTGTGCCTCGCGGTATCCGCCGCGCCCTGCGGATACTGCCGCCAGTTCCTGTTAGAGCTGGGAACGCCGCTGCCCGTCCTGATCGGCAGCAGGCTGACGTCCCTTGAGGAGCTGCTGCCCGAAGCTTTTCGCCTGGAAAAGGAAGCGCAAGGCGGCCTTCTGGGTAAGCAGGATCTCTCGTCGCTCCGTCCATGCGGCGACAGGCTGGCCGACCTGGCCTGCGCGGCGGCGCTGAAAAGCTACAGCCCCTATACCCGCAGCCCCAGCGGCGCCGCGCTGCGCTGCGCCTCAGGCCGGGTCTTCTGCGGCTCTCTGGCCGAAAGCAGCGCCTACAATCCCACGCTGACGCCTCTGCAGACGGCCCTGATCATCCGCAGCCTGGCCGGCGCCCACGAGGATCCCATCGCCGAAGCCGTCCTCGCCGAAAGCTCGAGCGCCGCCGTCTCGCAGGCTCCCGCTTTCGAGATGATGATAAAGAAACTCGCGCCGCAGGCCGCCTTCAGGGTCATAGAACAGGAGGGCCTGTGATTGCCCGGCAGCCTGTATGATACGGCAGATGGGCCTTTTAAAAACCGCGTCAAAAGATTCGAACGTCAAGGGTGCGAAAAACGCAAAGGAAAACGACAGATTGATTAAAGACTCGCTCGCCTAAAGGAAATTTGCGGACTTGATCAGATACCGGCGTTCTAAAAGCGCCAGCCTTTTCCCTGTGCCTCTCGGCGCCTCTTATTTTTCAGCGATTCAAACCTTTATACCACCCCTCCATTGACGTACTTAATACCAAATCGAAAAGCCACGTCAAAATATTTCAACGCAAAAGATGCAAAGGTTCGCAAAGGAAAACCTTGAAAGACTTTTAGAACCGCTAAATCAATCAAAATACATAAATTATCATTACAGTAATTCGTTTTTTAATTAACAACTTAGGGTTTATTTTTCCTTTGCGTCCTTTGTGCCCTTTCTCTTCAGCCTTTGCGTTGAAATCCTTTGACTTTGATCTTCAGTCTAGCATTAAGCACGTTGAATGCGAATTAGTATTAATCCTGCTTCCGACCAATATACCCCAAGGTGTTCTATGCACACAAAACGCGGCAATTACAGGAGCCCTCCAGGAAAAAGTAAAAGCGGGGGAAGGAGAAAATGTTCCACGTGGAACATTTTCTCCTTCCCCCGCTTTTTGCGTTGCAGCTCGGGGTAATTTTTACCGGCACCCGCAGTGAGCCATCAGCTCTTCGGGGCTTTTTCTATGATAGCCGTGGCGGCGCGCCACGCAGAACAGCTCGTCGCCGCCCACCTTCTCGGCGCTGGTCAGCTCTCCGTTGGCCACGCGGATCACCAGGTCCAGGAGGTTCTGTCCCTCTTCCTTCACGCTGACACCCTCGGAGATGATGCCGCTGGCGTCGAAATCGAAGAGTTCCTTCATGAAGTTATAGGTCTTTTGGTTGCCCGTCACCTTGATGACCGGCGCGAGAGGGTGCCCCGCGGGGGTTCCGCGCCCCGTGGTGAAGGCCACGATCTGGGCGCCGCAGCCGATCATGCCCGTGACCACTTCGCCGTCGTGGCTTTCGTACTTCATCAGGAAAAGGCCGTGCTTGCCCTTTTCAGGCGGCGTGGCGTAGTCGATCACGTCCACCAGCGGGCTGGTGCCCGACTTGTGGACGCCGCCCAGGGCCTTTTCGACGATAGAGCTGACGCCGCCGTCGGCGTTGCCGGGGGATATGAGCTGGTTCCGCTTGGATCCCAGGCTCATGTCGAGGCCGCTTCTCAGCACGTCTTCTATCTCGTAAATCGCCGAATAGACCTTACGGGCCACCTCTTCATTCACGGCGCGGCGCGCCAGAATGTGTTCGGTGCCCAGCAGCTCGTTCAGCTCGCTCAGGATAGCGCTGCCGCCCTGTGCGATCAAACGGTCGGCCATCTCGCCCACGGCTGGGTTGGCCGCCAGGCCGCTGGTGGCGTCGGTGCCGCCGCACTTGGTGCCCACGAGGAGGGCGCTCACGGGGCAGGCCTCGCGCTTCATGGCCGCCAGCTGCGCCAGGAACTTCTTCCCCGCCGCCACGGCACGCTCGATCGTATTGGTGGTGCCGCCCTCTTCCTGGATGATGAAACAGGCCACGGGGCGTCCGCTGGCTTTCACCGCCGCTTCAAGTTCCCGTGGGGGAAAGCGCTCGCAGCCAAGGCCGACCACGATCACGGCGCCCACGTTGGGATGGGTGCCCATGGCTTTCAGCGTCCGGGCGGTCAGCTCCAGGTCCAGTCCCACCTGGGAACAGCCCACGGCGTGGCGCAATGGGACGGCGCCGGGCAGCTGCGCGGCGATTCTCTCCACGGTCCTGTTGGCGCAGAAGACCGAAGGGATGATGGCGAGGTAGTTTCTCACGCCCACGGTCCCGTCGACGCGGCGGTATCCGTTAAAGGTCAGTGTCATACCGTTTTCCTCCTACTTGGTCCCACGCTCGCAGGACATGTTGTGATTGTGGATCCAGGTTCCCTTGGGCGCGTCGGTCATCATGCGGCCGATCTCTTCGCCGTATTTGATCACGGGGTCGCCGGCTTTCAAATCCCTGACCGCCACTTTGTGGGCGAACTCCACGTCCTCAAGCAGCGTCACGGGGCCTTCGGCGGTCTCGATCTGGTCGCCCTTGAAACTGTCTTCAAGCACCATTCTGACGCTGTCGGCCGGATTGATTTGCAGACTTTTTCTCAGCATATTTTTTCACGCTCCATAAAAATGTTCCACGTGGAACAAAACCCTCAAAACAGGTTCCCTTCGCCGTCAAAGGGCAGGTCAAAGGGACCGCCCGCCAGCTCCAGATGAGGATGTGCCTGGATCAAAGGAATCAACGCTTCCGAAGCCTCAATATCGGTCAGCGACAGGGTGTTCTTGATACGCACCATGCGCAGTGCAGAACGGTCCATCACGTTGCTGGTCTTGATGCAGCCCTGGATAGCCTGACGGTCGTTTTTGAGCACCATGGGGATCTTGACAGTTAAAGGCACCGTAGAGGTCAGACTGTTTGGGTAGGTCTGGTCAAAATCGAATTTTTTATAGGCCCGCATGGTCGTCATGTCCAGCATGCCAAGGCCGTTGCCGTTGCCGTGAGACGCCTCGGAGATATCCAGCGCCGTCACGCGCGTGATCTTCGGGCCGCCCGAGGCGTAGGGCGTGTTATAGCGCCCCACCACATTGGTATCAAACCCCGTGCCGGAGATGTTTTTCCCGATCTCGTCCATAATCAGCACGTCAAGCTCGTCGAAGAGCAACTTGGCCATCAGCTCCCAGGCTCGTTTCAACAGGGCCGGTTCCCTGTCCAGCACTTCATTTTTATGCAGGACTTCCAGCTGGGCCGTTTCGTGATAGGCGTTCTCGATCAGGCCCACGGCGCAGAGGATATTCTTCTTCGCCAGAGTGACCGCGGCGATGGCGGGAACGTTTTCCGCCATGCGGCCAAACCCCTCGGCGTGGCAGAAATCGGCGCCGCGCTGTTTGCCCATGCCGATGGTGCACATTTTGCAGAGGCCGCTTTCCACCTTGCCGCGAAAACCAGTGTGAGGCTTAATGCGGTTGATCACGATAATGCCGTCGGCTTCGTTCGCATACTTGTCAAGGTACACGGGACGCCCCGTGGCGGACTCACCGATCTGGACCGTCTCCATGGTCGCCCGGATCGGAGCGCCCACGTATTCCTCCGTAATCCCCATGCCTTCGAGCATGGCCTTCTGTCCTTCGGCCGTGGCGCCGCCGTGGCTGCCCATGGCGGGGAACAGGAAAGGAACGCCGCCGCGTTTTTTCACTTCGCTCACAAGCGTCTTATGCAGCAGGGCCATATTGGTAATGCCGCGGCTGCCCGCCGTAATGGCGATGTTTTGCCCCGGCTTGACGGCGTCAAGGTAATGCCCGGCTTCAAGCTTAGAAATCAACTCCGCTGCCGGATCGGCTACCCGAGGACGGAGGAAGTTCTGACGCACTTTGACAAAGCGGGGAATCTGAACGGGAGCCAATAATTCATCTATGAAAGACATTGAGACCACACCCTTTTTTCAAATAATGGTGTTCCGCCACAGGCTGATTGGATTATCGCAGGAAAATTACGGTAAAACAAGAACTAAATACCGGCTTTTTTTGCCTGGCGCTTTTTCTTCCAACCGGCATACCAGGGCGTAGACTGCACCAGCGACAGCGCCGCCAGCGCCAGAAGGACCGCCGAGATCGGGTTGGTCAAAAAGACCATCCAGCTGCCGCCGCTAATCAACAGCGACTGATGGAGGCTTACGTCCAGCATGTGCCCCAGGATCAGGCCCACCACCAGAGGAGCAACGGGAATCTTGAGCTTATCCATGAAATAGCCCACCACGCCGAAGCAGAACATCAGCCCGACGTCGAAGAAATTGTTGTTGATCGCGAAAGCGCCGATCACGCACAGGATCACAATCGCCACGGCCAGGATCCTGTTGCTGATCTTCGTGACGGAAATGCACAACCGCGTGAAGAAAATTCCCTCCAGCAGCATCACGAAGTTCGAAAACAGCACCGCCCACAGCAGCGTGTAGGTCACGTCAGCATACTCCGTCATCAGGCTCGGCCCGGGCATGATACCGTGAATCATCAGGCCGCCCAGAAGCACCGCCGTGGCGGAGCTGCCGGGAATTCCCAAAGTGATCGTCGGAACCAGGGCGCCGCCGACCACCGCGTTGTTCGACGCCTCTGGAGCCGCCACGCCGAAGGGGTTGCCATTGCCGAAATCGTACTTGCTGCTGCCCGGCTTGTAGAAACGCTTCGCCTCATTATAAGAGAACCAGCAAGCAGTGTCGCCGCCCGTACCGGGGATAATGCCCGTAAACACGCCGATAAAACTGGAACGCAGGATCGTCGGCATCAGCATTTTCAGTTCAGACCAGGGGCGAATCACGCTGTCCTTAAAGGTGCCAATACGTTCCGCAGCCTCTTCGTCCTTCTCTATCAAGCGAAATACCTGGGGAATGGAGAACAGGCCGATC
>SFDM01000018.1 GCA_004558205.1 Pyramidobacter piscolens
CCTGTCCTGTCCTGTCCTGTCCTCTTCGAGGAGGACCTTGTTTCCTGAAGCGCTCTCTGGGCTGCCGGCATAAAAAAAGTCCTCCTTTTGTTTGGATTCTATTTCATGATATGGCTGCATTCTATCACATATGAACAGGGTTGTGAAGCGTATTTTATACTGCGTTTGAAGAATGTTTTGTATACATTTCTTTGACGATGTGAATTGAACAGATAAGATAGCTCATAACGAAATGAATATATTTTGTCTGAATTGAAGAAGAAATAAGGAAAAGTGGGATTATGCTTATTTCCCATTGAAGTGCTTAATTTCAAATCGAAGAGCCGCGTCAAAAGATTTCAACGCAATGGGCGCAAAGCTTCGCAAAGGAAAACCTTGAAAGGCTTTTAGAACCGCAAAATCAATCAAAACACATAAATTATCATTAGGTTAATTCGTTTTTTATTAATAATTGGGGTTTTGTTTCTCCTTTGCGCCCTTTGCGCCTTTGTGTTGAAATCCTTTGACTTTGATCTTCGATCCCACATTAAGCACATTGAACGTGAAAGGGAAGCCGCGGCGGCTGCCGCGGCTTCCCTTTCACGTTACCCATGCAAAGCGGGAGGCGGGGGAAAAATGTTCCACGTGGAACATTTTTCCCCCGCCTCTTTGGTCATTTCCCCGCGAGCTCCGATTGGATCCGGGCGCAGGAACGTTCCGCCAGGGCGGTCAGCTTTTCCACGTCGATGGTGGCGAAGCGCCCCTTCTCGTAGAGCACTCTGCCGTCGGCCATGGTCATGCAGACGTCGCCGCCGCAGGCGGAGTAGACCAGGTTGTTCAGCAGGTGATGCTGGGGCCGCATGTAGACCTGGTCCACGTCGAAAACGGCGATGTCGGCCTTGAAGCCTTCCTTGAGCAGGCCGCAGTCCTCCCGTCCCTGGGCCAGCGCGCCGGCCCGGGTGGCGGCGTAGAGGGCCTGCGCCGGCGTGACCGCCGTCGGGTCGCCCGAAAAGCCCTTGTGGACCAGGGAGAAGAGCCGCATCTCGGACTGCATGTCCAGCTTGTTGTTGCTGGCGGCGCTGTCGGTGCCGATCGCCACGCCGACGCCGGCCTCGCTCAGTTTCACGGCGGGGCAGACCCCGCTGGCGAGCTTGAGGTTGCTGGCGGGACAGGCGGCCACGGTGACGCCCTTGTTTTTGAGGATCGCCATGTCCTCTCCGTCCACGTAAACGCAGTGGGCCGCCGTGGCGGGCACGTCGAAAATCCCGCAGTCGGCCAGGTAGCGCACGGGGCTTCTGCCGCCGCGGCGGGCGCGGCAGCCCTCGGTTTCGCCGGCCGTCTCGGCCGCGTGGACCTGGATCCGCGCCCCCTTTTCAGCGGCCGTCTCGGCGAGCCCGCGGGCGGCTTTTTCGGTGGAAGTGTACTCGGCGTGGAGGGCGAAGTCGACTTTGACGCGCCCGCTGCCGGCGTTGTGGAAATTTTTGTAGGTCTCCAGGGTTTCCCGGCAGACGGGCAGTTCGCCGTAGCTCCGGTCGTCGAAGCAGACGCAGGCCAGCGAGATGTTGCCCTTCAGGCCGCTGTCCATAAAAGCCTGTCCGAGGCTGTCGCCGAAGTAGTACATTTCCGTCGCGGAGACGCAGCCGAAGCGGAGCAGCTCCGCGGCGCTGAGCATGGTTGCGGCGTAGACGTCGCCGGCGTTCAGCTTCGCCTCGAAGGGGAAAATCACCTTGTTGAGCCAGTCCGAAAGGGCCCTGTTTTCCGCGTAGCCCCGCAGCAGGTACATGGGCATGTGGGTGTGGGCGTTCACGAAAGCGGGTATCAGCAGCTTGTTCCGGGGCTCCGCGTAGGCCGGGCCGAAGCGTTCGGGGTCTTCCGGCATGGAGGGGCCGATATAGGCGATTCTGTCGCCGATGGTGCCCAGGTAGGCGTGATGTCTCAGCTGCATGTTCTCGTCGATCATCGACAGGTCTTTGAACAGCACGGTGATGCGCCTCCCCCTATTTCGCGATGATCACGGCGCCCTCGGGCTGGAAGGACGCGCGGGCGGCCGTGCCGCGGGGGACCATGGCGGTTCCGGGCAAAAAGGGCACGGACATGCTGAGGACGCCGTCGTGGCCGCCCTCGGCCAGTTTCACGTGGTAGTCGATGCGGTCGCCCTCGAAAAGGCAGTTGGCCACCGTCACGGGCAGGCTGTTGCCGCCGCCGTCCAGCCTGAAGTTTTCCGGGCGGACGATCAGAAGGGCTTCGGCGCCGACGGTGGGCGGGTTCTGCCTGCCCAGGCGCGCGCGCACCAGGCAGCTCGACGCCTCGAAGACGCCGAAATTGCCGTCGGCGGAGGCCAGGCGGCCGGGGATCAGGTTGGCCTGGCCGATAAAGTCGGCCACGAAGGCCGTGGACGGGTCGGCGTAAATGTCCATGGGCGTGCCTACCTGTTCGATGTGGCCGCGGTTCATGACCATGATGCGGTCCGACATGGTGAGCGCCTCTTTCTGGTCGTGGGTGACGTAGAGGCAGGTCAGCGACAGGTCCTGCTGGATGCGGCGGATTTCGGCGCGCATGTGGATCCGCAGCTTGGCGTCCAGGTTGGACAGAGGCTCGTCCATCAGCAGCAGCCTGGGGCGCAGCACCAGAACGCGGGCCAGGGCCACGCGCTGCTGTTCGCCGCCCGAAAGCTGGTTGGGATAGTGTTCTTCGGCTTTTTCGAGGCCCACCATGGCGAGGGCCTCGCGGACCTTCCGGGCGACGTCGCTTCCGCTTTCGCCGCGGACGCGGAGGCCGTAGGCCACGTTTTCGAAGATCTTCATGTGGGGGAACAGTGCGTAGTTCTGGAACACAAAGCCGATGTTCCGCTCGTTGGCGGGCTTGTAGGTGATGTCCTCGTCTTCCATGAGGATGGCGCCTGACGTGGGCACCTCGAAGCCGGCGATCATGCGCAGCGTGGTGGTTTTGCCGCAGCCCGAGGGGCCGAGGAAGGTCAAAAACTCGCCGGGTGTGACGGCCAGGCTCACGTGGTCGACGGCGGTGAACTTCTCGCCGTCCTTGATGAAGTTTTTATTGACGTCCTTGAGACTGAGTGAAATGGACATTAGCGGATTCCTCCTCCAGAGTTGCCTGTGCGGCACAGAAGCCGGGCGATAAGGGCCATGACGCCCGAGGCGATGAAGACCAGCAGGATGAGCACGATTGAAAAGGCGCAGGCCTGAGCGAACTGCAGCTCGGTCATGCACTCCAGGATGCGCGTGGTGATCAGGCTCCAGCGCACCGACACGAGGAAGATGGTGGCGCTGATGGCGGTCATGGAGTGGATGAACAGGTAGCGCATTCCCGCGAGCACGGCGGGGAGCACGAGGGGCAGCGTGACCTTCCTGAAAGTCCGCGCCGCCGACGCGCCGAGGCTGGCCGACGCTTCTTCGATGGATGGGTCGATCTGCTGCAGGGCCGCGATGACGTTTCTGATGCCCGCCGAGGAGTAGCGGAACACGTAGGACGAGACCAGGATGGAGACGGTGCCTGTCAGGACGATGGGCTTGTCGTTGAAGGCCACGATGTAGGCGATGCCCACCACGGTGCCGGGCAGCGCGTAGTTGAGCAGCGAGACGGTTTCCAGCGTCTTGTGCCCCCTGACCTTGAGGCGGGTCGTGACGTAGCCCACGAGCACGGCCAGCAGGCCGCCGATGGGCGTGCCGGCGCAGGCGATGATCAGCGTGTCTACGATGGCCTTGCGCCCGAAGTTGAACACGTAGCCGTAGTTCTCGAAGGTCAGCGTATGGTTGATGCCCCATACTTTGACGATGGACCCCAGGAAGATCAGCGCGTAGATGTAGAGCACGAAGACTGTCACGAAGACGATGGTCCCCATGATCACGCCCGTGGCGAAGGCTCCGGGGCCTTTGATGCTGCTGCGGCCGCCCGACTTGCCCGAGACGGTGACGAAGCTCTTCTTGCTGAGCCAGTGATATTGAAGCGCGTACACGGCCAGCGCGGGGACCAGCAGCATGAAGGAGAGGGCCGCGCCGCCTTTCAGGTCGTACATGCCCGTGATCTGGAGATAGGCCTGGGTGGGCAGCACGGGAAAGGAGTGCCCCGCCAGAACCAGCGGCGTGGCGAAGTCGGCCAGGGAGCAGGCGAAGACCAGCAGGAAGGCGTTGGCGATCCCCGGCGCGGCCAGAGGCAGCGTGACAGTCCGGAAGACCCGGAGGGGCGACGCGCCCATGGAGTAGGCGGCGTCTTCGAGGTTGGGGTCGATCCGGCTGAGAATGGTCGATAGGGTCATGAAGGCGATGGGGAAGAAGGTGAGAGTTTCAGACATGAAGGTTCCCCAGAAGCCGTAGAAACTGAAGTTCTCGATGCCGAAGAGCTTGAGCAGGATCCCGTTGGGCCCCAGGGACAGGGTGAGGGCGATGCTGCTTGTGAAGGGCGGGGAGATCAGCGGGAGCATGGTAATGGCCGAGATGGCGGCTTTCAGCCAGAAGGGGAGCGAAAGCCGCGTGACGGCGTAGGCGAAAATAAAGCCGAGCACGGTGCCGCTGACGCCCACGGCGCCGCCCAGGAGCAGGCTGTTGATACTGGCCTGGCGGTCGTACCAGTTGGTCAGCACGGGCATAAAGTTTTGGAATGAAAAGGAACCGGCCTTCCAGGCGGCGGCCCAGGCGCCGAGCTGGTCGAGCCATGTGGCGGGAACGGGCGCGCCGGGTACGGCGGGGCCGGGGATCCAGAAGGTCAGCAGGAACAGGCGGACAATCGGGTAGACCACAAAAAGCCCCAGCGACAGCCAGAGCGCGAGAACCACGGCGCGGGTCGTGAAGTCCCTTCGGGTACTGGCATGACTTGTCATTGTATTGTATTCACCATCCAAAAAAAGGGGGCTTTATTCAAGCCCCCTCTAAAATATGCTGCCTACTTGATAACTTCGTTGATCCAGCGTTCGGTGAAGGCTTTGCGGTTGGCGCCCTTCCAGGCCACGTCCACGGTCTTCATGTTGATCTTGCTCAGGTCGAGAAGAGGATTGTCGGTCTTGACGTCGTCGCGGGTGGGCACATAGTTGATGTGGCTGGCCACGATGAAGTCGGCGAACTTCTTGCTGGCGGCCCAGTCCACAAACTTCTTCGCCTCGGCGTTGTTCTTGCCGCCGGCGATCACGCCGGTCGCCTCGATGCCGAAGGACACGCCGTCGGCGGGGTAGGTGATGGCCACGGGATAGCCCTGCTGCTGGATGTCGAGGGCGTCGACGATGTAGAAGATGCCGGAGGCGCACTGGCCCGTCGCGATGGGCATAGCGCCGCCCGCGCCGCTCTTGGTGTACATTTGGATGTTCTGGTGAAGTTTCTTCTGATAGTTAAAAGCTTCGTCCTCGCCGAAGACCTTGACGAGAGAGTAGATGCGCTCGGTGGCGGTGCCGGATGTGCGGGCGTCGGCCATCTGCAGCCCGTTCTTGTAGCGCGGGTCGAGAAGGTCGTTCCAGCTTTCGGGAGCTTTCATGCCGTTCTTCTTGAGGAAGTTCTCGTTGGTCATGAAGCACAGCGGGATAATGCCGATGCCGGTCCAGTAGTTCTCGGGATCGCGGAGGTTCGCGGGGATGGCGTCGGAATCGGCGGGCCTGTAGGCCTCGAAAATTCCTTCCTTGATGCCGGCCGCGTAGGTATCGGCGGGGCCGCCGAGCATCACGTCAACCTGAGGGTTGGCTTTTTCGGCGGTCAGGCGGGCCAAAGCCTCGCCGGCGGAGAAACGCATGAAGTTGACCTTGATGCCCGTGTCCTTGGTGAACTCGGCGAACACCTTCGAAGCGTATTTCTCGGGCATGATCGTGTAGGCGTTGATCTCCGCGAAAGCGGGGACGGCCCACAGGCATAGAAGCAGAACGAGCGCGCAGAACTTTTTCATCACAAACAACATCCTTTCTGAATCAAGATAAGTGCCTAACGAAAACGCTTAGGGCTCATTATAACGCGCCGAAGCCCTGAATAAAAGCCATAAAAGTGGAATTTGACAATGTGGGCCGCCGGTGATATGCTATATCTAACCTAAGCCGTAGGAGATATCCCGCGGCGCAGGTCCTGACGCCGACGATCCGTCGAAACGCTGAACGCCCGCTGAAGGGGGACGGTTCCCCCGATGCCGGAACGTGAGCCTTCTATGGAAAAATCGGCCTGTACGCCGCAAAAAAGTTCTGTCCGTCCGCAAAGATTCGTTCTGAGGGGAAAGTGGAGAGCTTCAAACAGAAGGGCCTCTGGCCCTGTGAGAACTACACTCCTTTTCCGTCTCTGCTGATTCGGGAAGGGAGTGTTTTTTATAATGAAAAAGATAGCGGTTTACGGCAAGGGCGGCATCGGCAAGTCCACGGTGACGAGCGCCCTCTCGGCGGCGCTCGCCGTGTTGGGGCACAGGGTGATGCAGATCGGCTGCGACCCCAAGGCCGACTCCACGATCGGCCTGCTGGGCGGCGAACCCCCTACGCCCGTGCTGAACATGCTGAGGGACGAGAAAAGCGCGCCGGACATCGACAGGGTGGTGAAGCGGGGCTTCGGCGGCGTGATGTGCATCGAGGCCGGCGGCCCCACACCGGGCGTGGGCTGCGCTGGCCGCGGCATCATCGCCACTTTCAACCTGCTGGAGGAGTTGGACGTGTTCAACCGCCTCAAGCCCGACGCGGTGCTCTACGACGTGCTGGGCGACGTGGTCTGCGGCGGCTTTGCGGCACCTATCCGCGAGGGCTATGCCGAAGAGGTGGTCATCGTCACCTCGGGCGAGAAAATGGCCCTCTTCGCCGCGGCGAACATCGCCAAGGCCGTGGCGAACTTCGCGGATCGCGGATACGCGCGCGTCAGGGGCGTCATCCTGAACCGGCGCGGCATCGACCGCGAGCGGGAACGGGTCCAGAGCTTCGCCGACGGCCTCGGCGTGCCCATCCTGGGCGATATTCCCCGCTCCCAGGCCATTGTGGACTGGGAAGACCAGAACAAGACCGTGATCGAAGGCGATCTTTCCCTGCCCGTCAGCCAGAGCTTTCTGGCCATCGCTCGGACACTGATGGAGGGGGAAAATCCATGAGCGCGGCGCCCCTTTTTACGACGGCGGCGGAGCTTGTGAGCCGTCCCGCCCCGCGTCCGGCGGAACGTTCGGTCCAGCAGTGCCACCTGCACTACAACGGCCCCGGCGCGGCGGGCTTCGGCGTGAAGCGCACGGCTATGCTGCTGCCTGAATCGGCCATGCTTCTGGTGGCGCCCGGCTGCTGCGGGCGCCATGGCACCGTGGCGGGACACAGGACGGGGTTCGACGGCCGGATGTTCTATCTCTGCCTGGACGAGCGCGACGTGGTGACGGGCAGCTATCTGAAGAGGATCCCCGAGGCGGCCCGGCGGGTCTGCGAAACAGCGCGGCCCAAAGCGCTGCTGCTGTGCATGACCTGTGTGGACGCTCTGCTGGGGACGGACCTGGACTGGATCGGCCGGAAGGTGCAAGAAGACTGCGGCGTTCCCGTGGTGAGCTGTTTCATGGACCCCATCACGCGGGAGAGCAAAAAAGCGCCCATGGTGTCGGTTCAGCAGGCGATCATGCAGTGCCTTCAAAAGGGATCTCTGGAAGAAGGCGCCGTGAACCTGCTGGGAAATTTTGTGCCTCTCGACGCCGGGTGCGAACTGCCTTTGGCGCTTGAGCGGGCGGGATTTGGGACGATTCGCCAGATCTCGGCCTGCCGCAGCTTTGACGAATATCAGGAGATGGGACGCGCGGCGCTGAACCTGGTCGTTCACCCTCAGGCCGCGGCGTCGGCCCGCGACTTGGAACGGCGGCTGGCCATCCCCTGGGCCGAAATGGGCCATACCTACGGCGTGGAGCGCACGCGCCGGGAGTACGAAAAGCTGGGGCTCGCGCTGAATAGGCCCTTGGACGTGGAAAACTTCGCGCGGGAGGCCCAAGCGGCCCTGGATTCTTTCGCGGCGCGCCGCCGGGGGATTTCCGTCGCCGTCGGCGAAGCCGTCAACGGCAATCCGCTGGAGATCGCCGAGACCTTTCTCGAGGCGGGCGTGGAGGTGCCCTTTGTGCTGAGGACCATCGTCACGCCCTCCGACATGGCGGCGCTGCGCCGTATCGCCAAGATCCGTCCTGACCTGAGAATCTTCTCGGGCGTCCATCCTTCCATGCAGAACGCGGACTTTTCCCGCGAGCGCGCCGACGTCGCCCTGGGGCTTGACGCGGGCTATTTCCTGCCGCAGGCCGTGAGTGTGTGCTGGAACATGGAGCGCCAGCCCTTCGGCTTCGAGGGGCTGAAAGCGCTGCTTGCCCAGATCGACGAGGATCTGGCCCATCCGAAGAGCCACAGGGAGCAGATGAGCGGCTCCTATCTGGTCGTTTGAAAGGGGCGGCGAGATGAAAGGATTTTATCAGTACCTGGCCCCCTTCGCGCCGGACTACTCGGGCGCTGTGGGCGTGCTGTTCGGCATGGGCGGCCTGGTGGTGCTCTGCGATCCCGGCGGATGCAGCGGCAACGTGTGCGGATACGACGAGCCTCGCTTTTACGGCGGCTCTCAGGCGCTTTACAGCGCGGCGCTGCGCGACATGGACACCATTTTCGGCAAGGACGACCTGCTGGAACGGAAAATCCTCCTGGCGGCGTCGGAACGGGACTACCGTTTTATCGCGCTGGTGGGCACGCCCGTGGTCTCGGTGATCGCCACGGACTTGAAAGGGCTGTGCCGCCTCTTGAGCAGGAAGACGGGGCTGCCCGTGATCTCCGTGGACACTAACGGCATGGACCTTTACGACCGGGGCGCGCAAAAAGCCTGGACGGCCCTTCTGAATTTGATGGACCGGCCGCGGGCGGCGGGCGGCGAGCCGGAGTGCGTGGGCGTGCTCGGCGCCGCGCCGCTGGACATGCCCTCGCGGCTGTCTCTCGACGCCTTCCGGGAGTGTGTCTGCGCCGCGCTGCCCGGGGCGCCGGTTCGTTTTTACGGAACTTTGGAACCCATGGACTGCGTGACGCGCCATGTCGTCGTCTCGCCCTCGGGGCTCAAGGCGGCCCGGGCCATGCGTGACCGCTGGGGAATTCCCTACAGCGTTTCATTCCCGATGAATCCTGAGTTCGGCCGCGTCCTGAAAGAGCTGGATAGGATCGGCGCGGCCCCGGAAAAGATCCTCGTCGTCCATCAGCAGGTCCTGGCCGACGGGCTGCGCCGGCACATTCTGGCGCGGGGCGGGTCCAGCGTGGAGGTCGGGAGCTGGTTCATCATGGACGGCGAACTGACGGTCCCGGGCGACCTGTCTTTTTCCGACGAGGACGAGTTCGTCGAAACCGCCGAGAAGGGCGGCTACGGCCTGATTATCGCCGACCCGCTGATGCGCAGGGCGTTAAAAAACTTCAAAGGCCGCTTTATAGACCTTCCCCATTTCGCGGTGTCGGGTGATCTTTTCAGTTGGTAAATCGCCGTTGACCGGCGTTGCTGACGTGCGTGGCGGTTCAATAGAAAAATCAAAAGATTGAATCGCAAGGGGCGCAAAGGTTCGCAAAGGAAAACCTCAAAGATTTTTAGAACCGAAAAAAATGGCACAACCTATAAATTATTATCGTGTCGGCTCGTTTTCAGCTGTTGATTCATGTTTTGTCTTTCCTTTGCGCCCTTTCTCTTCGTCCTTTGCGATGAAAATCTTTCGATCTTGATCTTCGTGACGCCGAGAAACAACAACTTTAGAGAGGAGTGTTTGTGTATGAAGAACTTTGTCAGAAAGAGCGTTTTAGCGGTGGCCGGCCTTTTGATGGCGGTCCTGGTTTTGGGGAGCGGGGCTTGCGCCGCGCCCTTTACGGTGAAGAAGATGGGGTTTACCTACGTTCAGTCGCCGCTGAACGTGCCGTCGATTGTTGAGAAAGCCCTGGGCAGTTTTGCCGAGGCCTATAAGCCCTACGGGCTGCCCGTGGAGTACGCCAATCTGACCGCCGGGCCGGACCAGACGGCAGCGCTGGCCTCGGGGGACCTGCAGATCCTCAACGCCGTGGGCGGCACGTCGGTGATTCTCGCCGCGGCCAACGGCGCCGACGTGAAGATCATCAGCATGTACAGCCGTTCCCCCAAGGCCTTCATGATGTTCTCCAACGACAAAAGCATCAGCTCGCCCGCCGACCTTCGCGGAAAGACCGTCGCCGGCCCTAAGGGCACCAACCTCCACGAACTGCTCGCGGCCTATCTGAAAACCGGCGGCCTGACCATGGACGACGTGAAGTTCGTCAAGATGAGCATCCCCGCCGCCCTGGCCGCGCTTGACGGCGGCAGTGTGGACGTGGCCCTGCAGGCCGGCCCCAGCGCCTATAACTGCATCAAGGCGGGCAAACATCTGATCACCGACGGCGACGGCCTGATCGCCGCGCTGATCGTGACCGCCACGAGCCAGAAGTTTTACGACGCCAACAGAGAACTGGTGGAAGCCTTTGAGAGGGCCCAGAGGTCTGTCCTGAAGTTCATGGCGGAGCATCACGGCGAGGCCGTGAAGTTCACGGCCCAGGCCACCGACCTGAGCGCCGAGGCTGTGGAGGAGATGTACGGCATGTACGACTTCTCCATGGACATTTCCAAGAAAGACGTGGAAGACCTCGAAAAGACCCAGCGCTTCCTGCTGGACAGCGGCATGATGGAGCGTCCCTTGGACGTGCAAAGCCTGTTCCTTAAGCGCTGACGTTCCGACGCCGCCGGGCGCGGAAACGGGCTTGCTTAAAAGGCGAAAAGGACGTAAAATAACCCCGTTTCAGCGAGTCGAACACACCTGGCGGTCATCTGCTTCTTAAACAAAAAGAGCCCCTTGGCAGAGCCCTATATTTTCACCCATACAGCAGCCCAGATCGACTCGGGGCTGCTTTTTAAATGTGATTGACCGTTCTGAGAACCCGAGTCAAAAAATTTCAGCGTGAAGAGACGCGTAGGGGCGCGAAAGTTTTCCTTTGCGAACCTTCGAGCCCTGTGCGATTCAATCTTTTGACCCAGACTTTCAAACCGAGAAATTTATATTTTCAGGAGGAATAGAGACATGTCACAGAAACAGGAAAAACTTGAATTTCAGAGCGAAGCAAAACAGGTTTTGGAGCTGATGATCCACTCAGTCTACTCAAACCCCGACATCTTCGTGAGAGAGCTCATCTCCAACGCGTCGGACGCTCTCGACAAACTGCGCCTGAAGAGCCTGACCGACGCCGATCTGGCCGACCTGGCGAAAAACGGCCGGATCGACCTGACCATCGACGCCGACGCCGGGACGCTCTCCATCTCCGACAACGGCATCGGCATGACCCGCGACGAGCTGGTCTCCTACCTCGGCACCATCGCCAAGAGCGGCACCAAGGAGTTCATGCAGGCCATGCAGGAAGCCAAGTCGAACGGCGACCTGATCGGCCAGTTCGGCGTGGGCTTCTACTCGAGCTTCATCGCCGCCGACGAGGTCACCGTGGACACGAGAAAGGCCGGAACCGGCGAAAGCTGGAAGTGGCAGTCCACCGGCGACGGAACCTACACGATCGAGGAGGGCACGCGCGCGTCCAACGGCACCACCATCACGCTTCACATGAAAAAGCCCGAAAAGGGCGGCGAAGAAGGCGGCGTCGACAAGGACTACCTTTCGGAGTGGACGCTGCGCGGGATCATCAGGCAGTACTCTGATTTCGTCTCCTACCCGATTTACGTCAAGGACCTGAAGAAAAAGGACGACGCCGAGAAAAAAGAGGACGAAAAGGAAGAGCCCGTCAACTCCATGAAAGCCCTCTGGACCCGCCCCGAAAAGGACGTGACCGAGGAAGAGTACAAAGAGTTCTACCGCCACATCTCCCATGACTGGGAAGACCCCCTGGACCGCATCGCCTACAAGGCCGAGGGCTCCAGCGAGTTCCGCGCCCTGCTCTATATCCCTTCGCGCCCGCCCATGGACCTCTACTACCGCGACGGCAAGCAGGGCGTCCAGCTCTACATCCGCCGCGTGTTCATCATGGAAGACTGCAAAGAGCTGATCCCTGAATACTTAAGATTCATCAAGGGCGTGGTGGATTCCGAGGACCTGTCCCTCAACGTGTCGCGCGAACTGCTTCAAAAGGACCGCCAGACGGCGCTGATCAAGAACAGCCTGACCCGCAAGGTCCTGGACTCCCTTGGGAAGATGAAGCAGGAGAAGCCCGACGAGTACAGGAAGTTCTGGCAGATCTTCGGAATGGTGCTGAAAGAGGGCCTCCTGTCCGACTTCAAAAACCGCGAGCAGATCATGAAGCTCTGCCTGTTCGACAACTCCGACGGCGGCAAAACCACCCTCGACGAATACGTGAACCGCATGGCGGCGGGACAGACCAAGATCTACTACCTGACCGGCGCGCCCGTAGAGACGCTGAAAAGCTCGCCCAAACTCGAAGCCTTCCGGCAGAAGAATATCGAAGTCCTTCTTTTGGGCGACCCCGTGGACGAGATGTGGGTGGGCGCGGTCCGTAAATTCGGCGATCACGACTTCCTGTCCGTGGCGTCGGAAAACGTGGAGATCCCCGACGGCGGCGTCAAAGAGGACGCCGCGGCGAAGGAGGAGTTCGAGAAGTCCGGCGTGGCCTCGAAGCTGAAAGAAGCTCTGAAGGACCACGTGGAGGACGTCCGCTTGTCAAGCCGTCTGGTGGATTCCCCCGTCTGCTACGTCCAGAAGGGCGAGCCCATTTCCGCGCAGATGAGGAACTTTTTCAAGTCTATGGGGCAAGAAGTGCCCGAGGAGAAAAAGGTGATGGAGATCAACCCCAATCACCCGCTTATCAAAAAAATCGCCGACGAAAGCCAGAAGGGCGCCGACCTGTCGGAGTGGGGCGGCGTGCTGATGGGCCTGGCCTCCATAGCCGACGGCGACCCCGTCCCTGACGGCCAGAAGTTCACGAAGATGCTCACGCAGATTCTCGAAGATGCCCGATAAACCGTAGTTTGCCGGGGTGACGGCGCCACTCGCTGAACGCCCTGGGGGATCGAAGCCTTCCCCGGCCCAATCTTTACCGTACACCATACGCCTCCGGTTGGGCCGGGGGAGGGTTTCTCCGCGCCTGGAACGTCTATCGAGCGCCGCCTCCCCGCGCTGCCGGCGTGAGCGGCGATTTATACTAATTCCCCGTTGACGTGCTTAATATCAAATCGAAGAGCCGCGTCAAAAGATTTCAACGCAGAGGGCGCAAAGGTTCGCAAAGGAAAACCTTGAAAGATTTTTAGAACTGTAAAATCAAGTAAAATCCATAAATTACCATCATGCTCATTCGTTTTTGGTTAATAATTTAGGTCTTGTTTTTCCTTTGCGTCCTTTGCGCCCTTTCTGTCCAGTATCTTTGCGTTGAAATCCTTTGACTTTGATCTTCGGCCCGACATTAAGCACGTTGAATGCGAACTAGTATCAGCAGATATTCATTATTTTAATGGGGAATTAGTATAAATTATAAAAAAGCCGCCGCCTGGTCTCAGGCGGCGGCTTTTTTGCAGGGGGGGTTAGCGGCGGGGTTTGAGGGAATCTCTATAGATCTTGGCGACCACTTCGTTTGTGGCCTCCACGGGAGCCAGGTCGAGCAGGCCGCCCAGGGAAGGCGTCTCGCGGGTCAGACGGACTAGCTTTTCCACGTCGGCCTCGGTGAAGCCCATGTCCGAAAGCTTCTCGGTGACGCCCATCTTGAAGAGCCAGGCTTCCACGGCGTCGGCCGCGGCGGAGGCACAACAGGGACATGCCGTTACGTCGGCGGGAAGCATGGGCTTCAGCACGTCGATCAGCACCTCCGACGCCGCGGGCCAGCAGGCTTCGACGACCGAGGGCAGGATCATGGAGAGCCCAAGCCCATGAGTCAGCGAGGGTTTCATGCCCGACAGCGGGTGCTCCAGGCCGTGGGTCAGGTGCAGCATACCGTTGTCGAAGGCGATGCCGGCGATCATGGATGCGTAGAGCAAATAGTAACGGGCTTCCAGGTCCTTGGGGTCGGCGACGGCCAGAGGCAGGTATTTATTGACCAGGCGCACCGTCTCCTCGGCGAGAAGCACCGTGTAGGGGCTGGAAAAGGCCTTGGTCGTTGCGGCTTCGACCACGTGGTTCACCGCGTCGATGGAGACGTACCGCGTCTGGTTGGCGCCCAGGCCGGTCATCAGCGCGGGATCGTCGATGGCGTAGAGAGGATAGATGCAGTCGTAGGCGATGGCGGGCTTAAAATCCTTTTCCTCGATGGTGGCCACGGCAAAACGGTCGACCTCGGTGCCCGTGCCGTGAGTCAGGTTAATGGCGATCACCGGCTTGGCGTGATCGGGCGTGAAGCGGTACTCGTAGAGGTCCCTGGCGTTCTTTTCAGGGTAATCCAGCAGGATGGCCGCGCTCTTTGCCGTGTCGATAGGGCTGCCGCCGCCGATGCCGAGCACGGCGCCGGCCTTGGCGGTCCGGCCGAGAGCTGTGGCTTCGTCGATGGCGTCGACCGTGGGGTTGGGCGTTACTTTGTCGTAAAGCACATAATCCATTTTATGGGCTTTCAGAGCTTCCGTCACGTGATCCCAGGCACCTGTCGACTTGTAGGAGCCTCGTCCGCTGACCACGAGCACGGTGTTGACGCCCTTGGCGGCAAGCAGGGCGCAAATCTGGCCGATCTTTTTGATGGCGCCTACTCCCAGATAGGCGGTGGTGCGCGAACGGATTTCCTTGATCTCGTAGATTGAGTTATTTTTTTCCCACATGACTGAGACTTCCTTTCATAATGCGATGGAGATAAGTAATTGTGATTTAAATCACAACACTGGTAAGTATAACCGGGAAATCCGCAAGTTGTTTTGAATCTGGTCTTTTTTTATCCTGTTTATCCAGTCGGATAGTTATTTTATGCTATTTGTCAGTTGAAGCGCCAAACACCTTGGAGGGGCCGGCCTGAGGGAGCCCGGGCCGTCCTCTGTGAGGCATTTGGTGTAATAATAGTATTAGGGCTGCGGCCGCGCATAAAAAGGGGAGACCGTGAAAACACGGTCTCCCCTTTGTGCAGCAAGGCTGTTGGTTGGGTCGGTAAAACTTAGAGGTACACTCCGCGCATTTCGGTCGCGTCGGCAACGCGCTTGATGGCAGCAAGGAAGGCCGCGCGGCGCATCTTGACGTTGTGCTCCTGGGCATAGTTCCAGCAGGTAGCGAAGTTGTCCTTCATGATGTGAAGCAGACGGTCGTTGTAGTCCTTCTCGGTCCAGAAGAATCCGCCGAGGTCCTGGCACCACTCGAAGTAGGAGCCGATGACGCCGCCGGAGTTGGCGAGGAAATCGGGAACCACAAGGATGCCCTTGGCGTCGAGGATCTTGTCTCCGCCGGGGGTGGTGGGGCCGTTGGCGCCTTCGACGACGTACTTGGCCTTCACTGTGTCGGCGTTCTTCTCGGTGATGACGCCTTCAAGAGCGCAGGGCAGGAAGATGTCGCAATCGCAGGACACGATGTCGTCGATCTTCTTGTTGCCGGCGACCTTCTCGAAGCCCTCGAGGAGTTTCTTGGGGTGGCTGCCGATCTGCTTGAACGCGGCGCCGACGTCGATACCGTTTTCGTTGTAGTACACGCCGGTGATGTCGCTGATGGCGACGACCTTAGCGCCGGCCTCGGCCAGCGTCTTGGCGGCGAAGGAACCTACGTTGCCGAATCCCATGACGGCGCACTTCACGCCTTCAACGGACTTGCCCAGAGCCTTCATAAGCTCGATGGCGCAGGTGGCGACGCCGAGACCGGTGGCTGCGTTGCGGCCCTTGGATCCCCAGAGCGGGATGGGCTTGCCGGTGAAGATCGCGGGCTCAAGGCGTCCGCGCATGCGGCTGATGGTGTCCATGAACCACACCATGATCTGGCCGTTGGTGTTGACGTCGGGAGCGGGAACGTCGGTCATGGCGCCGACGACGGGCTCGATGCGCGCAGCGTAGGTGCGGCTCAGGCGCTCAAGTTCCTTCTTGGAAAGCTCAAGGGGATTGACGCAGATTCCGCCCTTGCCGCCGCCGTAGGGGATACCGGCCAGCGAGCACTTCCAGGTCATCATGAACGCAAGAGCTTCGCACTCGTCGATGCAGACGTCCTGATGGAAGCGGACGCCGCCTTTGGCGGGGCCCACGGCGCTGTTGTGAGCGACGCGGAAGCCCTCGAAAACCTTGATGCTGCCGTCGTCCATCTCGATCGGGACGGAGACGCAGGTCTTACGCTCGGAATGGGCAAGGATGTCGACGATACCGTCGTCCAGTCCCATTTCGGCCGCAGCGCCGTAGAAGTTCTCGAGAGCTGTGGAAAGGAGTACGTTGTCAGACTTACGTTTTACTAGAGTCATAGCAAAAACACCTCCTGCAAAATAAGCGGCACCCTCATGCCGCCAAAAACCAAACGCGCACGAAATACAAACTGCTACATTGAATTTTATCACGCTTTTTCCCTGAGTCCAGAGACCTCTTGTGTATACACTTTTGCAGAAAGCTTGAAAAGCCTTGTCTTTACTTGATTTGAAGCCTTTTTACTGATTTTAGATGAAAATTGATTATAGATCATAAAAAATTCCCCTTTGTGGTTCAGTGAACAAAAGATTCCATTCCCCTCTGATCTATGCTATAATTTCAATGTCAAAGCATAAAGCCGAGGCGGATCCATTGAAGTGACTCTGGTTGTCTTCTGTGAGGGTGGGGACGTCCTGGAGGAGGATCTGTCCCAGATTGATTCTCGTCGTGTTTCAGGCAGCAAAAAAATTTGAGGAGGATGATCTTTATGAGGATTTCAGAACGTATTCAGCAGTTAAGCGCGTCACCGATCAGAAAACTTGCTCCTTATGCAGCGGCAGCGAAGGCCAAGGGGAAAAAGGTGTACCACCTGAACATCGGCCAGCCTGATATTGAGACGCCTTCCAATTTCATGGACGCTATCCGCAAGTTCGACGAGAAAGTGATCGCGTACAGCAACTCTCAGGGCGAGATGTTCCTGATCGAAGCGATCCGCAAATACTACCTTGAATGGGGTATGGATTTCGCCACCTCTGAGATCACGATCACCAACGGCGGTTCCGAAGCCCTCTCCATCGCCATGATGGCCCTTTGCGATCCCGGCGACGAGATCCTTGTGTTCGAGCCCTTCTACGCCAACTACAGCACCTTCGCCAAGTCGATCAACGCTAACGTGAGGGCCATCACTACCCATGCCGAGAACGGCTACCGCCTTCCCGACGAGGCCACCGTGGAAGCCCACATCAGCCCCAAGACGCGCGCGATCCTGCTCACCAACCCGGGCAACCCCACCGGCGTGGTCTATACCAAGGCCGAGATGGAAATGATTTCCCGCGTGGTGCGCCGCCACAATATCGCCCTGATCGCCGACGAAGTTTACCGCGAGTTCGTCTACGGCGGTGAGTATCACAGCTTTGGAACCATGCCCGAGCTGGCAGAGAACCTGATCATCGTCGATTCCGTGTCCAAACGCTACAGCGCCTGCGGCGCCCGTATCGGCGCTCTCCTGAGCAAGGATCCCCAGTTCTCCAAGCAGATCCTGAAGTACTGCCAGGCCCGCCTGTGCTGCCCCATCCTGGATCAGGTTGGAGCGGCCGCTCTGTACACCACGCCGAAGCAGTACCTGATGGACGTCAACGTGGAGTACAAAAAACGCCGCGACGCCATTGCCGGCGCTTTGGCCAAGGTGCCGGGGCTGATCTCCTCCGATCCCCAGGGCGCGTTCTACGTCATGGTCAAGCTGCCCGTGGACAGCGCCGAGAAGTTCGCCATCTGGCTGCTCGAGAATTTCGACTCCAAGGGCGAAACGGTCATGTTCGCTCCCGGCGGCGGATTCTACAGCACTCCTGGCCTTGGCGGCGACGAAGCCCGTCTGGCCTATGTGCTCAAGAGTGAAGACCTGGTCCGCGCCATCGAGATTATGGCCGAAGGGCTCAAGGCCTATCCTGGCGCGAAGATCCTCGCATAGAAATAGAGCCAATGAAAAGGAGCTGCCGCCCCTCTGAGGGGCGGCAGCTCCTTTTCATTGGCTCTATTCCTGTTTGGCGCCTTTATCCGTCAGGAATGGAGATAATAGAAGATATTTTTAACCTGTTCAATGCGAGGCATTTTGCAGTTGTAGACGAACGCCGGCGGGATGTTTCGGAGGACGAAGCTCATTTCCACCTTGCCGAAAAGGTGCCTGAAACAGTGGCGCATCTGGCGGGAATACTGATAGGCCAGAAACTGTCCGCCGGGCTTGAGACAGGTGAGGACGCCGTGCAGTATTTTCCTGGAGATAGCCTTCGGCAGGGTCGTCCAGGGCAGGCTGGAAACGACGAGGTCCAGCGACTGGGGCGCGGCCAGCGACACCAGGTCACAGGCGTCGGAATAAACCGGGATGTGCAGTTCCTCCTCGAGATTCTTTCTCATGGCCTGATCCAGTTCAAAGACCTTGAGAGACGCGCCGGGCTGCATCAGCTCCAAAATCCTGCGGGTCATTACGCCGCTTCCGGCGCCAAGTTCGGCTACTTGTCCTATATTGTTCCAGGCCGCTCGTTCCAAAAGTCCGTTGACGAGGAAACGGGAGCTGGGGGCAACGCTGCCTATTTGCGTAGGCGCGGCGAGAAAGCGCCGCAGGAAGAAAATTATCCCTTCGTTGAAAAGCGCCTGAGAATTCTGTTCTTTCGTTGAAAGTCCCTCCTTGCAGTTATGATGGTGTATCTAGAAAGAGCCGCCGTTTTGCAGCATGGTTTATTATTATAAGGGAAGCGCCCAGAACGTCAACCTGTAATTTACAGGCAAGTGGGGCGCGGCCGAAAGGCCTCAGCGCCGGCGGCCGTTTCCTCTTTTTGGCAGTGGGACCACATTGCCGAATCCGCTTGACTTTCCCGTGTTGTTTCTTCTATTATCCTGGGTAGTTTTTGGAATCACACTTTCTGTGGGCTTGAAGGAGTGGAGCGTTATGGATCTTGCGGTGGCTTTTGCCGTCTTCGCGGCGGCGATGGCGGGGGCGCTGTCCTGGGGCGCGAACATGTTGTGGGGCCTTTTCGCCGGAATGCTGGCGTTTATCGGCGTGGGGCTGAGAAGGGGGGTTCCGCTGTCCGGGCTTTTAAGGATGTCTTGGCACGGGGCGCTGGGATCCCTGGTGGTGATTCGGGTTTTCGTTTTGATCGGCCTTTTGACGGCGATGTGGAGGACCGGCGGGACCTTTGCCCTCCTTGTGGCCTGGGGCATCAAGCTCATTACGCCCTCGCTGTTTATCCTGGTGGCGTTTCTGCTGTCCTGCCTGCTTTCCTACGCGATCGGAACGTCCTTCGGCGTGGCGAGCACTCTGGGCGTGGTGCTTATGGCGCTGGCCCGCAGCGGCGGCGTGAACGAATACATCGCCGCCGGGGCCGTCATGTCGGGCATTTACTTCGGCGACCGCGGCTCGCCTGCGTCGTCCTGCGCGAACCTGGTCGCGGCGGTCACGTCCACGCAGCTTTTCGGCAACGTGAAGCTGATGATGAAGTCGGCGCTGCTGCCCGCGGGCCTGTCGGCGGGGCTCTACCTGTTCCTGTCGCTGCGCAATCCCGTGGTCGGCGTGAGCGGTTCCACCCTGGCGGCGCTGGAAGCGGACTTTAACCTCTCGCCCTGGGCTGTCGCGCCGGCGGTGCTGATGATCTTTCTCCCGGTCTTGAAGGTCAGGGTGCTGTACGCCTTCATCGCGAGCATTCTCTCGGCCTTTCTGTGCGCGGTGCTCTTTCAGGGGCGCGGCGTGGCGGAAACGCTGCGCTGCTGCGTCTTCGGGTTTCAGCTGCGCGGCGGCGCCGTGGGGACGCTGCTCGATGGAGGCGGCCTCCTTTCAATGCTGAACATCAGCTTGATTTTGTTGGTCTCCAGCACCTATTCGGGCATCTTTGACGGAACAGGCATGCTGGACGGCCTGCAGTCGCGGATCGAGCGGTTCATGAGGCGCGCCGGCGCCTTTCCCGCCATGGCGCTCGCGGGCGTTCTGGCCAACGCCTTGTTCTGCAATCAGACCATCGGCGTCATGATGTCCGCCCAAATTATGTCCCGCCCCTACGAGAAGGCGGGCGCGTCGCGGGAGGAGCTGGCCTTGGACATAGCCAACTCGACGGTGACTTTGGCAGGCATGATCCCCTGGTGTATCGCCTGTTCCATGCCCCTTCTGATGATGAACGTCTCCCTGGGAGCCCTGCCCTATTCATTCTATCTCTATCTGCTGCCCCTGTGCTACTTCTTTACGAAAAAGAGATGGTTCCGGGCCCGCGGGACAGGCAAATAAAAAATATCAGTAAAGCTCAGGCCGGAAACAATGCGGCTTGAGCTTTGTTTTTGCTTTCTGGTTTCCAGCGGGCCGAGGTTTTTCGCGTGACGGTTTTAAAAAAGGATGCTATACTTCTCCCTTGGGAGCGGTCCTGATAGTCGCTGCCGCGGAAGCGGGAGAGGAAAGTCCGGGCTCCGCAGGGCAAGACGCTGGATAACGTCCAGTTGGCGTAAGCCACAGGAAAGTGCAACAGAGAGCAGACCGCCCGGTTTCCGCACCGGGTAAGGGTGAAAGGGTGGGGTAAGAGCCCACCGGACGGCAGGCGACTGCCGTGCCTGGCAAACCCCGTCTGGAGCAAGATCGAATAGGGAGGGACGAGGCTGCCCGCTGACCTCCGGGTACAGATCGCTTGAGACGCGCAGCAATGTGCGTTCTAGATAAATGACTATCCATGACAGAACCCGGCTTATGGGCCGCTCCCATTGTCAGAACCGAGCCCATGGATTGAAGAAGTTTTTTGGAATTGGTTTATTGTTGATGTTAATAGTGAATTTTCTGGTATTTATCCTAACGAATTAAACTTAATATTTAGACTATGTTTTGCGAGCCAGCTTTTTTTCACGCTGGCTCGCTTTTTTTTGTTATCAGTTTGTGGATCTTTTTGTGAGCGGGAGAAACTTTTTGTCTTTATTAGTTTGATATTATTTTTTGTTACGATTAAGGGGGCTTCGGGTTGTATTGACCCTGGGCGAAAAACCCTGTATTCTGACTCTAAGTGGTAGAAAGTGGGACGAAGTGGGGGATAAGGCCATGTTCATGGGGAGCTGTGATCACCGCATTGATAGCAAGGGACGACTGGTTCTGCCGGCGAAGTACCGTCAGGATCTGGGCGACTCTGTGGTGTGCACCGTGGGCCTCGATGGATGCGTTGCTGTTTATCCGATGAAGGAATGGGAAAAATACCTCACGAAACTTCAGTCTCTGCCCTTTGCGAGAGGCGACGCCCGTCAGTTCATGCGGGCCGTTCTCGGGGCCGCCGAGGAACTGTCCATAGACGGCCAGGGCCGCATTTTGATCAACTCCAAGCTGCGCGGTTACGCGTCGCTGGGGGAGAAGGTCGTGGTCAGCGGCGTCATCGACCATTTGGAAATCTGGAACAGCGACCAGTGGGCGGCCAACGACGCCAATATGCTTCAGAACTTTACAAATCTCGCGGAGGGGGTGGGTGAGCTTGGAATTTGAGCATGTCCCTGTGCTTCTTGAGGCGGTTCTTCGTTCGATGCCCGAGAAGGCCGACGCGCTTGTGGTGGACGGCACTTTGGGGCTCGGCGGTTATTCCGAAGCCTTTTTGAACAGGGCTCCGGGGTGGCGCGTGGTAGGCATCGACCGCGACGAGCGCGCTCGGGCACTCGCTTCCGAGAGGCTGAAACCTTTCGGCGCGCGTTTTCAGGCGCTTGCCGGCGATTTTCGGAACATGAAGGACCTGTGCCGCGCCGCGGGCATTTCCTTTGCGGACTGCGTGGTCTTGGACCTGGGTGTTTCAAACATGCAGCTGGCGGACGGCGCGCGAGGCTTTTCATTCCGCGGGAACGGGCCGCTGGACATGAGGATGGATCCCGGATCTGGAACGCCCTCGGCGGCGGATTTGGTGAACAGCCTCTCCCGTGAGGTGTTGACGGATATATTTCGAAAGTACGGCGAAGAACGATTTGCCTGGAGCGTGGCCGGCGAGATCCTGAAAGAGCGCGCCAAGGCCCCGATTGAAACGACCGACGGCCTGGTCGAGGTGATCCGCCGGGGGATACCGGCGCCGGCGATGAGGAAGATGAGCGGCCATCCAGCGCGCCATGTTTTTCAGGCGCTGAGGATTGCCGTCAACGACGAGCTGGGAGCTCTGGAGCAGGGGCTTCGGGAAGCTTTTGAACTGTTGGCCCCGGAAGGCCGGCTGATCGTCGTCACCTATCACTCTCTGGAAGACCGCATCGTAAAGCACCAGTTTAAAGAGTGGAACGAAAAGGATTTGGGAATTCTGGAACCCCGCAAAGCCCAAACGCCTGACGAGGAGGAAGTTGAAAGAAATCCGAAGTCAAGGAGCGCCAGGCTCCGCGGATTTCTCAGGAGAGATATTACGAGTTTGGAGAAAGGACGAATAGGACCATGGCGAAGAATGTAAGGAGAAGCGTTCGTTCCTGCAAGTTGAGTTATGCCTTTGTTGCCTTTTTAATTACGTCGATTATGCTTCTGGGGCTTTTGTCCACGTTCAGAAACGACACCCAGGTTTTGGACAGCGAGATCGCCGCGATCCAGCGGCAGCTGGCGGAGGCCCAGAAGGAACTGCGCGAC
The DNA here is from genome assembly GCA_004558205.1 of Pyramidobacter piscolens. Classification (GTDB taxonomy): domain Bacteria; phylum Synergistota; class Synergistia; order Synergistales; family Dethiosulfovibrionaceae; genus Pyramidobacter; species Pyramidobacter piscolens_A. The sequence continues at coordinate 22,516 of SFDM01000018.1, forward strand.
CTTGAACAGGAAGCGACGGCCATGATGTCGCCTTCGGCCGTCCACGTTTACGCCATGCGCGAGCTAGGAATGGCGCAGGTGCACCTTGCCGGCGCGGTCCACCTCGGAGTGGGGCGGTCCGACGGCACGGCGACGGCGTCGCTGGTCCGCGTGAACTCAGAACGTTAGGCTGCCGCGCGGGAGCGGATCTTTTATGTCGAGGCATGAAGCGGAGGAGGCCATAGCGGGAGAGCGCCGCCGATCGGCGCAGTGGGCGATTGTTTTCATCATGATGGCTTTTTATTTTTCCGCCCTCCTTCAGGTTCACCTGTATCCTGATCCCCGCGCCGTAGAACAGTTATCGAAACAATATCGCCAGAGTGAACGTTCCGCGCTGGACCGTGCAAGCATCTATGACGGTCGTGGAGAGCCTCTGGCGCTTTCTATTACGACCTACAGCGTGTTTCTCGACCCCGGGGTGCCGGACTTCGAACCTCAAAGTTTGGAGAAGCTGATCCCCTATATCGGCAAGGCGAAGGTGAATACCCTCAGGGGAAAACTCAACCGCCGTTTTTACTGGGTAAAGCGCTACATGGAACGCACTGAGGCCGAGGAAATTCTCAAGGCCTGCGGCAAAGGCTATTTTATCCGTGAAGAGCGGAAGAGGATTTACCCCAAGGGGAGCCTGCTGGCCCATTTGCTGGGATACTGCGACCAGGACGGCTGGGGGCTTGCGGGGGTCGAACTGACCTGGAACAGCACTCTGATGGTGCCGGAAAAGACGCGGATCCGCTACAGAGGCAGCTCGGCCGCCGCGGTGGTGGAAAGCTCCGGTGGAAGCCAGGAACAGGGGCTTTATCTGACGATCGATTCGGACGTGCAGTACGCCATGGAGCGCTTTCTAAACGAGCAGGCTGTCGTCAGCCACGCCAAATGGGCCGCGGGCGTTTGTCTGGAGACGAAAACGGGGGCCGTCGCGGCCATGGCCAGTTACCCGGCCTTTGATTCCAACGACCGCGGAACCTTTGCCAACCGGAAAGCCCTGAACAACAACGTGGTCAACCGGGTTTACGAGCCGGGATCCACCTTTAAGCCCATTATGGTCGGCATGGCGCTCGAGCAGGGGCGCCTGAAGCAGAACGAGTCCTTCCGCTGTCCCGCCAAGCTGAAGGTAGCCGACGGCACAATCAGCGACGCCACGCCGAAGGATAACGGCATGCTGTCTGTGTCCCAGATCCTTGAAAAGTCTTCCAACGTGGGTATGGCCCAGATTGGCCTGAGAATGCCTCCGCGCAGCACCCGGGAAGAGATGCTGGCCTGGGGGATCGGCGGCCGGACGGGCATCAAGCTCAGCGGCGAAGAGACGGGGCTTCTGCCCTCCTCGGAGCTGTGGTACGGCATCACTCCCGCCAATATCGCGATCGGCCAGGGATTTGCCGTGACGCCTCTGCAGATGGTAACGGCTTTTAACGCCATCGTCAACGACGGGATTCTGATGCGGCCTTTTTTGGTCCGCGCGGCCGTCGACAGCGAAGGCGAACGGGTCTATCATTCGGAGCCGACGGAAGTGGTTCGAGTCCTCTCGCCGAAGACGGCCCGTTGGCTGAAAGCCGTGCTCCGGCAGGTGGTGGAAAAGGGGACGGGACGGGGCGCGAACAGCGCCGAAGTGAAAGTGGCCGGAAAAACGGGCACGGCCCAGGTGGCCGAGGGCGGAAAGTACGTCAAGGGGCGGTATCACGCGTCGATGATCGGCTTCTGGCCCGCCCAGGATCCTCAATATACGATGCTGGTGGTGCTCGGAGACGTTTCGGGAAAGGTCTATTACGGCGGCCAGATTGGGGCGCCTCTTTTTAAAAAGATAGTGGAAGAAGTGCAGCGGCTGAAAGGCGCAAATGTCAGGTAAGGAGCGATGGCTATGGATCACAGGATAGAACGGGCAATATCGGACCTTAGGAAAGCGGGGCTTCTGATTGACCTTGGAGGCGACTGGGACAGGCTTCCCGGCGACTGCGCCCTGAAAAGCGACTCCAGAACCGTCGGTCCCGGGGATATCTTTGCCTGCGTCTGCGGGCTCCATTTTGACGGGCACAGCTTTATAGGGCAGGTCATGAAGGCCGGCGTCTCGGGGCTGATCGTTCAGCGCCCTGTGGAAAACCTCAGCCTCTCATGGATTCAAGTGACAGACGTGCGCGCTGCGATGGGCTACGTGGCGGCGGCCCTGGAGGGCGAGCCGGCGGAAAAGCTGAAGATGTGCGCCGTCACCGGCACCAACGGCAAAAGCACCACCAGCTATATGGTGCGCAGCATCCTGAAGGGCTGCGGCGTCAAATGCGGCCTTCTGGGAACCATCGTATACGACAACGGGAGCCAGGCGGTCCTGGCCGACCGAACCACGCCCGAGAGCAGCGAAGTGCAGATATTCCTGTCCGAGATGGTTAAAAACGGCTGCCAGGCCTGCTCTATGGAGTGTTCGTCCCACGGCCTCGTGCAGGGGAGGATTAACGGCTGCGTCTACGACGGCGCCGTTTTTACGAACCTGTCCCCCGAACACCTGGATTTTCATGGAGATATGGAGAGCTATTTCAACGCGAAAGCCCGTCTGTTCCGCAATTATCTGAAAAAAAACGCCGCTGTCTCCCTGAACGCGGGCGACCCCTACGGCCGCCGTCTGGCGGAGGAGTTTCCCCAGGCCATGACCTGGGCGCTGGACGGAGAGGCGCGGCTCAGCGCGGTCGACGTGAGCCTTGACCTTGACGGCAGTGACTTTAAACTGGTTTTTGACGGGAAAAGCCTGGGCGGCGTCCACATTCCCCTGTCGGGACGCTACAACGTGGAAAACGCCCTCGGCGCCGCGGCTCTCTGCCTGGCGCTGGGATGCGGCGAACAGGCGGTGCTTGCGGGCCTGCGTTCCATGCCCCAGGTTCCCGGGCGCATGGAACGCCTGTCCCTTGAAAATGGCGTGCGCGTCATCATCGACTACGCCCATACCTCCGAAGCGCTGAAGGTGCTGCTGGGTACTCTCCGCCCCCTCGTGAAGGGACGGCTGGTCAGCCTTTTCGGCCATGGAGGCGACCGCTTCGGCGGTCATCGTCTCCTGCTCGGCCAGGCTGCGGCCCAGAATGCCGACCGGATTTTCCTGACCATGGACAATCCCCGCACCGAAGATCCCGTGAAGATCGCCCAACAGATTGCCGAAGGCATCAAGTCGGTCCGGAGCGACGACTGCTGGTCCATCAGGATGCCCCGCGGCACGGCGATCGGCGAGGCCCTTGACTGGTGCGTTCCCGGCGATTTGCTGGTCCTTTCGGGCAAGGGCCCCGAGCCCTACCTGGAGATTAACGGCGTGAAACACCCCTACAGCGACCGCGGCGCGGTGGAAAGCTGGGCGAAGGCGAAAGGAGTCCGTTTGTCATGAGGCTGGGGCTTCTTTCCGCGCGATGTGGGCTGACCCTTCTCGGCCCTGAAAGGGACCTGCCGCTGATGATCCGCGTGGACAGCCGCGACGTGAGCGCCGGCGACGGCTTCGTGGCCCTCCGCGGCGAACATGTGGACGGCCGCCGTTTTATTCCCGATGTTCTCGCAAAGGGCGCTTCGCTGGTGGTGTGCGAAAAAGCAGCCTATTTGCCGGAATGGAACGCCCGTTTTCCGCAGGTCTCCTTCCTTTTAACGGAAGGACGCTGCGAATACGGGCTTGCGCTGTTGGCGTCGGAATACTTGAAAACGTTGGCTCAACTGAAAGAGTTCATCGCCGTCACGGGCAGCGTGGGGAAGACCTCCACAAAGAACTACGCGAGGGCTTTTCTGGAAGAACGCTTCAAACTGCACTGCGCCGGAGGCAACTACAACACGCTGATCGGCTGCGCCGTGACCATGCTGGCGGCGCCCTCGGACACGGAGGTTCTTTTGTTTGAAATGGGGGCCAATCATAAAGGCGAAATCGCCGAAATGGTCCGTTTCATGCCGCCCACCATCGCGGCGATCACGGAAGTGACGCCCGTTCACGTGGAGGGCTTCGGCTCCCTGGAGGGAGTGCTGGCGGCGAAGTCGGAAATCCTGAGCTCTTCCGCTCTCCGGTTGGCCGTGATCAATGGCGACAACGCCATGCTCTGCCATGCCGTGGATTCGATGAAGCTGCCTTCGGTGCTGCGTTTCGGCAGGACTGGCGGCGTGGCCTTCGAGCGCGAGCGTCTCTCCTGGACAGACGGCCATTTTCAGGTCGACGCGGTGCTGACGGGGCTGGACGGCATATCTTTCAACCTGTCGCTGCCGCTGTCGGGGATCCATCAGCTCTACCCCCTCTGCTGCGCCTGCGCCATCTCGGAAAGCTTGGGGCTCTCGACCCGAGAGATTGCGCTGAGCGTGGCCAAGTGCCGCAGCGGCGCGGGACGCGGCGAAATCCGCCAGGCTCTGGGCGGTGCGGCGATCGTCGACGAATGCTACAACGCTAGCCCCGCGGCCATGAAAGCTTCTCTGGCTTCCATGAACGCCGTGGAAATTGAAGGCCGGCGCTTTCTTATCCTCGGAGAGATGCGCGAGCTGGGGCCGGCGGCGAAGGAAGAGCATGAAAAACTTCTGCGCCGCGCCCTGAGCGTGGGCGGCGAGCTTTTCCTGTACGGCGGGGAATGGGATTCCGTCGAAGGAGCCGCGCCCTACTGCTTCGGCAGCCTGGAGGAACTGGTCTCCGCCGTGGAAGCCCTGAAACCCGGCAAGGGGGACGTGATCCTGGTGAAGGGGTCGCGGGGCAATCATCTTGAACAAGTTGTGAAGGCGCTTGAATTATGATGAATGAAGTGATCGTGTTTTTAGCTCTGATTTTCGCGGAAATGGCCGCGCAGCGTTCCTGGATCGCCTACATGAAGCAGCGGCACATCTCTCAGGTGCAGAAAGCCTATGGGACGGGAATTGACGCGCAGGTCAAGGAAAAAGTGCCTTCCATGGGCGGCATGGTTTTTATGCTGATCGGTTCGGGGCTGTTGCTGTCGGCCCTGATATCCGGCGACCGGCGGGCGGTCCTGTTCTGGTGCTATCCGCTCCTTTCCGGCGCCGTGGGGCTGACCGACGACCTGCTGAAGTACCTGCGCCATTCCAGCGAAGGCCTGACGAGCGTCAGGAAGTTTCTGCTCCAAGTCCTGACCACGGCCCTGTGGTTTACAGCGCTGGCCCTGGAAGGCCAGGTTCCGGCGCTGGCGGGGTCTCTCTCCTGGGGAGGCTGGATCTGGCCCGCGGCGCTCTTTTTTGCCATCGGCGTGCAGAACGCCGTGAACGTGACCGACGGCCTCGACGGCCTGGCTGCGGGAGGCTGCGCCCTCTCTTTTGCCGTACTGATGGTCCTGTCGCCGGCCGGTTCGGCCGCTTTTAACGGGGCTCTCGCCGGCTGCGCGCTCTCCCTGGGATTTTTATGGCATAACTGCCATCCCGCGGCGGTTTTCATGGGCGACGTGGGCGCCCACTTCCTGGCAGGGCTGATGGCTTCCTGCGCCTTGCTGGGCGACGGCGTGCTGGCGCTGATCCCCGCGGCTTTTGGCTTCGGCATCGAGATGCTTTCCGTGGTCATTCAGCTCATCGCGATTCACGGCTGGAAGAGGAAGGTCTTCAAAATGAGCCCTATCCACCATCATTTCCAGCTGCTCGGCTGGCCAGAGGACCGGATTGTGGTTCGTTTTTGGCTGATTCACCTGTTGGGGGCCTGCCTGTGTACGGCCCTTTATCAGGCCTTTTGATAGAGAGAGCCTCTGCGGCTTGGCCGCAGGGAAAACGCTGAAAAAGGAGTCCGGCGTTTTTTTCAGAGGAGGTGGTGGATGTGAGGTCTGGCAGCGTCTGTATCGTCGGAGCCGGCGTCAGCGGGCGGGCTTTGGCCCTTTGGGCGAAAAAGCTCGGCGCCGACGTGTTCGTCACTGAAAAGCGCCCCGAACTTCAGGCAGAAACGCGGGAACTGTTCGAGCGGTATTCCGTTCGCTGGGAGACGGGCGGCCACAGCGCTAAATGCTGCGACTGCGGTCTCATGGTGGTCAGTTCCGGCGTGCCCTTCAATTCCGAAGCGGTGACGATGGTCCGGGCTTTCGGCATTCCTGTGGCGGGCGAGCTGGATTTTCTCGCGCCCTGGCTGCGGGGGAAGATCATCGCCGTGACCGGCACCAACGGCAAAACCACCTGTACCTCCCTCGCCGGGCATATTCTGGAAAACAACGGGCTCCACGTTGCGGTGGCGGGCAACATCGGTTCGCCTCTGGCCGGCTGCGCGGGCAAAAAATACGACGCGCTGGTGCTGGAGCTCAGCAGCTTTCAGCTGCACTGGAACAGCTTGCTGAAACCCCAGGTCGCCATCCTGACCAACCTAGCCCCCGACCATCTGGACTGGCATGGCTCCTACGAGAATTACAAAGCCGACAAATGCCGTATTTTTGCGCAGCCCGACGGGAAATCCTGGGCTGTGGTCCACCCCTGCGATGTCTTTCGGGTTCCTCAGGGACGGGAAGTCTGGTCGCTGGGCGGCCAGACCGGCCGGCGCATTGGGCTGGAGGGCGAAACGGTGGAGCTGGTCGGCGGCTCCGAGCGGCGCCCCTTGTTTTGCAAAAGCGCCCTGAAGTTGCTGGGCAGCCATAACCTGGAGAACGCCGCCATGGCGTCGGCCGCTGTGGCGCTTCTGTTCCCAGAACTGGATCCCGGCGCAGGCATCTCGACTTTTCAGGCGCCGCGCCACCGCTGCGAGTTTATCTGCCGCCGCCGCGGCGTGGCCTACGTGGACGATTCAAAAGGGACGAACGTGGCCGCGGCGGTGACCGCGCTTCGCAGCATCGCAGGGCCCAAAATTGCCATCCTCGGCGGACAGGGAAAAGGGGAGGATTATGAGCTCCTCGCAGAAGTCGTCTGTGAACAGGCGCGAGCGGCGATCGTTCTCGGATCGGAAGCGGACAGGATTCTGTCGACGCTTGACCGGGTTGGTTACGCGAAGGCCTGGAAAGCCGGCGGCATGGCTGAAGCGGTGCAGAAAGCCTCTGAACTGGCTCAGCCCGGCGACATCGTTCTCCTCTCTCCTGCCTGCACCAGTTGGGACATGTATAAAAATTACGGGGAACGGGGGGATCACTTTGCCGCGCTCGTCCGCAGCCTTCCCTGACGCTCCTTTTCAGCCCGAGGCCCGTGCTTCCGGAGGCGGTGTTTTCGCGCTCTGGATCGTTCCGCTGATCCTCTCCACCTTCAGCGTGGTGATCATTTCGTCCATGACGGGGTGGAACCTCTCGTCGCCCGGGTTCAAACAGGCGGTCTGGCTCCTGGTCGCGCTGGCGGCCTTCCTCTTCGTCACCCAGATATCGCTGAAGTTCTGGTTTCGTTCAAGCCGTTATCTGTTTTTTCTGGCCCTCCTCCTGATGGCGCTGACCATCACGCCTCTCGGCGTCAGCGTCAAGGGCGCTTCGCGGTGGCTGCGCTTCGGCCCCGTGAACTTTCAGCCTTTGGAACTGGTGAGCTTTGTGCTGATGCTTCACATCTCCAAAGTCTACGCCTGCGAAAAAGGGATGTGGCGGGCCCTTGTTCTGACCGCCGCCATTTTCCTCCCCTTCGCCGTGATCATCATGAAACAGCCCGATTTCGGAGGGCTGCTGATGGTTGGCGCGCTGCTCGGGGCGCTCTTCGTGGAGCGGTACGGCTTTTTCATCCCTGTCCTGGGAAGCGTGATCCTCGCCCCTTTTCTCTGGTATCTGGCCACCCGCGGCTACCGTATGGAGCGTATCGCCACCTGGATCGATCCCTGGCTGGATCCCATGGGGGCCGGTTATCAGGTCATCCAGGGGCTGATCGCCTTTGCCAACGGAAACGTCTGGGGGATCGGCATGGGGCGGGGACAGGGCTTTCTGCCCGAGATCCACAATGACTTTATTTTTCCCGCGATTGGGGAACAGTTCGGCCTGGTGGGAACCATGGCCGTGTTTCTTCTGTTTCTTTTCTGGACGGTCTGCGTCTTCGCGCGATACCGCGGCGCCCCTCCCGAACGGCGTTTGCTGATATGGGGCTGCTGCGTTTCTGTGCTCCTTCCTTTTTTTATCAACCTCGGCGGCGTCATGAAAGTGATCCCGCTGACGGGAATGCCCCTGCCCTTCGTCAGCTACGGCGGGACTTCGCTGGTGATGATGTGGGCGCGTATCGGCCTGCTGATCAGGCTTATCAAAGAACAGGAACAATAAAAGGGAGATAGAAAAATGGGAAATAGAATCCTTTTGGCGGCGGGGGGAACGGGAGGACACATTATCCCTGCCATCGCTTTCGGACAGTATCTCCAGGAGCGGGGAGAGTCGGTAACCTGGCTTTGCGGCAGCCGCCCTCTGGAAAGCGAGATTTTTAAGGCTCATCATGCGGTTCCCCGGCGGCTCTCCCTGGAAGGCTCGCCTCTCGGCGTTTCCGGGCTGAGGTCTGTAAAGCGCTGGTGGAGCCTGGTCAGTTCCTTCTTTGAAAGCCGGAGGATCTTGAAAGAAGAAAAAATTGAGCGCTGCGCGCTCTTCGGAGGCTATCTTTCAATGCCCGTCCTGCTGGCGGCGCGCAGCCTGGGCATTCCCGTGATCATGCACGAGCAGAACACCGTGGCCGGCAAGGTGACCCGTTTCGCAGCCCGCCTGGGAGTTCCCGTAGCTACGGCCTGGGAGCGCTGCGAGGGGCTTGGCGGAAAGCGCCGCGTCTATACGGGAATGCCCCTTCGAAAGATCAAACTGTCGGACCGGAAGGAAGCTCAGCGTCAGCTTCTGGGAATTTCTCTGGAAAAGAATGCAAAACTGATGGTAATTTTAGGAGGTTCTTTGGGAAGCAGGGGGATGAAAAAGACTCTTCAGGCGGCTCAGGATATGATAGAATTGTCGGGTTACAGAGTCTTGTGTATGGGAATCATAACCGAGGAACGCCCCTTTCCTGAAGCTTTTACCCATGATGCCTGTTGGGATATGGGGCCTGTCTATTCGGCGGCGGACCTGATCGTCTGCCGGGCCGGCGCGGCCACGCTCGCGGAGCTGGAGGCTCTTGGAATACCTTCAGTGATCGTGCCCTGGCCCGGCGCGGCGGATCAGCATCAGCTGAACAACGCCGCATGGTTTTCCGAATTAACGGGCGCCCCCGTTTTCCTGGAGGGATCTTCGCACGAACAGTTTCAGAACGCTCTGGCCGCTGCGGCCGGACGCGGAACTGGACTCAGGGATATGAGCTTCGGTGCAGAGAACCTCTACAAAGCTCTGCGTAGTCTCTCAGTTTGAAAGGAGAGTCCCACAGTGGATCATAGAAAAGTTGATCTCAACAAGGTGAAAAATATACATCTTATGGGCGTCGGCGGAGCGGGGATGAGCGGTCTGGCTCTGCTCTTTCATGAGCTCGGGTATCATGTGACCGGCTGCGACATGGGGCGCAGTTCCTATATAGAAAAGCTGGAAAAGGCCGGCGTGACGGTGCTTTACGGGCACGCCGTGGAACACTTGAAAAGCTGCTCCACGGACCTTTTGGCCTACAGCAGCGCCATTCCCTCGGACAACGCGGAGCTGGCCGAGGCCCGGAAATGCGGAATCCCCGTCTTGCAGAGGGCGGAACTTCTGAGCCTGCTTTTCGACTCGCGCAAGGGCATCGGCGTGGCGGGCACTCATGGCAAGACTACCACCACGTCCATGATCAGCTATATCCTGGAACTGGCGGGCATGAACCCCACCGTGGCCGTGGGCGGCGAGCTCTGCGACATCGGCTGCAACGCCAAGATCGGCGCGGGCGAGCACATGGTGGCTGAGCTGGACGAGAGCGACGGGTCCTTTGAGTGCTTCCACCCTTTTTACACGGTGGTCACGAACGTGGACTGGGACCATGTCAACCACTATCCGACGATTCAGGATGTGGAGGAGGCTTTCGTGCGCTTTTTGGGCAACCTCAAGCCGGGAGGCCATATATTCCTCTGCGGTGAGGACGCCGGAATCCAGGAAGTGCTTCGCTCCGTTCCTGAAAAGCTTCAAGGCGGGATTTCCCTCTATGGCTTCGACCCGTCCTATGATTTTTACGCCACCGACGTCCAGTATCATTGCGGGGGTGGCTTGTGCTACAATTTCTACGCCAAGGGCGTCTGCCAGGGTATGGTGGAACTGGTGGTGTCGGGGCGGCATAACGTGCTCGATTCGCTGGCGGCCTGCGCGGTTTCCTATATTTTGAACGTCCCCTTCGAGGCGGTTCAGAAGGCCTTGAGGATGTTCCACGGCGCGAAGCGGCGCCTTCAGCTCCGAGGCCTGTGCCCGGAGAACATCCTGGTCTACGACGACTACGGGCATCATCCCAGCGAGATCGAGGCGACTCTCGACGCCGTGAAGACCATGTATCCCGACCGGCGGATCATCCTGGCTTTCCAGCCCCATCGCTTTACGCGGACCCAGGCCCTGTTCGGGCGCTTTGCCCAGGTTCTTTCGACGGTGTCCCGCGTGGTGCTGCTTCCGATCTACGCGGCGGACGAGCAGCCCATTCCCGGCGTTTCTTCCGAGCTGATCAGCGCCGAAGTCATTCGCCTCGGCGGCGACTGCCATCCGGTATCGAACAAGCTCGAGGCGGCGGAGCGCGTGGTGTCCATGGCGCGTCCGGGGGATTTGATCCTGACCGAGGGCGCCGGCGACGTGTGCGTGGTGGGCGATCTTGTCATCCAGGAACTGAACAGATGTTCAGCTTCATCTCTATAAAAGTTTTTTGACGGCGAGGAGCGAAAGGCGATGCGGAAAAGATGGCGATGGCTGTTATACGCGCTGCTTGCAGGATCTTTTCTGTGCCTTGTGGATCGTTTTCAGCCCTTCCGGCTGAGAGCTCTGAAGATAAAGGACCTTTCTCCCGAGCTAGAATGGAGTTTGAGAGAGTGGAGCGAGTCCTTCCTGTCCTTTCACCCCGGCTGGCTTCTGCGCCGCGGAGTCCTGGAGGAGCTTGAGGCGCGCTACCCCCTGAAGGCGGACGTGGGTTGGAATCCCCTGAGCGGGACGCTGACGCTGACGCCGGTCCCCTTTGAGCCGAAGATGAAAGTGGAGTGGCAGCACGGTGAGTACCTGATCTCCGAAAAGGGAACGGCCTGGCGGATCGAACGCTGGGAGAAGGCGCTGAACCTTCCCGTGCCGAAGGTCCCGACGCTGAAAGTGGGGAATTCCTTCCCGCTTCTGTCCGATCTGGGAATTAACTCTTCGGCGCGTCTTCTGGTTCCCTTCGACTGGCTCTATTCGGTCCTGGAAAGCGTGAAATCCAGGCGGGACATGACGATCTCCGAGCCGGAACTGGTCAGGCGCGGCGGCGAGGACGTGGTGATCTGCCAGATCGAAAATTTGAAGAAAAAGAGCCGCGCTTCCTTTATCGGCCTCGCTTCGAAACTTGACGAAAGCCTCGCGGTAGCGGCGGAGCTGATGGAGGCGAAGGCGGGGCAAAACATGACGGTTGACGCGACCTATGAGGACAAGGTCATCATAAAAAAGTTCGCCGAGCCCTCACAACAACCCTGAGGAAGGAGAAAAGAGGCTTCATGACAATGGGCAAAGATTCTGATATTCTTGTGGGGTTGTATCTTGGAACCAGCAAAATCTCGGTTGTTGTGGCGGAGAGAGCGGCCATAAGCCCCGACGAAGCTCAAATAATCGGCATAGGCGAGGCTCCTTCGCGCGGCCTGCGCAAAGGGATGATCGTCAATCTGGAGCAGGCCGTCAGTTCGGTTTCGGACGCCGTGGCCGACGCGGAGTCCCTGCTCAGCGGCATTAAGATCAGCCGGGCCCTGGTGGCTTTCAGCGGCGTCGACGTGAGAAGCGGCATTCTCCATGGCATGGTGTCCCTGGGCCGTTCCCCGAGGCAGATCATGCCGGAGGATTTGGAACGGGTCGTTGAAACGGCGCTCAGCGAACTGACGCTGCCGCCCGGAAGCTGCGTGATTCATTCAGTCCCCATCAAGTACGCTATCGACGGCAATAAGGGGATTGACGATCCTCTGGGCATGACGGGGATCCGCCTTGAGGTGGAGCTGATGGCGGCGGTGGTGCCCCTTTCGGTGGCTCAGAACGTGGTGAACTGCGTTGAAAAGGCGGGCGTGTCCGTGACGGGGCTCGTGCTGAAACCGATCACGGCGGCGCTCGGCGCCTTGAGTCCCGACGAGCGCGACATGGGCGCCAGCGTGGTGTCCATCGGCGGCGGCTCGACCAGCGTGGCCATCTTTTCGGAGGGGCGCCTCATCAAAATTGCCGAGATTCCCGTCGGCGGCGATCACGTGACGAACGACCTTTCCTGCGTGCTGAAAATTCCTTTCAGCGCGGCGGAAAACATTAAAAAGCAAATCGACATCACTCCCGAGGCGGAGCATGAAGGAACCGTCACCGTGGAAAACCGGGGCCGCACTCAGGAACTTGAAAACGCGGAAGTGGCGGAGATCATTGAAAACCGCCTGGACGAGCTTTTTGGCGATCATGTGGCGCCGAACCTTGCGAGTGTCTTGAACTCCGGCGTGCCGGCCGACGTGGTCCTTTCGGGCGGCGTGGTGCTGACGAAGGGCATGGAAGCCTTTGCCGCCTCCCATCTCAACACGTCGGTGAGAATTGGCGCGCCGATCCTGAAAAAGCAGATGCAGCCGGGACGGGACGACTGCCGTTATATCGGCGTAGCGGGCATTATCGTTTATTTAATGGAGAAGAGACGGCGCCCCTTCGCCTATATGGACGCTCCTCTCGCGACCTTCAAGAGCCCTTTATCCGCGTCCGGAGCTTCCGGCCCGAAAAAGGAACGCGCCGGAAGGGCGTCTTTCGCGGCGGTCATACGGAAATGGGCGAGGTCAGTTAAAGAACTTATCAAGGAACTATTTTAAGGAGGATCGTTAGATGGATAACGAGGTTTTCTCGATTTCTGATGAAGAGATGTTGATCCCGAGAGAGATCATCAAGGTTATCGGTGTCGGCGGCGCCGGCGGCAACGCGCTGAACACGATTATCAGAAGCGGTATTGACGACGTGGACTTTATCGCCGCGAACACCGACGTGGCGGCTCTGAGACTCTCCGAAGCTCCCTGCAGGCTCGTGCTTGGGCGTAATCTGACAAAAGGACGCGGAGCCGGCTCCGATCCCGAGAAGGGATTCCAGGCGGCTCAGGAATCGGTAGAAGACGTAACGAAACTCCTTGAAGGTTCCGATATGGTTTTCATCACCGGCGGCATGGGCGGCGGCACCGGTACCGGCGCCGCTCCTGTGATCGCGGAGATCGCCAAGGAGAAGATCGGCGCTCTGGTGGTGGCTATTGTCACCTTCCCCTTCTCATGGGAGGGCGATCGCCGTATCAAGCGCGCCATCGAGGGGATCAGCAACCTTCGCGAGAAGGTCGACGCTTTGGTGATCGTGGAGAACGACCGGATTATTGAGCTTTCGGACAAGTCCACAACGCAGATGGAAGCCTTCAAGATGAGCGACGAAGTGCTTCGCCAGGCGGTCACGGGCGTCACGGGCGTCATTCGCAAGGTCACCCAGATCAACGTGGACTTTGCCGACGTATGCACCACCATGCGCAACGCCGGCACGGCGATTATGGGCGTGGGCGAGGCCAAGGGCGAAGGCCGCGTGATCGCCGCCGCCCGCGCCGCCATGAACGGCCCCTTGATGACGGCCCCCATGAACGGCGCGGCGTCGGTGCTTTACTGCGTCGAGTCGGGCGAGGATATCGGCATCCTGGAGATGAACGAAGCGGCAAAGCTGATTGCCGCCTCCGCCAGGGAAGACGCCAACATCGTCTGGGGCCAGGGCGTGGATCCTTCTATGGGCGACTCCGTCCGCTTTACGCTGATCGCCACGGGGTTCGACGATCCAACGGCGCTGCGCTCCGATGGTCTTGAAACGGTCAAGACGCTGGGCGCTCTGAGCGGCGGCAGACCTGAGAGCCGCTCCCCTCTGACGCCGGTGGACGTGGTTCCCGACCAGCCCGGGGATATCTTCAAGGGCATCGTGGACACGGGTATCGACATTCCCACGTCGCTGCGGCGCCGCAAAAAGTAAAGGGTTTGGGTTCGGCGGGGACAAGAGCTGCTTGCCCCCGTCTTTGGTATTTGCGCGTGAAAATACAAATAGAATGAGGTGATAAGATGGCAGCCAGGTCTACAAGCCGTTTTAAGCAAAAACCTGCCGTGCCGTTCGGCGACTTCATGCTGCCCATACTTGGAGTGATCGCTCTTGGCATTGTGATCGTCGGCATCAGAATTTTATGGGCGCCAAGCGCCCCTACCTCCACGCGGGTGCCTCAGCCGCGGCCGACTCAGTCGGCGCAGCAGGTTCAGTCGTCGTCTGAAAAGAAGCCTGACGCCGCGTCGGCGGAACGCCTGAGGGTTACGAAAAAGGAAGCCGTTCGCGACGATGTGGTTGCCAAGCCAGTGGAACGCGGGGCGAATCAGAATCCGCAGCCCGGCGGCTCCGACAAGAGCGGCAAGAAAACCGTTGCCGACAAGCGTCCACCGAAGGCGGCGCAGCAGGATCAGCGGGAAAACACCGTGGTCAGGCTTCAGCCCAAACGGGTTGAAAACAGTCCCTCTCCCGCCGTGGTCAGCGGCGGACGCATCGACAACAGCCTGTTTATCGTCCAGTGCGGTTCTTACACTGAGAGTGCCGCGGCCAATTCCGTGGTGGCGGCCCTCAAGAACATTGGCTATACGGCGGTGATCCGCCGAGCCGAAGTGAGGGGCAAAACCTATTATCGCGTGATCGTCGCCGGCGGGCGCGAGCGCGGCGTTGCCGACGAGATCGCCAAGCGCGTCCACGCCGCGGGCTATCCTGTCCTGGTCAGACAGAATCAATAGGCCGGTGAAAACGATGCTCCCTAAAAAATTATTGATCATCACGGGCCTTTCAGGCAGCGGGAAGAGCAGTGTGCTGGACCTTTTGGAGGACCAAGGGTTTTTCACGGTGGACAACCTCCCCGTGGCCATGCTTCCCGAGCTGATCGGCCTCTTGTCCTGCCACCCTCAGGCGCTCGAGAACGGCGTCGGGGTGGTGGTGGACGCCCGCAGCGCTGGCCTGCAGGATACGCTGTGCCAGGTCCTGAAGGAGCTGAGGGAACAGGGGTTAGACGTGCAGGTCCTTTTTCTCGAGGCCACTGAAGACGTGCTTCTGCGGCGCTATAATTTCACGCGCCGGCGCCACCCTATGGGCTTTATGGCTTCTCTTCTCGACGGCATCAGGCTCGAGAAGCGGCAGCTGACGGAGTTCAGGATGCTCGCGGACAAGATCATCGACACGTCCAACCTCACCTCGGCCCAACTGCGCGGCGAGATCCTTTCGATGCTGGGCAAAAACCCCGCGGGGCTTCAAGTGACGATCTGCTCCTTCGGATATAAGTACGGCATCCCGCAGGACACTGATTTTATGCTGGACGTGCGCTTTCTGGCCAACCCCTATTACGAGGAGTCTCTGAAACACCTTTCGGGGCGTGACGAGGCCGTGCAGAGGTATATCTACAGGAACAGCATGGCGGGGCTCTTCCTGCGCCAAAGTCTCGAGCTTTTTGAAAACGTCCTTCCCGCCTACCATCTGAGCGGAAAGAACTTTCTCCAGATCGCCGTTGGCTGCACCGGCGGACGGCACCGTTCGGTTTTCGTCGCCGAGTGGCTGGCGGACCGGCTGGGCCGTCTTGACGGCATCAGCTGCATTCTGAAACACCGCGATTTGCCTCGCGACGAACAGGGCGGCCGCTGATGAGACTGGTCCTGTCCATGGTCTTGTTTTTTACGGCGGGCTGCATCGTGGGCGGTATCGCCGCAACGCTGCTGGTGCGCAACAGCCGGCGCGTCAGGGCTTTTATCTCGAAACGGATGAATGAACGTGAGGCGGCGGCCGCCGCCGTACAGCTCCGTCTCTCCGGCGGCCCCCGCTTTGTGGCGGTGGGCGGAGGGACGGGGCTTTCTTCTCTTTTGATGGGGTTAAAGGGCTATACGCGCAATATCACGGCGCTCGTGACGGTCACCGACGAAGGCGGGAGCTCTGGCCGGCTGGTGCGCGACTGGGGGATGCTGCCGCCAGGCGACATCCGGAACTGCCTGGTGGCGCTGAGCGAGAACGACGACCGCCTGCGCGCCTTCCTGAATTTCCGTTTTGACCGAGGCGATTTGAAAGGGCACAGCTTGGGGAACTTGATCCTTTTGGCGGCGACGGAACAGACGGGCGACTTTAAGAATGCTGTGGAGCTCATGAATGACCTTCTGGCGATCCGAGGCGAAGTTCTGCCGATCACCACTGAGAACGTGACGCTGGTGGCGCAGACCTCCGACGGCTGCACGCTGCGCGGCGAACTGGCGATCGCCCAGCGGGGCCGGGACATCACGGGGATCTGCCTCATGCCGGAGGGCGCGAAAATTGTGGAGGAGGCCCTCTCGGCGATCAACGGCGCCGATATGATCATCTTAGGCCCCGGCAGCCTGTTCACGAGCGTGATTCCCAACCTCCTTGTGGATCAGTGCGCTGAGGCGCTTCGGGACTCGGGAAAGCCTATCGTCTACGTAACTAACCTGATGAGCCAGCCGGGAGAAACCAGCGGCCTGACGCAGCTTGATCACATCAAATGGGTGGCGGGCGTGCTCGGACGCTATCCTGACGCCGTGGTCGTCAGCGACGACGCGATTCCCGAACTGCTGCGCGAGAAGTACAGCGCCCAGGGGGCGGAGCCTCTTACCATCTCAGGCGAGGACGAAAAGTTCCTGGCGCAGCAGAACTGCCGGGTGTTCCGCGCGTCGCTGCTTCAGGTGAAGGACGGAGGCGTGGTGAGGCATCACAGCGCCCGGCTGGCGGAGGCCCTGATGCGCGTCAACAGAAAATTTGAAGAGGCCCGGGCTCTGCCATGAAGATCAGCAATGAACAGTGGGACGAGTGGCTGACGGCGCCGATCACCGATTCCGTCTCGGCGGAGTCGGAGCTGTCGGGAATCCTGGCCTGTATGCGCTGCCAGCCTCAGGAGAAGGGCGTCAAACTGCTGTCGCCGAGGCTGTGGGTCTTTCGCCGGGTCCGCCGCCTTTGGCCTTGCCTCCGCTGGTCCCAAGAATGGGAGCTGAACGAGTTTCTTCGGGTCCGTTCGAAGAAGGTCGCGCTGGAGCTCTCCTCCGGCCTCTATCGGGAAATCCTCTCGAAACCCGAGAAAGAGGACTTCATCCGCTGGGCCTGGGCACGCGGCGTTTTCGGCTGCACCGGCGGCATTTACAACCCCAAAAGAGGATATTACTGCATCATGCGCTTTCACAGCCTGGCATCGGCGGCAAGCATGAAACAGCTCCTCGACGGCAGCGAAATCTCCTGTTTCGAGCATGACAAGCAGAACGTCAGGGAGATCACGATCCGCGACCTTCAGCAGATCGTCCGCTTCTGCTACTTTATAGGCCTTTCCTCGGTGGCGCAGAACCTGGAAGAGCGCTCGATCATGCGTTCCACGAGAGATCTGGCGAACAAGCAGGCGAACTGCGACAGCGCGAACATCCGGCGAAGCGTGGAAACGGCGCGCCAGCACATCGCCGCCATCCGTTTCCTGAGAAAGCTCGACGACGGGTTGATTCCAAGAGCCTTGATCCCTCTGGTCAGGCTCCGCCTGAACCATCCCGAGGCCACGCTGTCGGAATTGGGAGATATGCTTCATCCTCAGGTGAGCAAGAGCACCGTGAAATACCGTTTGAAAAAAATCCAGCGCATCGCGGAGGAAATGGGTTTTCATTCGCAGGAGTGAAGGCAGGACGCGGGGTGAGGTCCTGAAAGCTTCTTTCGCAAGCCCCGGCGCGCTTTGACCACCCTTTCCGGCAAACCGGCGCTTGACAGCGGGGCTTTCTCAGTCTACGATCATTCTATGTCGTTATCATTGGGTGAGCTCCGCGTTTTTATCCGGGCGGAGAAATAAATTTGAGGAGGACTTCTGTTATGAGCAAAGTACGTGTCGCAATTAACGGTTTTGGAAGGATCGGACGTCTCGTCCTTCGGGCTATGTCCGAATATGATAAGAAAGGGCTTTTCGAGGTCGTCGCGATTCAGAGAAACAGCGCTACGCCCGATCAGATGGCCTATCTGTTCAAGTATGACTCGATTCATGGACGTTTCAACGGCACGGTAGCCGCCGACGAGAACCACCTGATCGTCAACGGCCAGCCCATCGTCTGCGTCAAGGCCGACAAGCCCGAGCAGCTGCCCTGGAAGGAACTGGGCGTGGATATGGTGATCGAGTCCAGCGGAGCCTACACCAAGGCTGAAAAGGCCCAGTGGCACATCGACGCCGGCGCGAAGAAAGTCATCATCACCGCCCCCGGCAAGGGCGACGGTATCGCCACCTTCGTCATGGGCGTCAACGAAGAGACCTATGATCCCGCCAAGGATCACATCCTGTCCAACGCTTCCTGCACCACCAACTGCCTGGCGCCTCTCGCCAAGGTGCTGAACGACGAGTTCGGCATCGTCAAGGGCCTGATGACCACGATTCATTCCTACACGGGCGACCAGCGCCTTCTGGACGGTTCTCACAAGAAGAGCAACTACCGCGCGCGCGCCGCGGCCCTGTCCATGGTTCCCACCACTACCGGCGCCGCCAAGGCCGTGGCACTGGTGATCCCCGCGCTGAAGGGCAAGCTGAGCGGCATGGCCCTGCGCGTTCCCACGCCCGATGTGTCCGTGGTGGACCTGACCTTCGTGCCCGGGCGGCCCGTGACCGCCGACGAAGTCAACGCCGCTGTCAAGAAGGCTTCCGAGGGCGGCATGGCCATGTACGTGGGCTATGAGACCGACGAGTGCGTGTCTTCCGACTTCATTCACGACAGCCGTTCCGGCATCTTCGCTCCCGACCAGACCATCGCCATCGACGGCCTCGTGAAGGTCTTCGCGTGGTACGACAACGAGTGGGGCTATTCCTGCCGCTGCGTGGATCTCGTGAACTACGTCGTTTCCAAGGGGCTCTAAGAAGATGCTGAAGCTCCGCGGAATTTCCGAAGCGCCCTTAAAGGGCAAAAAGGTTCTGGTCCGCGTGGACTTCAACGTGCCCGTCAAGGACGGCGCGGTGAAGGACAACGCGCGCATCGTCGCCCACAGGCAAACCGTCGACGCGCTCCTGGCCGGCGGCGCTTCCGTGACTCTGGTGTCCCACTTCGGCCGCCCGAAGGGCAAGGTGGTTCCTGAGATGTCCCTGGGTCTGATCCGCGAGGACGTGGAGAAGGGGCTGGGCCATCCCGTCCGTTTCGTGCCGGAGTGCGTGGGGCCCGAGGTGGAAGCCGCGGTGGCCTCACAGAAGGCCGGCGAACTGCTCCTGCTCGAGAACTCGCGCTTCCACGCCGAGGAGCAGCAGAACGATCCCGCTTTCAGCGCCCTGCTGGCCAAGCCCTTTGACCTTTTCGTCATGGACGCCTTCAGCGCCTCCCATAGAGGCGACTGCACCACCGAAGGCGTTTCCCACGTGCTTCCCGCCTACGCCGGGTTCTTGATTGCCCGCGAGGTGGAGGCGCTGGAACGCGTCAAGTCCGATCCTGAAAAGCCCTACGTGCTGGTCCTGGGCGGCGCGAAGGTTTCCGACAAGATCGGCGTGATCGAACACATGCTGACCAAGGCGGACAGCATCCTGATCGGCGGCGGCATGGCTTTCACGTTCCTGTCCGTTCAGGGCGGAAAGATCGGCAAGTCGCTCTACGACGCCGAGCACGCCGATTTTGCCAGGGACGTGCTGGCCCGCGCCGCTGCGGCGGGCGTGCAGATCGTCCTGCCCGTGGACGTGACGGCCGCGCCTGAAATTTCCGACGACGCGCCCTGTTCGGTGCTTCCCGCCGGTGCCTTGCCTGATGACCTGATGGGCCTGGACATCGGCCCCGAGTCGGCGAAGATCTTTGCCGACGAGATCGCCAAAGCGAAGACGGTGCTCTGGAACGGCCCCATGGGCGTGTTTGAGAACAAGCCCTTCGCTGCGGGCAGCCTCGCCGTGGCCAAGGCTATGGCCGAAGCGACCAAGAAGGGCGCTTTCACGGTGGTCGGAGGCGGCGACACAGCCTCGGCGGTCAAAAAGTTCGGCCTGAAGGACTCCATGTCCCACGTTTCCACTGGCGGCGGCGCGAGCCTGGAGTACTGCGAAGGCAAGGACCTGCCCGGAATCGTTCCCCTCGAGGTGAAGTAACCCGACAAAAAGAGCGTCCATGGAGGATCGAAATCCCTTCTCTGGACGCTCTTCTTTATATCTCCAATGGGAAAAGCGCGAGAAATAGCTGATCAATATTGATCATTTGTAAATTTTAACGGCGCTGCTCGCTAAACGTCAATTTATTAGAAGGTGAAAAGTTGAACCTAGAATCTTGTGAGCTCTGCCCGCGGCGGTGTAGGGCGGACCGGACGGCGGGCGGGCGTGGATATTGCGGCGCCGGCGAGCTGCCCTGCGTCGCTCTCGTATCGCTGCATCAATGGGAGGAACCCTGCCTGACGGGGGCGCGCGGCGCCGGCACCGTGTTCTTCTCCCACTGCAACATGAAATGCGTTTTTTGCCAGAATTACGACGTGAGCCATCAGGGACAGGGCATTGAAGTCACTGTGTCACGCCTGGCGGAGATCTTTCTGGAGCAGCAGGCCCGAGGCGCCGCCTCGCTGGATCTGGTCACGCCCACCCATTACGTCCCGCAGATCCTCGAAGCTCTGCAAATTGCCAAGAAGAGCGGTTTTTCGCTGCCCGTGGTCTATAATTCCGGTGGGTACGAGCTGCCAGAGGTCATTGAAAAGCTGCGCGGATTTGTGGACGTCTTCCTGCCCGACCTGAAGTATTGTGACGACGAACTGGCGCGCCGTTATTCCAACGCGCCCGATTATTTCAAATACGCCTCGGCGTCGCTTGAGAAGATGTTCGAGATCACCGGCCCCTTTGTGACTGAAAAGGGGCGTATGACCCGCGGCCTTCTGGTGCGGCACCTGGTGCTGCCCGGCCATTACCGCGACAGCCTGCGCGTACTGGACTTTCTGAAGGACCGTTTCGGTGACTCCATCTATATCAGCCTGATGAACCAGTTCACGCCCATGCCTCAGGCGGCCTGCTGTCCCGAGATCAACCGGCGGCTGACCACTTACGAGTACAATAAGGTGCTGGACCACGCCGAAAAGCTGGGGCTGAAAAACTGCTTTATCCAGCATGGCCGGACGGCGTCGGACAAGTTCATCCCGATCTTTGACGGGGCGGGCGTGCTGCCCGGGAAGGGAAGCGCCGAATGAGCAATTTCATCAGGACCTTCACCGGAAGGCACATCACGCCCACGGCTCCCCGCTCCGAAGACATCTGTATCGAGGATATCGCCCACGCCTTATCCCAGCTCTGCCGCGCCAACGGGCACTTCAAGGCTTTTTTCTCCGTGGCTCAGCACTCCGTTAACTGCTGCCTTGAAGCCGAGGCACGGGATTATTCGCGGGAGGTTCGGCTGGCCTGCCTTCTGCACGACGCTGGCGAGGCCTATCTTTCAGACGTCACCCGCCCCGTGAAAGTCCTGCTGCCTGATTACAGCAAATATGAAGACGTGCTCCTGCACATGATCTGGGACAAGTTTCTTCCGCGGCCTCTGGCGCCGGATGAGGCCAAACTGGTCTTTGAAGTGGACGACTGCATGCTCTACTATGAATTTCGGCATTTCATGGACGAGCGTCTTTTTGACAGGGCCCCGCGGCGGCATGGCGTTCAAGATTTTTCAGAAAAGCCCATGGCTGAGGTGGAACAGCAGTTTTTGAAGCTCTTTGCTGAATTAAGAGAGATAGGGATGCCCGAGAAGTCGAAATAGGAGCCTGGAGACGGAAAAAACTCTATTATGTTAATACTCTTTCGCAGCTAAACAGCTTAATAGGAGACCGGGGCCGTCCCCTCCGTGCCCATTTTGCGTTCTTATCGCAAAGTATAAGACAGGCGCGAACTTTACGAGATGGAAAAAATTGGAATTGTCGCGAGCGCTGGGATTGGGTAAAGCAACGCTAGTTTGAGCTGCGGCAAAGGAAGTGCAAAGAAAAACATCTGGTGCGTGGAGTTTCTCAAACAAAAGCCGCGGGCAAAGAATTTCCCTTGACGGGGGAGTCCTTTGCCCGCGGCTTTCGCTGTTGAAAAACATGTTTTACCCATTTGTCGGGATAGCCCAGGGTAAGAAAGGGAGCCTACGCATTCTTCGATGACCATATCGCCCGTTGGCAGAGCAAACTCTCGGTCAGCGTCGACCCGGCCCGATCTGCAGGTTATTATACTAATTCTCCAATAAAATACTTAACATCAAATCGAAGAGCCACGTCAAAAGATTTCAACGCAAAGGGTGCAAAGGTTCGCAGGGCGCAAAGGTTCGCAAAGGAAAACCTTGAAAGACTTTTAGAACCGCAAAATCAATCAAAATACATAAATTATCATCACGCTAATTCGTTTTTTATTTAATAATTTAGGTTTTGTTTTTCCTTTGCGTCCTTTCTCTTCAGCCTTTGCGTTGAAATCCTTTGACTTTGATCTTCAGTCTGGTATTAAGCACGTTGAATGCGAATTGGTATTAGATATGCCATGGCCGCCTCGTGAACAGATCGCAGCGTCCATGCCTTTTTTGTGTTTTTATGGAAATCCCGTTTTATTTCCTGTAGGGGACCACGTCGCTGTTGTAAAATCCCCAGAATCGTTCCATGGCCTGTTGGGGCGTGAAGAAGTTCTCTTCCAGGATGTGCGCCCAGGCTTTGTCGCTGACGCCCTGGACGTAGGTCAGGAAATCGAGGTCGCCTTTGGACTGCGCCTGCTCCAGCACCTGGTCGCGGAAGATCTTCCAGTCCTTCAGGCCGCCGTTGGCGCTGTAGTTCGTCGCTTCGTGACAGCTCATTTAAGATCAGCTCCTATGAAAAAGAGAGAGTGCGAAGAAGCACACTCTCTCTTTTTTGTATGATGGGGTGGTGCTTTCTTACTTGGCGGCCTTGGCGGTCAGGTACTCGTCGATGGCCTTGGCTGCGTCTTTGCCGGCGCCCATGGCCAGGATGACCGTGGCGGCGCCGGTGACGATGTCACCGCCCGCGTAGACGCCGTCAACGGTGGTCTTGCCGGTGGCTTCGTCGGCGATAATGTAGCCGCGCTTGTTGGTCTGAAGCGTGGGCCAGGCGTTCAGAAGCACCTTGTTGGAGCTCTGGCCGATGGCTTCGATGACGGTGTCGGCTTCCATGGCGAACTCACTGCCCTCGATGGGCTTGGGGCTTCTGCGGCCCGAAGCGTCGGGCTCGCCGAGCTCCATGCGGATGCACTTCATGCCTACCAGGGTGCCCATCAGGTTCTTGTCGTCGCCGCTGTAGGCCGTGTACTCCACGGGAGCGGTCAGGAACTCGAACTTGACGCCTTCTTCGACGGCGTGATGGTACTCTTCGATACGGGCGGGAAGCTCATCCACGGAACGGCGGTAGACCACGGTGACGGTCTCGGCGCCCAGGCGCAAGGCCGAACGCGCGGCGTCCATGGCCACGTTGCCGCCGCCGACGACCACCACGTGCTTCGACTTTCTGGTGGGTGTGTCGTACTTGGGGAACTCGTAGCCGTGCATCAGGTTGATGCGGGTGAGGTATTCGCTGGCGGAGAACACGCCGTTCAGGTTCGTCCCGGGCGTGCCGGCGAACTTGGGCGTGCCGGCGCCGGTGGCGATGTACACGGCGTCGTAGTTGGCGCGGATCTCGTCGATGGTCACGGTGCGTCCGGCCACCACGTTGACTTCCACGTCCACGCCCAGGGCCTTGATGTTGTCGATCTCGTGCTGGACCACGGCCTTGGGCAGACGGAACTCGGGGATGCCGTACATGAGCACGCCGCCGGCCATATGAAGGGCTTCATAGACGGTGACCTTGTAGCCGAGCTTGATTAGCTCGCCGGCCACAGTGAGGCTGGAGGGGCCGGAACCGATGACGGCCACTTTGCCCTTGCCGTTGTAGGGCACGGGCTCAGGCTTGCAGGCGGGCTGAGCGGCTTTCCAGTCGGCGACGAAGCGCTCAAGCTTGCCGATGGCCACAGGCTCGCAGTTTTTGCCGGTGGCGGGGTCTTTCATGCGTCCCACGGTGCAGGGGCCTTCGCACTGCTTTTCCTGGGGACAGACGCGGCCGCAGACCGCTGGAAGAGCGGTGGAGGCGCTCAGGACTTTATAAGCGGCTTCAAAATCGCCGGTCTTGACGTGGGCGATAAAGCCGGGGATGTCGATCGAAACGGGGCAGCCGCCGCGGCAGGGCGCGGTTTTGCAGTGAAGGCAGCGCGCGGCTTCCTTCATCGCTTCTTCGGCGTTGTAGCCGAGGCAGACCTCTTTGAAGTTATGGGCGCGTACCTTGGGATCCTGCTCGGAAATGGGCGTCTTCTTTGGAGAAACAGCCATAGTTATTCACCAACCTCACTTTTGTACTTATCCAGTGAAATCTTCTCTTCGTCCTTGTACTGGCGAAGACGGGTCATAAATTCGTTCCAGTTCACGCCCCAGCCGTCGAACTCGGGGCCGTCAACGCAGGCGAAACGGATCTTGTCGTTGACGGTGACGCGGCAGCAGCCGCACATGCCCGTGCCGTCGATCATGATTGGGTTCAGGGAGACCCAGCAGGGGATCTGAAGTTCTTTGGCCTTGAGCGAGGCGAACTTCATCATGATTGAAGGTCCGATAGCCCAGCAGCAAGCGATTTTCTCGCCGCGGGCCGCCAGCATGTCCATGGCGGTGGTGACCACGCCCTTGATGCCTTCGGAGCCGTCGTCGGTGGTGACGAGCAGTTCGTCGGAGTACTGGGCGCATTCGTCCTTCATGACCACCAGGTTGGACGTGCGTCCGCCGAGGATGGTGATCACCTTGTTGCCGGCCTGCTTCAGAGCCTTGATGATGGGGAAGAGCGCCGCGATTCCCACGCCGCCTCCAACCATCAGCACAGTGCCGTAATTCTTGATTTCACTGGGAGTCCCCAGCGGTCCAAGAATGTCGTGGATGCAGTCGCCCACTTCCAGTTTGCCGAGCGCGGTTGTAGTTTTTCCGACGGTCTGGAAAATCATGCGGATACGCCCGCCCTCAGGGTCGTATTCCGCGACGGTCAGAGGAATGCGCTCCCCAAACTCGTTAACGCGCAGCACGCAGAACTGCCCCGCATGTCCGTTGCGTGCGATATGCGGCGCGTCAATCCAAAGGTCGAACTCGTTCGCCGCAAGGGCGCGTTTTGAAAGGATCTTGAACATAAATTGTCCCCCTATCGATGTGACGTTGAAGATATGCGGAAAATTCCCATGGAATTCCCCCTGCCTGAAATGCCCCCGAGCGTGTAAAATGGTCTATAGAAATACCTGTTTCGAGCCTTTCAGGTTCCTCTCCTAATATGATTATACAACTATGATGAGGTTTTACTACAATCCTGAATCGGAATAGGCTTCAAAGATTCACTCAAAAACACGGCAAAAATGAAGAAAGCTTTCTGTAATCACCAGTGAGGTTTTCCATTTGTTTCGGGAATCTAAAAGTGCAAAGCGAACAAAAAACAAAGGGGGAATTTTATATGTTAACGGTTAAGCTCACGGAGTCGAAGGATTTTTGCGCGTTTCCCGAGTCTTTAGAGGCTAAAATCGACGCGGCGTGGCAGAAGCTGCTCGACGGCGCGGACAAGGGCGCCGAGGGGTACGGTTGGATGAATCTCCCAAATCGCGAGATCTCTGGAATGAAAGAGACGGCGGCTTTGATGGCCCGTCACGATTACATCATTTTGATTGGAATTGGAGGCTCCGCGCTGGGCACTCAGATGCTGATGCAGACCCTGCTGGACCCTCTCTATCCCGGTGTCAGGGAGAAGGGGCGCCCCGCCCTGTTCATCGCCGACAACGCCGACGCCGAAAGCAACGAAGCCCTATGGAAGCAGGTGGACCCGCGGAGGACCGCGCTCTTTGTGGTCAGCAAATCAGGACGGACGCTGGAGACTTTGAGCAACTTCATCTTCTTCAGGGGAAAACTGATTGAAGCCCTTGGCGACGCCGCGGAGGAGCATATTTTTGCGGTGACCGACGGCGCGAAGGGCTTTTTGTGCAAATACGCGCGGCAGAAGGGCACGAAGTTCCTGGAATTTCCCGGCGATACGGGCGGGCGCTATTCGGTGCTCTCTTCCTGCGGCCTTGCAGCCGCGCTGGCGCTGGGCATGGACGCCGGCGCTCTGCTGCGCGGCGCCTCCGATATGAAGAAGAAGCTGCTTGAAGGCCCACGGAGGGCCAACGCCGCGTCGCGCATGGCCGCCGGCACGGTCCTGGGCTATCGGGCGGGACGGAACGTGACGGTTTTCATGACCTACGGCGACCGGCTGAAATCGGTGGGCGAATGGTTTGCCCAGCTCTGGGGCGAGAGTCTTGGCAAGGACGGCCTGGGAATGACCCCCCAGGCGGCGCTTGGGTCGGTGGATCAGCACTCACAGCTTCAGCTCTATACCGAGGGACCGAAGGACAAGTTCTTTTTCTTCCTTTCCGCGAAGGCCGAGCCGAAAACGCTGATTTCCATTCCCAAAGAACCGCTCTTTGACGAGGCGCGCTATCTGGATCAAATATCGCAGGAGTTTATCCTGGACTGCGAGCGCCGGGGCGTGGTGGCCTCGCTGAAACGCCGCGACAACCCTCTGTGCGAAATCGAGCTGAGCCGGGTCGACGAGTACTGCCTGGGCGGGCTGATCTTTTTGCTCGAGGCGGTCACGGCCCTGGCGGGCTTCCTGATGGACCTGAACCCCTTCGACCAGCCTGGCGTGGAAGAGGGCAAGAACTACGCGCTGGCCCTCTGCGGACACCCGGACTATCAGAAATATGGCGAAGTGCTTCGCAAAATCGAATCTGAATCGGTGAGTACAAACTTCGAAGTGTAATTTGCGGTTTACCGGCGTACCGGCGTACCGGCGTCACTCGCTAAACGTCCCAGCTGCTCGGAACTCTCCCCGAGGCAATCCTCGGAGTACGTCAAGTACGCCTCCGGTTGCCTCGGGGGAGAGT
>SFDM01000066.1 GCA_004558205.1 Pyramidobacter piscolens
GCGCCTACCAGCAGGAAGAGCTGCGCCGCCGCAACATGCAGAAAACCCTCGAAAGCCGTTACGAGGAAGGCCTGATCATAGGAGAAATGCGTGGCGAAGAGCGGGGTGAAGCACGAGGCCTCGCGCGGGGTAAGACGCAGGGCAGGGAAGAAGGGCGGATTATCGGCGAGGCTCAGGCCAAGCGGGATATCGTCCTGAAAATGCTGAACGCGGGCATGGGCGTGCAGGCGATCAGCGAGGTCTCCGGCTTCACTCCCGAGCAGATCAAAGCTCTGGAATAAATTCCAGGGCCTGTCGCCTTTCCAAATGTTCCACGTGGAACATTTTTATAACGCACCAGCCTGTATATGAAACTGGAGGGCCGGAAGAAATGTTCCACGTGGAACATTTCTTCCGGCCCTCCTTTGATTATAGAATCCACGTTAGAGCCTGAATTTATTTACCGGCGCAGCGGCGTCACTCGCTAAAGTGCCGTTCCCCTTTTGGGCACGAACAGGCGCGACAGGTCCGCACCCTCAAGCTCCAGCAGCTTGATCTTCACCGCGAGACCTCCGGCATATCCCGTCAGGCTGCCGTTGGTTCCGACAACGCGGTGGCAGGGAATGATGACGGAAATGGGGTTATGCCCGACCGCGCCGCCCACAGCCTGGCTGGACATGGCTGCCTTGCCCTTCCGCTCCGCCATTTTTTTGGCGATAGCCCCATAGGTGGTAAGCCCGCCATAGGGAATTTCGCAGAGGATCTGCCACACCGCCTGACGGAACTCGCCGCCGGCGGGACGCAGCGGCAGTTCAGAGGGCAGCGGCTTTTTCCCGGCAAAGTACCGGTCCAGCCAGTCCCGAGCGGCGGCAAAGACCGGCAGCCCATCCTTTTCCACTATATCCTCCGAAACTGTACCGCCAAAATATTTCTGCCCTTCGATCCAAAGCCCTACCAGATTTTCACCGTCGCTGCCCAGCGTCATCGTCCCCACCGGCGACGAATAGGTCGTGGAATAATACAAGCCAATCCCTCCTATAACGTGTTCCATAAATTCAGCGTGGCATAGCTGCGCCAAGGGCGCCACCGCTCGGCCAGTTCCAGCAGTTCCTTCGCGCTGCGGTCCGGAAGCGCGCGTTTGATCCCCGCGTCCGTTTCCAAAAAAGCGTCGGGCCAGCCCATGGTCCGCATGGCGACGTACTGGGCCGTCCAGGGGCCGATGCCCCGGATCTCCCGCAGCTTTTTCATCTCCCGCTCCGGGTCGGCGCACTGGTTCAGGTCGATTTCACCGCGCGCCAGCGCCCCCGCCAGGGCGAAGATGCTCCCGGACCGGGCGGCGATCACGCCCAACGCGCCCAGCCGCTCCTGAACCCCGCCGCCCAGGGCCAGAATCTCCTCCGCCGTCGGAAAAACGCGGTTCAAGCCCTCCACGGCGGTTTCGACGGGAGCGCCGAAACGTTCCGCCAGCCTGCCCGCCAGCGTCCCCGCCGCCTTCACCGTGATCTGCTGCCCCAAAATGGCCCGCACCGAGGTTTCAAACGGGTCGAAGCACCCGGGAACCCGGGTTCCCGGAACGCAAAGGCCCGGACGCAGTTCGTCCATATCCTTCAGCTTTTCATAGACGGCCCAGGGGTCGCAATAGAGGTCAAACAGGTGCCGCACGCGCGTGAGGACCTGCGTCAGCACAGGAACCAATGAATCGCTCAGGGTGACGTTCAGGCCCTGCTTTTCCGCGGAGTGCCCCACCCGCATCCATCCGCTGTACATTTTCCCATCCCGGTTTGGCAGACGGACCGTGCGGCAGTAACAGCCCCCCGACACCCTTTCCACCCCGGGAATGGCGCGGCCCGCCAGGAAATTCAGCATCCGGTCCCAGTCATAGGGCGGGCGGTACCCCAGGGTGACGGTGACCTCTTCTTTGCGCGGGCCCTTCTCCGCCGCCTTTTTGCGCAGGGCCGTGGGCGGCAGTTTGTACTGCTTCCGAAAAAGCTCGTTCATCCGCCGCAGGCTGCCAAAACCGGCGGCCATCGCCACGTCGAGCACCGACAGGTCCGTATCGGTCAGCAGGTTCTTCGCCAGCAGCAGGCGGCAGGTCTGCAGGTACCGCACCGGCGTCACGCGGTATTCCTCCAGAAAAGCGCGGCGCAGATGCCTGTCCGTGCAGCCCAACCGGGCCGCCAGCTCCGCCAGGCTCTGATCCTTCCCGCAGTTTTCCTCCAACAGCCGCGCCGCTCTGCGCGCCAGCGCCGAAGAGGCGTCCATGGAAGAGTTTCCCGGCGCGAGCTCCGGCCGGCAGAGCAAACAGGGGCGGAACCCCGCCTGCTCCGCCTCGGCGGCAGTGGCGAAATAAGAGCAGTTCTCAGGCCTGGGGAGTCTGGCCCTGCACACCGGACGGCAGTAAACCCCGGTCGAGGAAATGCCGACGAACAGCCGGCCGTCAAACCGGCTGTCCTTGGATTTGAAGGCCTCGTAGCAGGCCTCTTTGTTTTCTGGCAGCATCTTCCCACCTCCTGGTGCCAATTCTATCACCCTTCCGCACCCGATTCTCGCGGTTTTCGGACATACAAATGACGCCGCCATCCCGGCGCTTCGGCGAACAGGCTGGGAGATCGTTATTCCCCAGGCTGAAAGTCCAGATCAAAAGATTTTCATCGCAAAGGATAAAGAGAAAGGGCGCAAAGTCCGCAAAGGAAAAACAAAACATGAATCAACAACTGAAAACGAGCCAACATGATAATAATTTATAGTTTTTGCCATTTTTTTCGGTTCTAAAAATCTTTGAGGTTTTCCTTTGCGAACCTTTGCGCCCTTTGCGGTTCAATCTTTTGACCTTACTGTTGAACCGCCTCTCACGCCGGCAGCGCAATGAGGCGGCGCTCGATAAACGTTCCAGGTGCGAAGAAGCCTTCCCCCGGCCCAACCGGAGGCGTACTTGACGTACTCCGAGGATTGGGCCGGGGAAGGCTTCAAACAGCTGGGACGTTTAGCGAGTGACGCAGGCCAGCTGCTATTTAAGCGTATCAGCAGTTCCCCTCGTAGACGTGCTTCAAATGCCGCCGGGCCGTCTCCGCCAGGGCGTAAACGGTCTCCACCGACGTCGGGGGCTTGTCCAACACCCTGTAGCGCGGGAAAAAGCGCGAGACGTGGAGCGGGATTTCAGGGTTCAGCGACGCCAGCCAGCGGGCCTCAGCGTCCATCTCTTCGCCGCCGTCGTTTTCGCCCGGGACCGCCAGAGTGGTCACCTCCACGTGGCAGCCCGCCTCGACAGAAGTCTTGATGAACGCTTTGACGGTTTCCAGATCGCCGCCAAGCCATCTGTAATAGCCCTCGGAGAAGCCCTTCAAGTCCACGTTCATGGCGTCGATCAGCGGCAGCAGCTTTTTCAGAGGCTCCTGAAGCAGCGTGCCGTTCGTGACCAGCACGTTCTTCAGCCCCCGCTCCCGAACCAAACCGGCGCAGTCGCGCACGAACTCATAGCCCACCAGCGGCTCGTTATAGGTGTAGGCCAAGCCGATATTCCCGCGGGAAACCAATTCAGCCGCTTGATCAGCCAGAATTTCAGGCGCGGCACGCTGCACCGCCAGCCCGCCGCCGTCGGACATGGAGATGGAATCGTTCTGGCAAAAGGGACAGCGCAGGTTGCAGCCATAACTGCCCGCCGAGAGGATCCAGCTGCCTGGGAAAAAGTGCCTCAGCGGCTTTTTCTCGATGGGGTCCAGAGCCAGCGACGTGATGCAGCCGTAGTTTTCGCACAGGATCCGCCCGCCGCGGCACACCCGGGCGCGGCAGATCCCCCGCTGCCCCTCCTCGAGGGCGCAGCGGTGAAAGCACAGCTCGCAGCGCGTCATAGGTGGCGCACCACCTCAAAGCGCTCCAGGAAATAGACCTCCCCCTCGCCGATGCCCGCCTTGCGCAGGGCGATGCCGATCTGCTGCTTCACCGAGGTCACGCCCTCGAGGTTTGGCAGCAGCAGCCCCCGCTTGCGCCCGCTGGTCACGATGACGCCGTAGCGCTTCACGTCCAGCTGGTCCTCCGACGCCCGTTCCGGCTCGGACAGCACGTCCACGTCGTAGACCAGGCGCGGCAGCTCCGAAACTTCCACCGGCGGAAAACGGGGATCCTGCGTCCCGGCGGAAACCGCGTTGCGCAGGATTTCCTCGGCCACGCAGCCCGCGGCCGGCGAAATCGTGCCGATGCAGCCGCGGAGCTGGCCCTCCTTCTTCAGCGAGACGAAGACGCCGGCGCGCCGCCGCAGCATCTCATCCGGCAGGCCGGCGGGCACCTCTGCGGGCCGCCCCGTTTTGACCCAAGTCTCGAGGCTGAGGCGGGCCAGCTTCACATAAGGATCCTCGCAAGCGGCTACAGCGTCCAGCCGTTCACGCTCGCGCTTCAAAAAGACCTCGTCGAAGCGGCGCGAGCCGTCGTCCCCCATCACCTCGAAAGCCGCCACGCCGTAGCCCACGCCGAAAGGCCCTTCGTAGCTGAGCTTTTCGGCGCGGACCGCGCGGCCGTCCAGAGCGCCCGCCATAATCACGAAGGAACGCAGCCCGCACTCGGCCGCGCCTTCGCAGAACACGGGGTCCAGCTCCAGCATCTTCTCAAAGTCGCCGCTCGACAGGATCTCCATGATCCGGCGGTCAAACTCCGGCCCCTCCTCGGCGTAGCCGTAAGGGCCGTCGGCTTTCAGCTTGTGCGACAGGTCGCCGCTGGCGATCAGGACCACCCGGCGTCCCAGGGACTCGGCGGCCCGGGCGATGCACTTTCCGAAACGGTAATGCTCCAGCAGCGAAAGCCCCGACAGCCCAATCCGCAGGATCGGCGTCCCGGGGCAGCTCTCGCCGAAAAACCTCAGGGGGATCATGGTCCCGTGATCCAGCGACCGGTCCCTTTCACCCAGCGTCCCCGCGGGCAGCCCCTGCGCCTTCGCCTCCCGGGCGACCGCCCCGGCGAGGTCCGCGTCGTAGGCGGCGCCAAAGGCCACGTCGGGGCGGCCGAAGGCTGCAAGATCCCCGCGGGCCCCGGCACCGGGCGAGATGTGGAAATAATCCTGATACATCACCGAATGAGGCGACAGGACCGCCAGCGTCTCTGGACGCAGCGCCCCCGCCCTGCGGCCCGCCTCCCTGTAAGCGTCGATCGTGGCCTGAATCTTCCGTTCCTCCCCGCGCCCGATCTCCGGCAGGATAATCGGAGGATGAGGCACGGCAAAAGCACCCACAACAGCCATATTACACAGCTCCTTTCGTCTGTAAGTTCAAATTTAACCTTATGAATTGACTTTTAACGGGCTGAAAATCCGGGGCAAAAGATTTCAGCGCAAAGGAAAGACAATACCAAATTATTAACTAAAAAAATAAATCAGCATGATAACAATTTATAAATTCCGCAGAATTGTACAATTCTAAAAGTCTTTCAAGGTTTTCCTTTGCGAACCTTTGCGCCCTTTGCGATTCAATCTTTTGACTTTAACGCTGTTGAACCGCCGCTCACGTCAGCAGCGCAACGAGGCGGCGCTCGATAAACGTTCCAGGCGCGAAGAAGCCTTCCGCCGGCCCAACCGGAGGCGTACTTTTAGCACGTTGAGGCTCGGGCCGCGGAAGGGTTCGAGCAGCGGGGACGTTTAGCGAGCGGCGCCGGCACGCCGCAAATTACGCAAGACCCTCCGGCCCCGCCTCGCCGGCAAAATCCTTGAAGAACAACAGCATCAGGCTGAGAGCCAGCATGTCAGCGCTGCCTCCAGGGCTTAAATTTTCCTTGATGAAATCCCGGTCCAGCGACGCGATTGTCTCCATGTCAGGGGCGGGATCGCGGTCGATCAGTTCGCGGATCTGGTTCTTCACTTCCTCGTGGCGTTCCGCGCTGGAGCGCTTGATCATGTTCGTGTCGTCCAGGCTGGCGATCAGGTGAATCAAGGTGATGGCCGCCGCGTCGTTAAAAGGGCAGCCGCGCTTGAGGAGCAGTTCCAGAAGGGGCAGCCCCAGCCGCCCCGCCGACGGGAAGCCCGCCGCGGCCTCGCCGCGGATTCCCGTGATGCCCGTGGCGCGATAGATCCGCTCGCCCGCGGTGGCGCCGCCTTCCTTTTCGAAATCGCCCTTCAAGTTCCGCAGCATGGACTTCACGCAGTCCAAAAGGGCGCCCGTCTCCGCCGTCTCGCCGCGGCCCCACAGCCAGCCGCGGGCGGCGCACAGCACGCCGCCGGAAAAGATCGCCCCTTTATGGGCGTTCACGCCGCCCGTGGCCGCCATCATGCGCTCCTCCGCTTCCATCCCCGGAAGGCGCAGAGCCTCGAAGAGCTCCGTGGGCCGGCGGCCAGCAAAGTCAATCCCCTGCACGGCGCACTGCCTGAAATAGGGAGTGAGGGCGCAGGCGCTGTTCACGAAGGTGAACAAATCCATGTCAAGATGGGAACCGTTATTGAAGCGATCCACCAGACCAGGCTTGGGCGACACGCAGACCTCGCAGAGAAGCGCGCGCTCTGCCGCCGCCGCGACCCTGTCGGCGAAAAGGCCCCGCAGGTCCTCGAGCATCAGGCGCACCGCCTCCCGCGCCAGCTCCGCCGCGCCGTGACCCCGCCGCGGCGCGCAGTCCATGACGTCGGCGCCGCAGATGATGCACTTCCGTGCCGCCAGCCCCACGTCGCCGCGGGAAACCTTCACGCCCTCGGAAGAGAGCACGTCCATATCGTAGAGCCGCGACGGCTCGGAGCTCTCTTCCAGCGCCGCGGTCAGCTTCTTGACCGCCCTGGCGTCGCCGGAAACCAGCAGAAAGGCCTCGCAGCCCGTTTTCTCGATAAAGCGGCGCGTCTGCAAGACCGTCTCGCCCGACCGCTTCAAATGCCTTTCCAGCCGCTCGAGGCCCCGCAGGAAGAACCGCTCCGCCAGAGGAAAGCATTTCACCTCGCCGGGCATGTTCAGCGTAAAACAGACCAGCGTCCCCCCAAGCGCCAGCATCTCCTTCTGCCGCGCCGCCCGCCGTTCGCGCGCGTCAAGCATTTCAACCAAAGAAACCCGATTCCCGCCCAATATTTTTTCTACGTTCATGGCACCCTCAGCTTTCGTCAATATCCCAGTAATACTAATTTGCATTCAACGTGCTTAATGTCAGACCGAAGATCAAAGTCAAAGAATTTCAACGCAAAGGCTGAACGGAAAGGGCGCAAAGGAAAAACAAGACCTAAATTATTAACAAAAAAACGAATTATCATGATGGAAATTTATAAATTTCGCTTGATCTTGCAGTTCTAAAAGTCTTTCAAGGTTTTCCTTTGCATCCTTTGTGCCCTTTCTGTTCAGCTTCATATATTAGGAGATAAAGGAATGCTCTCAAAGTTCCTCAAGAGGAGAAGAACCGCAGGCACTTAATGCAGTGCAGGACATTCTGCAGTTTCGTCGCCGACGACATTAACGCCGGCATTGAAGCGTTGGACCGGCGCATCG
>SFDM01000019.1 GCA_004558205.1 Pyramidobacter piscolens
CGCGGAAATCGAGGGCCGCTACCGGCTCAACGACTCGCTGTTCAAATACCTAGTGGGCAGCGGCGGCGGCGAAGAAGTCCTGATGGGCTTTTTGAACAGCGTCATGGACGGGTCGCGGCAGATATTGGCCCTGGAATACCTGGACCGCGAGCGTTCGCCCCTGTATGTCGAGAAGTCGACGCGCTTCGACGTCCACGTCCGCGACGTTCGGGGCAGGACGTACCACGTCGAGGTGCAGGCCTGCAGCGAGAAGTTCTTTTATGAGCGCTGCGTCCAGTACGTGTCCTCGAGCTACGCGGGGCAGGCGAAAAAAGGCGGAGGTTCCGACACGTTCTATCCCGTGATCCTGATAGCGCTGATGGATTTCACCTGCTTCCCCGCCAAGGAGACGCCGCAGATGTACCATTGGCTCAGCTTCATGGACCGCGAGACCCATTGGGCGGCGCCCGAGTCCATAGAGATCCACACCTTCGAGCTGCCCAAGCTCAAGCACGCGGAGTCCATGAAAGACAAAAGATACTACCCATGGATGGAATACTTTGCCAGTCCATTGAAAGTCTCGCCTACCAGCAGGAAGAACTGCACCGCCGCAACATGCAGAAAACCCTCGAGAGCCGCTACGAGGAAGGCATCATTATCGGCGAAGCGCGGGGCGAGGCGCGGGGTGAGGCACGGGGTGAAGCACGGGGTGAAGCCCAGGCGAAGCGGGACATGGTCCTGAAGATGCTGAACGCCGGCATGGACGTGCGGGCGTTCAGCGAGATCTCGGGCTTCACGCCAGAACAGATCAAAGAGCTGGAATAAATTGAGGGCCTGCCGCCCTCCTGTTTTTTTCCTTTGCGTCCTTCGCGCTGAAATCCTCGGGCTTTCATCTTCGGCTCCGTATATGGACGTGCGCGATGTCCACCAGTTTGACCCCATTTCACAGCGAACGAGCCAGTTCATAAACAGCGGAGGCCCGGAGGAAATGTTCCGCGCGGAACGTTTCTCCCGGGCCTCCGCTGTTTGTGGAATCAGGCTGGCGTGTGGCGGTTGGGCGGCTATGGGGCGGAGCGTGCCGGCCGTTTCATCAGGGGCATGGCGAGCACCCAGAACAGCGTCAGCCAGCTGGTGAAGGAGCAGGGGATAAAGAGCAGCCCAGAAAAGTCTCCCGCGCCGACGGGCAGGTGCATGGTGCTGATGATGTGGGCGCCGGCCAAAGTCCAGGGGAAAACCGCCGACATGCCAGGCGCCGAGCAGCTGATGGGGACGCTCAGGTCCAGGCGCGAAAGGCCGCTTTTCTCGCACTTCCCTCCCAGCAGGGAGCCGATCAGGATGTAAGCCACGGCGGCCACGCCGCCCACCGCGGTGATGAACAGCGTGGAGAAGACGGCGGCGGCGCGCAGCGAACGGGGCGAGCCGAAACGGCGCACCACGCCGTCGATCATGCCTTCCAGAAGCCCCGCGGCCTGGAGGCTGCCTCCCAGGGAGATGCCCAGGAGCATGGTCAGTATGGTGGGCAGCAGGGAAAGCATGCCCCCGCGGTTCAGCATTCCCGACAGCACCGCGTTCTGTCCCTTGTAGCGGAAGCCGTCGGTGATCAGCGACGGAATCCCGGCCAGCGATACGGTCCCCGAGAGCAGGGCGATCAGCACCGCCAGGAGGATGCTGGCGCAGAACGACGGCAGCGCCGGGTTCTTTCTGAGCACCAGCACCGTCGCCAGCAGCGGCGGCAGAAGGCTGACCAGGCCGCTTTGGGGGAAGGAGGCCTCGAGCTCGGCGATCAAGTCCGAGTGCGGCAGGGGATTGAGGGGCATCAGAAAGCCGATGGCCAGATAGAGCGCGGCGGAGAGGGCCACGGGCACGGCCATGGTGCGCCAGCTGCCGCGGGTGTGCTCGTCCAGGTCCGATCCGACGGCCGCCGGCGTGGCGTTGATGGCCTGCGAAAGGGGGGAAACGGCGTTGCTGCTGAAAGCGCCCGTCCCGACGGCCCCCGCGGTGAGCCACAGGGGCACGCCCAGTACGTTCCCGATGCCGGCCATGACTACCCCCGCCGTGGAAACGGCTGGAATGCCGGTGCCCATCAGCATCCCCGCGGCGAAGCACAGCAGAAACGCCCACAGCAGGAAAGTGGACGGCGCCATGTGGCGCAGGCCGAAGATGATCACCGCCGGCATGGTTCCCGAGGCGATCCAGGTGGAGACCAGCATCCCTGCGATCAGGAAGATGGCCGCCGAGGGCAGCACGGAAGCGGCGCTGCGGAAGGTTTCGCGGGACATTTCCTTCCAGGATTTGCCGCGCAGCGCGCCGATGCAGAGGGACAGCGCGATGGCGGTGAAGAGGGCGAAGTAGGGGCGGGTGTCGCCAAGCCAGATTCCCTGGGCGGCCATGATGCCGATCAGGGCGAGCACGGGCAGCGTGTTGACCATCAGGCGGCCTTCTTGTGGCTCCCCAGGGATTCGAGGACGATAGCGCCGAAGATCAGCGCGCAGCCCAGCATCTGAGGCGCCGTGGGCATGGACTTGATCGCCAGGGAGGTCATCAGCACGGCGGCCAGGATCTCCGTGGAGGCCAGAAGGTTGGCCATGGGCGCGGTGATGTACTTCAAGGCTCTGTAATAGAGCAAGTAGCCCACGACGCAGGTGAGCACCGTGGGGGTGGCGATGAGCTGCCACTCATAGAGGCTCAGGCCGGGAACGTCGCTCCAGCCGATGGTGAAAGTCTTATAGAGGCTCGACCAGAAGATGCCGAAGAAGTTGGAATAGACGAAAGTCCCCAGCCCCGACACGCCGCCCTTGGTGACGCTGGCGCGTCCGAGCAGCGTCAGCCCCGACAGGCCGACCACGGCGACGGCGCCGCACAGGAGGCCTGGGATGGAGATGGCCGTGTCGATGGTCCAGTCGGGACGCATGACCGAACAGCCCACGCCGAGCACCACCAGCCCCGCGCCGATATAGTCGCTGCGCAAAGGCGATTCGCCGGTGATGAGGCGCGAACAGAGGGCCGTGACGGTCGGGGCGGTGTAGTGGACCACGAGCGCCGTGGAGATGGAGAGGTAGACCACGGAAAGCATGAAGCCGAGATAAAGCCCCACGGGGACGATCAGGGAGATGAAAAAGAGCCTGAAAAGCTCCCGCCGTGTGACGTTCAGTTCTTCGGGAGCCGTGAAATACAGAAGCGCCCCGAGCAGAGCCGAAGTGCCGAGGGTGCGGCAGACGACGACGGTAGACATGTCCACGCCGGCGAGGCCGAGAAGTTTGGTGCTGGGGCTGCTGACGGCCCAAAGCACGCCTGTGGCGAGGGCCAGCAGGATTCCGCGGATTTTGGGATTCACCAATGATTCCTCCAATAAGATTCAACAATGCCTTCCTGACATCAGGAAAATGGAACAAGGAGATTATAGCTGAAAAAGGATTTTCTGGTTGACAGAAAATAAAATTCGTTATTAAATATAAAGGTACAAAAAAACAAGGACCATCAACGCAGGAAGACGGTGAGAACCCGTCGCAGCCCCGCTACGGTATGGACGTCCAACCGCCCGAGCCCGACACTGCGCCGAGTCCATGGCGATCCCTTCGAGGGCGGGGATCGCGGCGAAACTCTGCCCTAACGCAGGCCCCTCGGTTCGAGGGGCCTTTTTTCATATCTATAAGCCGGCGTTATACGAAGCTGAAGGTGTAAGTCAAAAGATTTCAACGCAGAGGGCGCAAAGGTTTGCAAAGGAAAGCCTTGAAAGGCTTTTAGAACCGAAAAATCTATAAATTACCATCACGCTAATTCGTTTTTTAGTTAATAGTTTAGGCCTTGTTTTTCCTTTGCGTCCTTCGCGTTGAAATCTTTTGACCCGGCTTTATCATAAAGGTGGTTTTATGGTGTTTAAAAAGATCATGGCGGCTCTGGCGGCGCTGGCGCTGTGCGCTGTGCCGGCGGGGGCGCTGGAGCTGAAATATGCGCGCAACCTCGCGCTGGAACGATGTCCCGGCGGGTGGGCCGTGGAGATCCGGCGGCCCTGGCCCGGCAGTACCGAAATATTCCGCGGCGAATTCCGCGATCCCTCGGTCCCCGGCCAATGGCAGGGGGCTCCCGACGCTCTGGAGCTGCCTTTGAAGCGCGTGGCCGTGTCCAACCTGCCGGCGGCCTGGGCTATGGACCAGCTGGGCGCGGCCGGGGCGATCAAGGGCATGAGCGGCAGTTCCTACATCTGCTCCGAATCGCTCAAGGCGCTGAACGCCGCCCGTCTCGACACGCCGGGCAGCATGGGGTCCGAGATCGACCCTGAAAAGCTTCTGAAACTGAACGTGCAGGCCCTGATGACCTACGTCTATACCAGCGCGGAGGTGGACCTGCTGCGGCGCATGGAGCGGCTGGGCGTGAAGGTCATCCTGTCGGCGGCCTACAGGGAATCCCAGCCGCTGGCGCGGGCCGAGTGGATCAAGCTCGTGGGGCTGCTCTTCGGACGCCTGGAAGAGTCCTGCCGCTTTTTTGACGGCGTGGAACGCCGCTACCTGGACCTTCAAAAGCGCGCCGCCGCGGCCGCGACTCGTCCCAAGGTGCTGTTGGACGCCCCTCTGGGCGGCCAGTGGCGCATGGCGGGGCATGGAAGCTGGTTCACGGCCTACGTGCGCGATGCCGGCGGCGAGCCCCTGTTTGTGGACTCGAGCGAGCGTCCCCGCGTGATGGACCTGGAGAGCGTGATCGCCGGAGCGCAGGAAGCGGAGTTCTGGCTCCTTCAGGGCTTTGGGGCGCTGCCTCCCGAGGGAAGCCCCGAAGCCCGGCGCTACAGCCTGATCCCCCCCTGGCGGACGGGACAGGTCTACTCGGCTACGGCGCGCGCCCAGAGCGGCGGCGGCAACGACTTTTACGAGAGCGGCCCCTTCCGTCCCGACCTGATTCTGGCGGACATCCTGTCGATCCTGCACCCCGAACTTTTGGAAGGCCACGCCCTCTATTACTATAAGCGGGGCGCGGAGCGATGAAACCACGCGCCGCCTTTATCCTCCTGATCTTTCTGACGGGCGCGCTCTTCTGCCTCTCCATCGGCGCGGGCGCGCTCTCGCTGACGCCCGCGCAGCTCCTGAAGGCCCTTTTTGGCCAGGGCGACGCCCGGACGCTGGCGGTCCTGGTGGAGCTGAGGCTGCCGCGGGCGCTGACGGCGCTCTGCGGCGGCGCGGGACTGGCTGCGGCGGGGTGCCTGATGCAGACCCTTTTCGGCAACCCTCTGGCGGGGCCCGACGTGCTGGGCATCAACTCGGGCGCGAGCCTGGGCATCGCGGCGCTGCTGCTGGCGACCAGCGATCTGGCCGTGGTGGGCACCTTTATCGAAAACCTCCGCTTCATGGGCGGCGGCGGCCTTGTAACGGCGGCCACGGCGGGCGCCGCCGCCGTGATGGCGCTGATCCAGCTGATGGCGCTGCGCGTCAGGCGGCCCGTGACGCTGCTGGTGCTGGGCATGATGATCGGTTACGCCGTCTCGTCGGCGGTGAACATCATGATCAGCGTGGCCATGCCCGTGCAGACCCAGGCCTTCCTGTCCTGGAGCTTCGGCTCCTTTTCGGGGACGGAAATGACGTCGGCCGTCACTCTGGGCCTCTGCTGCGGCTCGGGGATCCTTGTCTCCACGCTGCTGTCCAAGGGGCTCGACGCGCTGCATCTGGGCGAGGAAAGCGCGCGGGCGCTGGGCGTGAACGTGGCGCTGCTGCGGCACTGCGCTATCGCCGCGGCGTCGCTGATGGCGGGAGCCGTAACGGCTTTCTGCGGCCCCGTGTCCTTTTTGGGAATTGCGGTGCCTCACGTGAGCCGCCTGATCTGCCCCCGTTCGAGCCACCGCGTGCAGCTTCCCCTGACGGCGCTGACGGGCGCGTCCATGGCCCTCGCGGCAGACCTGCTGTCCCGCACCGCCGGAGGCGCGCTGCCGCTGAACTCCGTCACATCCCTGATGGGCGTCCCCGTGGTCCTCTGGGTCATCTTGAAGGGCCACAGAAAAATCGATGGCTGACGCGCTATTGACGTGCTTAATGTCAAATCGAAGAACCACGTCAAAAGATCTCAACGCGAAGGACGCAAAGGTTCGCAAAGAAAAAACTTTTAAGGCTTTTAGAACTGCAAAACCCAGCAAAACCTATAAATTATTATCATGTTAGTCCTTTTTTAACCATTTATTTGGGCTTTGCTTTCCTTTGCGTTGAGATCCTTTGACCCTTAATCTTCGGTTTTGTATTAAGTATGTTAATAGGGAATTAATATGAAAGGTCTATAGAAACGCAAGCGAGGAGGGAGCGTAATGGCGAAGGCGCTGATGGTGCAGGGAACTATGTCGGGGGTCGGAAAAAGCCTTCTGACGGCGGGACTGTGCCGCGTTTTCCATCAGGAAGGGCTGCGCGTGGCGCCCTTCAAGTCGCAGAACATGGCGCTCAACTCCTTTATCACCCGCGACGGACTGGAGATGGGGCGCGCCCAGGTGGTTCAGGCCGAAGCCTGCGGGCTGGAGCCCAGCGTGCTGATGAACCCTATTCTGCTCAAACCCACCAGCGACAAAGGGTCGCAGGTGATCGTGAACGGCGAGGTATACGGCGACTACGACGCCGGGGGTTACTACGCCATGAAGGGGCGGCTGTGGCCCCTGATCTTGGAAGCCTATGAAAAGCTCTCCGCCCAATACGACCTGATCGTGGTGGAAGGCGCAGGCAGCCCCGCCGAGATCAACTTGAAGGCTGACGACTTCGTGAACATGGGCCTGGCCAAGCGCCTGAACATCCCCGTGCTCCTGGCGGGGGACATCGACCGCGGCGGCGTCTTCGCCCAGCTGGTGGGCACGCTGGCGCTGCTCGACGAAGAGGAGCGCGCGCTGGTGAAGGCCACGGTGATCAACAAGTTCCGCGGCGACGCGGAAATACTGCGCCCCGGACTGGCCCAGCTGGAAAAGCTGACGGGGCGGCCCGTGGCGGGCGTGGTGCCCTGGCTCGACGTGGACATCGACGACGAAGACAGCCTGAGCGGCCGTTTTGGCCAGAGCGGGCGCGGCGCGCTGATCGACGTCGCCGTGATCCGCCTGCCGCGCATCTCCAACTTCTCCGACTTCTCGGCGCTGAGCGCTGTGGCGGGCGTGGGCGTGCGCTACGTGGAGCGCCCGGGGGCGCTGGGCTGCCCCGACCTGATCGTGCTCCCCGGCACCAAAAACACCATCGGCGACATGAAGTGGCTGCGCCAGAACGGCCTCGAAGCGGTCATAAAAAAGCTGGCGTCCCGCGGCACGCCCCTGGTCGGCATCTGCGGCGGCTACCAGATGATGGGACGGTCGATTGTGGACGAGGAGGGCGTGGAAGGCGGCGGAACCGTGGCCGGCATGGGCCTGCTCCCCGCGCTCACCCGCTTCCGCCCCGAAAAGCGCCGGACTCGGACAGGGGCGCGGGCCCTGGAAGTGGGAGGGATCCTCGCTCCCCTGTCGGGAGCCGGACTCGAGGGCTACGAGATCCACTGCGGCGTCACTGAGCGCGACGCCGGTTCTTCGCCCCTGATTCGCCTCGAGGACGGGACTCTCGACGGCTGCCAGAAGGAAAACCTGTACGGCTGCTACCTGCACGGATTTTTCGACAGCGCCGCCTGCCGCGAGGCCGTGGTGGGCGCTCTGGCCCGGGAGAAGGGCGTGGACCTCGCCGTCCAGTCCTTCGACTGGAAGGACTACAAGGAGCGACAATATGACCGCCTGGCCCAAACGCTGCGCCAGTCCCTGGATCTGGACCTGATCCGCGGCATCCTGGCGGGCTGACGTTTTTCGAAGCTCGGGTCAAAAGATTTCAACGCAAAGGACGCAAAGGAAAATCTAAGGGGCTTTTAAAGGGCTTTTAAAACATTAAGTCGTTGTTATAATATCAATTCAATTTACTACCGGTTCAGGTTCTGTTTTTTCTTCGCGTCCTTTGCGCCCTTTGCGATTCAATCTGCTGTCGATGAACTGTTTTTTTAATCAGCGGGCAAGCGGCGGCGCGGCTGCCGGCGCCGGAATTGAGGAGGCGGGATTATGCTTTTGGAGACGGCGGACGCGGCGGTGGGCTATGGAAAACCGCTGCTGGAACATATAAATATGGAATGCGATCGGGGGCAGTTCTGGGGCTTTCTGGGGGCCAACGGCATCGGCAAGAGCACCCTGCTGCGCGCCCTGATGGGTCTGCAGCCCCTGTTGTCAGGAAGCCTGTCCCTCGACGGGCGGCCCCTGGCGTCACTCAAGCCCGCGGAATGCGCGCGCCTGGCGGCGCTCGCGGGGACGGGACGCGCCGCCGACCGGGCGCTGACGGTGACCGAACTGGTCTCCATCGGCCGCCATCCCCATACGGACTGGTTCGGCGTCCTGAGCGGCGAGGACCGGCTGCGCGTCGAACAGGAAATAGAGACCTTCGACCTGAACAAACTGGCGCGCCGTTCCATCGACAGCCTGTCCGACGGCGAATCGTCCCGGGCCAACGCCGCGCGGGCCTTTTCCCAGGACACGCCCCTGGTGCTCATGGACGAGCCTCTGGCCTTTCTTGACCCGCCCCGTAAGGTGGAACTCATGGCCCTGCTGAGGCGGCGCGCCCACGACGAAAACCGCTGCGTGATCGCCACGCTTCACGATATGGAACTGGCGCTGCGCTGGTGCGACGGCCTGATCCTGGCCTTTGATGGCCAGGTCTGCCAGGGGCCGCCGCGCCAGATGGTCCGGCAGGGCGCTCTGGAGCAGCTCTACCCCGACCGCAGCCCTTACTTTGACGATTACCTTAGGGAGATCACGTCCCGGGTTTATCAATAGATTCAGGTTTTGCCGCGCCGCCGGAGAGCGTGCGCCGCAAAACTCTGTCCGATGTCCGAAAGGAGTTGATGTGCGCCGGGGGTGATATCCCCGGGTTTCGAGAATCCAGGAAGCCGGTGAGAATCCGGCACAGCCCCGCTACGGTATAGGAGGGAGCCCCCTTACTCCCCCAAGTCCGACACTGGCCCTCGAAACACCGCGAAGACCCGAGGGCGGCCTTCGCGGACCGGTTTTATGCCCTCTTGCGCTCGCGCGCGGGAGGGCTTTTTTATATATTATTTTAAGATGTAAATTGAAGGAGAGGTCTTTATCGATGAAGAGAAGTTCTATTGTGATGAGCGCCCTTTTCGCGGCCTATCTGACCACGCTGCCCGCCCCTGGCTGGGCCGCCGGTGTGCTGGACGCCGAAACCGTCCAGGTGACGGGCTCGCGCCTGGCCAAGAGCCTGGCCGAAGTGGCCGCGCCGGCCTACGTGGTGACCCGCGAGGAGATCGACAAAAGCTCAGCTACCACGGTGCAGGAAGTATTGAACCGGATTCCCGGCGTGAACGGGCTTATGGACAGCGCGGCCATGACCCAGACCAGCTCCGTCTCAATTCGCGGCCTTCAGACGGAAGTGCTGCTGATGATCGACGGCATGCCCTACAACAGCCCGAGCCATATCGCCGACGGCATGCCCTATGACCTGCGTTCCATTCCGCTTGACGATGTGGAGCGCATCGAGGTGGTCAAAGGTTCCAGTTCCGCCATTTATGGCTCTCACGCCGCGGCGGGGGTCATCAACGTCATCACCAAAAAGGGCGCTGATAAGAACAGCGCGACCGTTAGCCTCGAAGGTGGTTCCGACGGCTGGCTGAAAGGCTCTGTGCGCGGCACCGCCGTGGATCCCCAGGGATTCAAGGTGACGCTCCAGTACACGCGGACGCAGGAGAATGAGAGAAACATCCGCATCATGAGGCCGGGAGAGCAAGCGGCTCTTGGCCGGAAGTACGACCGCGCTTTGGAGTATCGCGGCAACGATTACGGGTTGAAAGTTGAAAAGGGTTTCTGGAACTTTACCGCCGAGGCCGGAGATTATAAATCCGAATGGGATAACACAAGCACTTTCTCTGGTTCCACTTCTACGGGAACGGACCGCCAGGAGAACAAGTACCGCCGCTTCGCCCTTGGCTATGACGACGGCGTGAACAGGGGCCAGCTCTATTTCTTTAAGGTCATGAAGGATTATTATTACCGCTACGACACCGCGAGCGCCAGTGAAACGGACTATGACGACTTCACCTGGGGCGCGAGCTTCAGCCGCCGCAGCAAGATTTTCGGCCTGGCGGGCGTTTGGGGGCTGGATTTGAAGAATGAAAGCTCCAAGGTCAAGGGCGAGTATAATTACGACAAGAACCGCGTCGAACTGGCTCCTTTTGTGGAAGCCTCTCTGCCCGTCGGCGAGAAGGGCGTGCTGGATCTGGGGTTGCGCTATGAATACTGGGATATGGGCGGCGACGCCGGAAGCCGGAACGAGCTGCTGCCGAGGCTTTCTTTCAGCTGGCAGATGGATTCCGGATCCATGATCTACGCCAGCGCGGGACGCTACTTTGCCGTGCCTAGCCTCTACGAGATCAACCTTCAGGACAGCTGGGGCTTCGTTATTCCCAATCCCGACCTGAAGCCAGAATACGGCTGGTCTTATGAGCTGGGCGTCAAAAACCTGACGGCGAAGATGCCCTGGAGCGTCGGCCTGTTCTACATGGATATGAACGACAAAATCAAATATTACTCCGATCCCATGACCTGGGTCGGCGGCTATAAAAACCTTGACGAATACCGCGCCCACGGCGTGGAAGCTTCGATCAAGATTCCCTTTGGCGAATATTGGAGCTACACGCAGGGTGTGACCTATACCTACGCCGAAG
Organism: Pyramidobacter piscolens; assembly: GCA_004558205.1. Taxonomy (GTDB): domain Bacteria; phylum Synergistota; class Synergistia; order Synergistales; family Dethiosulfovibrionaceae; genus Pyramidobacter; species Pyramidobacter piscolens_A. The sequence goes on from SFDM01000019.1 coordinate 10,669, forward strand.
AGAGAGAGTCCAGCGCATCGGACTGGGTCCGCAGCGACATGCCCCGCTGGGATCTCTCGGGAGTGCTGGGCTACAGCAACGGCCCTTGGAGCGCCGACTTCGAGATGCACTATTACGCTGACCGTCACATTAACACAACGACGTATGATTACGACGACAATTTCTTCCTCGCCAACCTGTCCCTGGGCTGGAAGGACGGCGACAACAAGGTCCGCTTTGCCGTGCGCAACCTCTTCGACAAGGAAGTTATCCTGAGCAGTTCGGGCTATATCGCGCCGGAGCGCCGCTTCGTGGTATCATACGAGCATCGCTTCTAAGGTTTCGCGCAATTTGAATTCATGAGAAAAAAGACGCGGCTGGCGAGAGTGATGTCTTGTCGGCCGCGTCTTTTCAGCGCGTGCGCGGAAGCGCTCGTCGCCTTAAACCTTTTCCTGCGCTGAAAAACCTTGACGCGATCAAATAAAAATGTTCCACGTGGAACATTTTAAGCGCCGGATTAAAAGATTGAAACGCGAAGGTTCGCAAAGGGCGCAAAGGAAAAACTGAAGCTTTCAGCCAATTCAGGTTTTGCTTTTCCTTTGCGTCCTTCGCGTTGAAAGTTTTTGACTTGATTCTTTGCCTTTAACGGGGGAAGCCCGAAAAACTTCCCGGAGCCGCCACAAACAGAGGAGATTGATCGCAGGTGGAAAAAATTGATTTCGCGGGGCTGAACCGCCGCATGGCGGGGCTGGATCCCGAGGCGCTGGAGGCCTCGAAAAAGCACTGGGACGGCGTGGCCAAGCCCCTGGGCAGCCTGGGCGAGTTTGAGAAACTGATCGCCCGGATCGCCGGATTGACGGGCCGTTCCCAGGTGGAGCTGGACCGGCGCGCCGTGCTGGTGCTCTGCGCCGACAACGGCGTGATCGCCCAGGGCGTGTCCCAGTCCACGGCGGAGGTCACGTCGCTGGTGGCGGTGAACCTCACGAAGATGTGCTCGGCGGTCTGCCGCATGGCCCTGCGGGTTGGAGCGGACGTGATCCCCGTGGATATGGGCATCAAGGAGCCTGTCTGCGCTCCCGGGCTGATCCAGCGCCGGATCGCCGCCGGAACCCGGGACTTTACCCAGGGGCCGGCCATGAGCCGGGAACAGGCCTGCCAGGCCATTCAGACCGGCATAGACCTTGTGCGGGACTGCAAGGCCCGGGGCTATCAGATCCTGGCCACGGGCGAGATGGGCATCGGCAACACCACCACTTCCAGCGCCGTGGCGTCGGTCATGCTGGGCTGCGATCCTGCGGAACTGACGGGGCGCGGCGCGGGGCTCTCCGACGAGGGGCTTGAGCGGAAGATCGGCGCGATCCGACGCGGCATAAAAGCCAACAGGCCCGACCGGGACGACCCCCTCGGCGTGGTCAGCGCCCTCGGCGGTTTCGACATCGCCGGGATGGCGGGGATCTTCCTCGGCGGCGCGCTGCACCGCGTGCCCATCGTGATCGACGGCCTGATCAGCGCCGTGAGCGCCCTGATCGCGGCGAAGCTTTGTCCCGTCTGCCGCTGCTGCATGATCCCGAGCCACGCCTCGTCGGAACCGGCCGACGCGCTCGTTTTCGAGGAATTGGGCCTGAAACCGCTGATCTACGCCGGCATGCACTTGGGCGAGGGCACCGGCGCGGTCTGCCTGTTCCCCCTTCTGGACATGGCGCTGGCGGTCTACAATGGCCTGGGATTCGACGACATCGGCCTCGAGCCCTACCGCCCGCTGTCGTAAAAGATGATCCTCCACCGCTTTGAGAACGGCGATCTGCTGGAACGGCGGGGGCAGACCGTGCTGGCGCGGCTGGCCGGCCGCCGGCGCTGCCTGAGCACCTCCCCGCTGAACGGCGGCATCCGGGAAGACCTGGACTGCGCTTTCAATCAGGACTGCAAGCCCCTTGACGGAAGCCCTTTCGTGATGGCCGAGGCCACCTACGAGGAGCATCTGCGCGGTTCCTGCGCGGCGCTGGGGCTTTCGCCCGAGAGGACCACGGGCATGATCACCACGGCGCAGATGGACAACTTGGCGCTGGCCGGCGAAACCTACGGCGACACCACGGTGACCGCCGCCGCGACGGGCGGCATCGATGTGAACGGCGGCCGCGCCGGCGACCCGGCGGAGTGGCACGAGGGCCGCGGCCCCGGGGCTCCCGCCGGGGGGACCATCAACATCATGCTCTTTATCAGCGCGGACCTGCCGGCGGACACGCTGGCGCGGGCGCTGGTGACCTGCACGGAGGCCAAGGCGGCGGCGCTTCAGGAGCTTCTGGCTCCCAGCCTCTATTCCACGGGCATTGCCACGGGGTCGGGCACCGACAGCGTTATTCTGCTGTGCGACGCCGAGTCGCCGGTGCGGCTGACCTACGCGGGGAAGCACTGCAAGCTGGGGGAGCTGATCGGGCGGACGACGCTCAAGGCCGTAAAAGAGGCCCTGTTCCGCCAGACGGGGCTTGGCATGGCGCGGCAGCTGAACCTGTTCGCGCGCCTGGGACGTTTCGGCGTCAGTCGGGAAGCCCTGCTCGCGGGGCTTCCCGCCGGAAGCGAAAAGAGGCTGGATGCTCTGGCGGCCGACCCTCAGCTGGCAGTGTTCGCGTCGCTCTACGCCCACGTGCTGGATCAGCTTCAATGGGGCATGATCCCCGAGGCTGAGGCTCGTACCGCCGCCCGCCGCCTGCTGGAGGACATGAAAATGCCCCCGGTTCCCTTCGACGCGGAAATCTCGTCTCAGGAATCCCTGATGGCCGCCTTCAAAGAGTCCCTTCTCCGAAAATGTTCCACGTAGAACATGTTGAGTGTAATTTTCTGATTCTCGTTCTGAAAAACTGAGTCAAAAGCTTTCAACGCAAAGATGAAGGGAAAGGGTGCAAAGGCCGCAAAGGAAAAACAAGACCTAAATTATGAACTAAAAAAAGAATTAATATGATGAATTTTATATATTTTAATTGATTTTACGGTTCTGAAAGTCTTTCAAGGTTTTCCTTTGCGAACCTTTGCGCCCTTTACGTTGAAATCTTTTGACGTGGCTTTTCGAACCGCCATGCAATAAATTTATAAACGAGCTGAAAGGATGATCGTGATGGACAAAAAACAGGCTCTGAGCAGCAAACCCGAAGAATGCGCCTATTCTTTTTTCAGCCATAAGAAATGCGAGTTTTTCCCCTGCCACGCGGGCGCCGATCCCGAGAACTTCAACTGCCTCTTCTGCTACTGCCCGCTCTACGCCCTGGGGCCCGACTGCGGCGGAAACTTCCGCTACACCGAATCGGGCGTCAAGGACTGCAGCGGGTGCCTGATTCCCCACGGCCGGCACAGCTATTCCTATATCGCCTCCAAGTTTGGGCAGATCGTGGAAGCTATGAAAAAGCGGGAGCAGAAATAGAAAATGTTCCACGTGGAACATTTTTAAGACGAAGGGCGGCGAGAGCGTGTTCATTTTGATCACCGGAGCGAACGACAGCGGCAAAAGCGCCTGCGCCGAGCGGATCGCGGCGCGTATCGGCGGCAGGATGATCTACGTGGCCACCATGATCCCCCAGGGCGAAGAGGGCCGCGCGCGCGTGGAAAAACACCGGCGCCAGCGGGCCGGGCTGGGCTTTGCCACCTATGAGCTTCCCCGCAGCCTCCAGGCTCTGGACGCCGGAGCGGACGCGCTGGTCCTGCTGGAGGACGCCTCCAACCTGCTGGCCAACGTTCTTTTCGGCGGAGGGGGGAGCGCTGACCGCGTCCTTCAGGATATTAAAGACCTTGCCCGCCGCTGCGGAACCCTGATCGTGGTGACCATCGGCGGCTTGAGCCCCGACGGCTGGGACGGGGAGACGAAAAATTACGTTCAGGCCCTGAACTGGCTGAACGGCGAACTCGAGAAGGAAGCCGGCGCGGTGGTCGAAATGCGCGGCGGCGTTCCCCATCTGCGCAAAGGAGCAGGCCCATGGTGCTGATAAAATCGCTCTGCATCGCCCTGTCCACCTATTCGGCGATCCCCATGCCCCAATTTGGCTGGGACGGCAAGGCCATGGCCTATTCGCTCTGCTTCCTGCCCTTCGTGGGCGTGCTGGCCGGCGGGGCGCTGTGGCTGTGGCTTCTGTTCTGCGCGCGCTTCGGCGTGGGGGAGGTGCTGGCCGCGGCGGTGGCGGCGGCGCTTCCCGTCCTGCTGACCGGCGGCATCCACATGGACGGCTTCTGCGACACCGTGGACGCCCTGAGCTCCCACCAGCCGCCCCAGCGCTGCCTGGAGATCATGAAAGACTCCCGCGCCGGGGCTTTCGCCGTGATTTACGGCGGCCTCTGGCTGATCCTCGCTTTCGGCCTCTGGGCCGAGCTGATCCGGCGGGGCGGAGCCTGGCAGGCCTGCCTGGTTTTCGTGCTGTCCCGCGCCGCCGCGGTGTTTCTGGTGATCTTCATGAAAAACGCGCGCGGCGGGGGGATGCTGGCGGCCTTTACGGAGCCGGCACGCCGCCGCGCCGCCGTCGCCTCGGCGGCCCTCTGGGCCCTGGCGGCCGGCGGCGCGCTGCTGCGGGCCAGCCCGGTCGCCGCCGGAGGCGCTGCGGCAGCTCTGGCCGCCACGGTCCTCTGTTACGTCAGGATGGCGAATCGGCGCTTCGGCGGCGTCACGGGCGACACGTCGGGATTTTTCGTCCAGGCCGGGGAACTTGCGATGCTTGCGGGAATGACGCTGGCAATATTAATTCTCCATTGACGTGCTTAATATCAAATCGAAAAACCACGTCAAAAGATTTCAACGCAAAGATACAAAGGACGCAAAGGAAAACCTTGAAAGACTTTTAGAACCGCAGACCAAGCAAAATATATAAAATTTCATCATATTAATTCTTTTTTTAGTTCTTAATTTAGGTCTTGCTTTTCCTTTGCGGCCTTTGCAGCCTTTCCCTTCATCTTTGCGTTGAAATCCTTTGACCTTTAATGAGTGTAAAAAATAATAACGGGGTGTATGTGATGAAGATCTTTTTTGTCCGCCACGGCGCGGCGCAAAGCAATGTGGACCGGCGCTACCTGGGGCGCGGCGACGAACCGCTCTGCCGCGAGGGACGCGAGCAGGCCCGGGCCCTTTTCGAAAGCGGCGTCCCCGCGGCGGAACGGGTGTTCGTCAGCCCGCTGCTGCGCTGCCGCCAGACGGCGGAAATCCTCTATCCCGGCGCGGCGCTGGAAACGGCGCCTCAGTTTGCCGAGCTGGACTTCGGGAGCTTCGAGGGCAAAACCCATCAGGAACTGACGGGCGATCCTGCCTACGCGGCTTGGCTGGAATCGGGCGGCACATTTTCGATACCCGGCGGCGAGACGCTGGCTTCGTTCACAGAACGGTGCCGCGAGGGCTTCCTGTGGATGCTGGAACGGGCGGCAGGCGCGGCGTCGCTCGCGGCGGTGGTCCACAGCGGCACGATCATGGCCCTGCTGTCGGGCTTTGCCGTTCCGCCTCGGCCCTTTTACGGCTGCTACGTGAAAAACTGCGGCTGCGTGCTCTGCTGCTGGGACGGTGTCCATTTGGCCATCGAAGGCGGCGACCTGGAATGAGCTGTTCGACGTTGGCTGTCTGCCTGGGGTTTATACTGGATCTGATCTTCGGCGACCCTCAGGGTTTCCCGCACGTGATCCGCGCCGCGGGGGCCCTGATCGGCTTTGCGGAAAGGGAGCTGCGGAAGCGGCTGCCTGCCACGCCCCGGGGCGAGCGGCTTGGCGGTGTTCTGCTGGTCTGCTTTGTGCTGGCGGTTTGTGTGGGCGTCCCCGCGCTGGCGCTGAGGGCCCTCTACGGCCTTTCGGTTCCCCTGGGGCTGGCGGCTGAGAGCTTTTTGTGCTATCAGCTGCTGGCAGCGCGCGCCCTGAGGGACGAGAGCCTGAAGGTCTATAAAAGCCTGAAGGCCGGCGACCTGCCGGGCGCGCGGCGTTGGGTGTCCATGATCGTGGGCCGCGACACTCAGAACCTGGACGAGGCGGGCGTGGCCCGCGCGGCGGTGGAGACCGTGGCGGAGAACACTTCCGACGGTTCCGTGGCGCCGCTGTTCTACATGGCGCTGGGCGGCGCGCTGGGCGGCTGCTTCTGCAAGGCCGTGAACACCATGGACTCCATGGTGGGCTATAAGAACGAGCGCTATCTGAACTTCGGGCGCTGTGCCGCCAGGCTTGACGACGCGGTGAACTTCCTTCCCGCGCGGCTGGCGGGATGGCTGATGGTCGCGGCGGCCTGGCTGACGGGGCTGGACGGCCGCGGCGCTTTGAGGATTTTCCTCCGCGACCGCCTGAACCACGCCAGCCCGAACTCGGGCCACACCGAGGCCGCGGCGGCCGGCGCGCTGGGGCTGAAACTGGCGGGGCCCGCGAGCTATGGGGGGGTGCTCCACCACAAGCCCGCTATCGGCGACGCCCTGCGCCCCATAGAGCCCGAAGACATCCTGCGCGCCCACCGCCTCCTCTACGCCGCGTCGCTGCTGATGTTCGCCCTTACAATAGCGTTTCGCGTTGTATTTCGTTGAATTGCAGCTTACCGGCGTCACGAAGATCAACGTCAAAAGATTTTCATCGCAAAGGCTGAAGAGAAAGGGCGCAAAGGCCGCAAAGGAGAAGCAAAAGCTGAATCAATAACTGAAAATGAACCAATATAATAACAATTTTGTAGATTTTGCTGGGTTAGGCGGTTCTAAAAGTCTTTAAGGTTTCCCTTTGCGAACCGTTGCGATTCAATCTTTTGACCTTTTGACTTTGATCTTCAGTCTGACATTAAGCACGTTAAATGCAAATTAGTATCATGCTGCTGAACCGCCGCTCGCGTCAGCAGCGCCGCCGTAAACGAGGGAGGAATTTGAATGGAGCGATATGAACATGGCGGGGACGTGTTTTCTCGGAAAGTGGAGCTGGATTTTTCGGTGAACGTCAATCCCCTCGGTATGCCCCTGGCGGTTCGGGAAGCCCTGATCGCCCATGTGGACGACTACGTCAGCTACCCCGACCCGAAGTGCCGCGCTCTCAGCGCCGCTATCGCGCGCTTTGAAGGCTGCCCTGTCTCTCAGGTGCTCTGCGGCAGCGGCGCGGCCGACCTGATCATCCGGCTCTGCCTGGCCAGGAAGCCGCGGCGCGTGCTGATCTGCGCGCCCACCTTTTCGGAGTACGAAAAAGCCGCGCTGCTCAGCGGCGCTCAGGTGGAGTCCCACCTCCTGTACGAGGACCGAAACTTCGACTTGGACGAAGCAATTCTGGAAAAGCTGACGCCCGGGCTGGATATGGTCTTTCTGTGCAATCCCAACAACCCCACCGGCCGGCTGGCCGACAGGACGCTGCTGCGCCGGATCGCGGAGCTCTGCCTCGATCGGGGGATCCTTCTGGTGATCGACGAGTGCTTTTTGTCCTTCACCGGCGAGCCTTCCATGAAAGGCGAAATTGCCTCCAACCCGAACTTGGTGATCGTCGACGCCTTCACCAAGCTGTACGCCATGGCGGGGCTGCGGCTGGGCTACATGCTCTGCTCCGACGAAGGGCTGCTGAGGCGGGTGAACGCCTTCGGCCAGAGCTGGAGCGTTTCCGCACCGGCGCAGGTCGCGGGACAGGCGGCCCTGGGCTGCGGCGGGGAGTGGATCGAAAGGACCCGCGCCGCGGTCCGGGAAGAACGGGCGTTTCTGGGCGGCGCTCTGAGCGCTCTGGGGCTGAAAGTTTTTCCCTCTGCCGCGAACTACCTGCTGTTCAAAAGCGGCGTGCCGCTGGCGGAACCCCTTTTGGAACGGGGCTTCCTGATCCGTTCCTGCGAGAACTACACGGGCCTGGACGGCCGTTTCTACAGGGTCGGCGTGAAGCGCCGGCCGGAAAACGAACGGCTCGCGGCGGCCCTGGGTGAAATTATGGAACCCTCTAATACTATTTGGCAATAAGACGGCTAAATTAGAGACCGGGGCCGGCCCGAGGGGCCATGCAGTCGCTAAAGACTATCTCGGCCTATTCGGCCAGCCTATACTCGATTGGTGGGTACCCCTTGGGTCGTCCCCTCAGTCCCCATTTTGCGTTTTTATTGCAAAGTCGTATAAACCAGCGCGCCGGCCGTCCATAAAAGGCGGTCCGGGCGGTGGCCGTTTTTTTTTGTGATTTTTAAAAAAATTTTTTAAAGTTTAGGCAATATTTCCGCTTCCGAGGTGATATAATCAGCAATCAGGATTGTTGTTTGTGAAAGACCTACAAATTATGACAAATATGGCATTTTCTCCCGGAAGCGAGGCGTGAAAATTGGGAAATCAGCTGCGGTACAATAGCTTAGTCAAGATGGCGGTTGCGGCGATACTTTTGCTGTGGGGCGTTTTTGCCGGAGCTTTTTTCTACCAGAGACAGTCCTCGGAAAACATGCTGGCCCAGGTGCGGAGTACGCTGGCGAAGGACGTGGTCCGGCAGGCGAGGAGCCTGCAGATGGTGTTGGAAGGCCAGTACGACCTGCTGGACTACTTCGCTTCCTTCTACGCGACGCGCCCCGAATTCCGCAGCGAGCCGGAATTGCAGCTGCGCCTTCTGATCAGGCCCACGTCCTTTTACAACGTGGGTATCGCCCTGCCCGGCGGACAAACCTATTCGGTGCGGGGCATCAACATGGTTCCGCAGGAGCTGGGGTTCTTCCGGAAAAGCATGAAAAGCGAGAGGGGGCTTGAATGGATACTCTCGGAGGGCGAGAAGCGCCTCGCCCTTTCGGTGCCTCTTTTCACCGACGGGCAGATCAGGGGCGTCCTCTTCGGAGTGCTTCGCGAGGCTTCTGTCAAGATCCTCATCAATGCCGCGAAGATCAACGAAGAGGGCTGCACGCTGCTGTGCGCGTCTGACGGCGAAATTCTCGTCAGCGACGGCGAACGCTTTTTAGGCGGGGACGGCGCCCCGGGCGAGGGAACCAATTTTATCTCTTCCCTGCCGGCGCTGCTAAAAGACGATCTGCGGAGCGCCGAAAGGCTTCGAAGGGACTTCAGGGAGCGGAGGTCGGGCATGACGTCCCACACCCTGCCCGACGGCCTCTGGTACGCCTTTTATACGCCCATCGGCCTGAACGACTGGATTGCCGTGAGCGAGGTCCCCATGCTGAAAATATCCTCGATGCTGGACGCGAGCAACGATTACGCCGGCAGGGCTATGCTGATCATCCTGGCTGTCTGGGCCGCCGTGTTTTTCATCTTCTACCGGAAGGAACGGCGGCACATCGCCAAGCTCCAGCGCCAGCAGGAGCTCATGAAGATCCGCGAGGACGAATACCGCATCGTGGTGAGCCAGAGCGGCGCCATGCTGTTCCGCTTCGACGTGGGACGCCGGGAAATCCTCCTTGAGGCAGAGACGGCGGAGCTGCTGGGGCTTCCCAGGCTGATCTCCGGGGTCCCCGACGGCCCCGGCTGCGCGCAGAAAGTGGCCGCCGACAGCCGCGCCGACTACGTGAAGTTCTGGAACAGCCTGATCGGCGGCGCGAAAACGGCCCACGCCACGGTCAGGATGCGCCGGAAGGACGGGAAGCTGCGCTGGTACGCCCTTTCCGGGACGAACATCTTCAACTCCGAGGGCGCGCCCGTCCAGGCTATCGCCTCCTTCAGCGACGTGACGGAGCAGCGCGAGAAGGAGGTGATCTACCGGCGGTGGCGTCAGTCTCTGGAAGAGCGCAGTCCCGAGGAGTACACGCTTTTCGAGTGCAACCTCACGCGGGACGAGCCCGAGATCCACGAGGGGACGCTGCTTCATTTCAACTACGACGCCCAGAGCCTGGACTTTGACATGAGGACGCTGGAATACGCCCAGCGCTTTGTGGGGCGCGACGACCAGACGGCCTACTTGGACCTGGTCAACCGCGACAAACTGCTGGCGAACTATTTCCGCGGCGTCCGCACGGCCTCTCTGGTGTACCGCGAACACGACCCCGAGGGGAGGATCCGGTGGATCCGCCTCTCCGTCCAGATGGTGGAGTATCCCGACTCGTCGGACGTGAAGGTCTATCTCTATTACAGGGATATCGACAGGGACATGAAGCGCGAACTGAGCAAGAAAGCGCTGACGCAGCAGGATCCGCTGACGCGGGCGCTGAACCGCCAGTCCTTTGAGGCGCAGACGGATCTGCTCCTCTCGGAAAGCCGCGGCGCGGAGCAGTTCGCCTTTATCCTGATCGATTACGACAACTTCAGGAACCTTAACTCCCTTCTGGGGCACGATGCGGGCGACCGGATCCTGACCAAGACGGCGTCAGACCTGAAATCGCTTATCCGCCCGGGAGACCTGCTGGGACGCGTGGGCGGCGACGAGTTCATGCTCTGCCTGAAGTACGTCCCCTACCACGGCGTGGTGGACAAGAAGGCGGAACAGTTCTGCGCCCTGCTTCGCCGGGATCTGGATCAGGGCCTGTCCCTGACGGCCAGTCTCGGTGTGGCCATGGCCCCCAGGGACGGAGCCTGTTTCGAGACGCTGTTCCAATGCGCCGACGTAGCGCTGTCTCACGCGAAAAAGAAGGGCGGCGGCCGCGTGGTGTTCTACCGCAGCGCCATGGCCTACGAGGACGTTCATAAGGATCTGGCGGCCGTGGATTCGGACCGCCTGCTGTCCACGCCCCTTTCAGAAAGCGGCCCCGCCAGGCCCGACGTGGAGCGTCCCTGCATGCTCGTCCTCGACGCCTGCCCTGAGAATATGAGGGAAATGGCGGACTGTCTCTGCAAGGACTTCACGGTCCTGAGCGCTTCCTCGGAGAAGGAGGCGTTCGCGCAGCTGGAACTCCAGCCTGACAGGATCAAGGCGGTGCTGGCCAACGCCAACGCCGACCCGCGGGGCGAGATGGCGCTGCTGCGGCGGGTCCTGAGCGGCCCTGCCGGCGACTCAGTGGCGGTGCTGGTGGCCGTCACGCCCGATCAGGCGGAGTACGCCATGAAGGCCATGGAACTGGGAGCTTCGGACTTTGTGGTGCTGTCCCTCACGGAGGACCGGGAACTGCATCTGGCGCGGCGGCGCCTGGCGCTCCTGAGAATTCAGAACGCTATGAGGCACGGCGGCGACCGGCTGAACGCCCAATACCGCTACCTTCTGTACCGCCGGAACGAGGAAAACCTGATGCAGCAGCGCCTGCGCTACGTCTCGGAGCATGACGGCCTGACGGACATCTGCAACAGGACGGCTTTTTTCAGGCTGGCCCAGGAGCTTCTCGGCAAGAGCCGGGGACGGACTTACGCGCTGGCCCGTTTCGACATCAACCGATTCAAGGTCATCAACGACATCTTCGGCCACGAGGAAGGCGACCGGCTTTTGCGCTACCTCGCCCAGGCCCTGAAAAAGATCGTGGGCGACGCCGGCGTCTGCTGCCGGACTGACGCCGACAACTTCGCCTTCTGCGTGCCCTACTCGGAGGAGGCGATGCAGGAGCTGATCAGCGGGATCGAACAGAGCATCCAGAACTACGACCTGCCCTTCGAACTGTTTATCTCCATGGGGATCTACGTGATCGACGACCCGTCGGTGCCGGTGGATTCCATGCTCGACCGCGCGTCGCTGGCCCAGCGCTCCGTCAAGGGCAGCGCGGTCAAACGCTTCGCCTACTATGAAGAGGACATGCGCAGCATGCTGCTTCACGAGCAGGAAATCGAAGGCGACATGAACGCCGCTCTGGAAGAGCGTCAGTTCCTGTTCTACCTTCAGCCCCTGTTCTCCGCAAGCCCCGAGAGGCCCATGGGGGCCGAGGCGCTGGTGCGCTGGAACCATCCCCGCAAGGGGCTCATCGCGCCGGGGAGCTTCGTCCCCATCTTCGAGCGCAACGGCTTTATCATGAAGCTGGACCGCTACGTCTGGGAGGAGGTCTGCCGCTACCTCAGCGAACGCCTCCGCCGCGGCGGGACGATGCTTCCCGTGTCGGTGAACATGTCTCGGCATAACGTCTACGATCCGGCGCTCTGCGACCGGATCTCGGAACTGGTGAAAAAGTACGGTGTGCCGCCCTCGCTGATCAAGTTCGAGATCACCGAAAGCATTTTCACCGAGAACCCCGCCAAGCTCGCGGAACTGGTGGCGCGCCTTCAGAAGATGGGATTCCAGGTGGTCATGGACGATTTTGGCAGCGGCTACTCGTCGCTGAACGCCCTGAAGGACCTTCCCGTGGACGTGCTGAAGATCGACAAGAGCTTTATCGACCACATCGAAACCGTGGAGAGGAGCCGGAACGTGCTGGGCTGCATTGTCTACCTGGCGCGTCGTCTCGACATCCCCGTGGTCGCCGAGGGCGTGGAGCGCGAAGAGCAGCTCCGCTTCCTGCGCAGCGTGGGCTGCGGCATTATCCAGGGCTATTATTTCTCGAAACCGCTGCCCGTGGATGAGTTCGACCGGCTGATCGACGACTGCCTGGCCAGGGAGAAGTCTCCCGGTCCTCAGGCGCCAGCGCCCGCCGCCCAGGCTCCAGGCAACCCCCGCGTCCTGGTGGTGGACGACAGCGCCGTCAACAGGCTGCTTTTGTCGGGCATGCTGAAGGAGGACTATCAGATCCTGCAGGCCGGCGACGGCCAGGCGGCCTGGGAATTTTTGAAGGCGTCGCCCCTGTCGGTGGACCTGATCCTGCTCGACGTGGTCATGCCGCGGATGAACGGCTACGATTTCTTGACGAAAGTCCGCGGAGACAAGGACCTTCCGCCCTATCCGATCATCGTGATGACCGAGGCTGAAAACGCGGAAGCCGAGGTCATGGCGCTGGAACTGGGGGCCAACGATTTCCTGAAGAAACCCTACGACGCCGCGTCCATACGCCTGAGGATCAAGAACCTGCTCAGCCTCCGGCGCGTGCGCTGATTTTATCTCGTAAAGAAGGGTGAAGATGATAAGCGAAGAGAAGCTCGAAAAACTGTCCGGCTGGGGCTGCGATTTCGCGGCGGCGGCCGAGCGGCTGGGCGGCGACGAGGAACTCCTGCTGGCCTGCATCGGCATGTTTCTCGCCGACAAAGCCTTCGACAAGTTCCCGGGATGCCTGCGCAGAAAGGACTACGGCGAGGCCTTCAGCTGCGCCCACGACCTGAAGGGCATCTCGGGCAACCTGGGGCTCGCGCCCTTCTGCGCCGGTGCGTCGGAGATCGTCGTCAACCTGCGCGCCTCGAAGTACCACGGCCTGGAAAAGCAGTTCGCCCGGCTCCTGGAACTTCGCGAAAGCCTGCGCCGAGCCCTGGAGGGCGAGTAGATGCGGGTTTACTGCCTTGGCGACAGCATGACCTACGGCTACGGCGTGCCGAGGCGCGAAACCTGGGTCGCCCTGACGGGCGCCGCGGCGGGGTACGAGATGATCAACGCGGGCGTCAACGGCGACACCACGTCGGGGATGGTCGCGCGGTTCTGCGCCGACGTCCCTCAGGTCAAGCCCGACATGGCCCTGTTCATGGGCGGTTGCAACGACATCTTTTTGACGGGCGGCGACGGCATCGCGCGCTGCAATATGGGCGCCCTGGTCCAGCAGTCGCTGGCGCGGGCCGTCGTCCCCGTGATCTGCTGCCCCATTCCCTTCGAACCTCAAAGGGTGCGCGGCGACTGGGCCAGGCTGACCGACTTCCATGCCGCTGGTGAAACGCTGCGCGGTTACGCGGCGTGGCTGCGGCAGTACGCCGAAATCTTCAGAGTCACCGTGCTGGACTTCTGGAGTTTTTTTGCCGCTCTGCCCGCCGCCCAAAGGACGCCGCTCTACCTGGACGGCCTCCACCTGACCGCTGAAGGCCACCGCCTGATGGCGGAGCTGGCGCTGAAAACCCTTCAAAAGCTGGAGACGCAAAGTTCTATACTTTAACGCGAAGGCGGCGGCAATCCCCTTGTTGAAGCGGCTCAGTGGTTAAACAATATTATTTGTCTTTCGCCATCACGTACCGTGTCTTCCTCCCGCTGCCCTCCTGATAGAGTAGGCCCTTATTGACCATGCATTTGAGGATTCGGCTGGAGGTTGTCTGACTGACGCCCAACAGTGCGTCCACTTTGCTTCTGACGAGAGAATCATGTTCGTTCAGATAGGCGAGGATTTTCTCCTCCGGCCCGGCCTCGGCTGCCGCAGACGCGGCATAAGTGCGGTTGGGCAGTGTGATTTTGAAAGCGTTGCTGGTGACTTCAATTTTGGGCTTATTAGCGGAATCTCTGTATGCCTTCATAATTTTCGGCATTCCCGTGCCGTAGGCTTCAATAAGCTTCAGGCGATAGAACACCCCTGCCAGCTTCGGGTTGCGGCACAGGGAGAGCCCCAGCATGATGTCGTCAATCGTCACGCCGTACGGCAGCCCGCCAATGGAGACGAATTCGATGCGGTCCGCGTATACGCTGACCAGGGTGCTGGCGCTGTAGGAATAATCCCGATGGACGATGGAGTTCATCAGCGCCTCGCGCAGTGCCGCTTCAGGATAGTCCCGGGTGTCCGTCCGGTATAGGCCCTCAAAGGAGGCTCTGGTCTGATTTCGCAGATCGAGATAGGCATATAGCTCCTCCATCTGCCGGAAGAGCGAACCGCTGAACTCCTTCCGGTCCTGGAACTTCTCTTGATCTATGCCGGAGAATGTCGCCGCCTTTATAGTGCAGGAGCACTGGTCAGACAGCAGGAATCCTACATTGGAATAGATCCCGTCGGCAGAAACCATTCCTAGCGTTTTCATTTTAGCGTCATCAAACACCACATTACACTTTTTGAATTCTTCTTCGGCGGCATGAAAGGTCAGATACTGTTCCAGCGAGCGCATGGCCTCGCAGCTGTCGCCGTCAGTTTCCTTGATCATTTTTCGGATGGCCGTGTCGGTAGACGGGTCGGCGCAGGTTCCGTTGCGGACATAAACGCCGCTGGGCTTAAGGTCTTTGGAAGCCAGATAATAAGGACGATCCGTTCCCTTCTGCACCGTAACTATGAGGACCTGCCTGCTCTCCACCGTCTGCACGCCGTAATGGACAAACATAGTCACATCTGGTTTGATAGAATCCCGTATCATGTTGCTCAGGCGCAAAATGGCTGCGTCCGTATCCTGCACGCCAATCACTGTTCCATCGTCCCGCACGCCGATGTACAATGTGCCGTCGTGGGTGTTGGCAAAGGCGATGATCTCCTTGCAGATATCGCTGACAATTTCAGACTTCAGTTCCACAGCTTCGCTTTCAAAATAAGTCATCGTCATAACCTCCCTTGTTTCTAATCATCATTATAGTTATTCTAATCAACATCTAATCATCAAGGGACACAGGTTATGCCTGTGCGGGAGTGGCAGAAGTCCTTTTTCCGACAAAAATTAAGGTTTTTCTGAAACAGGACAGAGCCTGAGCGTCCTGTCCCCAGGACGCCCCAATAAATTTTGTGCGGGGCCCGTCCAGTTCCGAAACGTAAAATGCCGGAAGCCGCAAGGGCTGCGTGAAAAGCCGAGTGGAAAAGTCCGCGTGATCGCGGGCTTTTCCACTCGGCTTTTTTGTTTCCGCGGCGCGGCTGCATTTTTAAACTTGAATTTGGAAACGTCAAAGTAAAGGAAGATGTTTTGATATTGAATCCATCAACTCTTTTTGGGGCAAAATGTTCCCGGTGTGGATGAATGCCTGTCTAAAGATCAATAATCAAAATTGCGAAAAAAATCACAAATATAAGTATACTGTATACCTTACTTTCTTTTAACTAAATATAATAAAAAGTACGTTTCGCACGGCTGAAAAGAAACTTGACAAAAAAATCTCCCGTGATATTCTCTGGATAATCTCTAATGAAGAACAAAGTTCTTAAATAGAGAACATTTATTTTCTGCTCGAAATCGTGTATCCTATAGAGGCGGTTTTTCAAATTTGCGCGGCTCCTTTTAGGAAAACGCTGATGAAGAGGTGCAGAAGATGAGCAGTTTAAGCAAGGCATTACAGATCTTGAAGTATATGGCGGAACCTCCCTATGAGATGGGCGTCACTGAGATTTCCGAAAAGATCGGAATGGTGAAGAGCGGAGTGCACAAGCTGCTTTCCGACCTGACAGACGCCGGTTTTGTCGTCAGAAACGCGAACACGCGGCAATATTGCCTGGGCCCCGCCGTTTTCAGGCTGGGGGCCGTGTACAGCGACAGCAAGGGCATTTCGGAAGTGGCGAACAACGTGATGCAGGCTATCGTCTCGGTGACGAAAACCAGCGCCCTCGTCGGCCTGCGCGACGGCGACGAGGCCTTTCTCGCCTACAAGCTCGACGCTCCGGGATCGTTCCTCTACCGGGGGCGCGTGGGGCGGCGGTTCCCTCTCTATGCCGGAGCGCTGGGAAAAATCCTTGGCGCTTACATGGAGCAGGAGCATGTGCTGGAAATTATCAGGCAGTGGGGGCTTGTCCGGCGGACTGAGCTGACGGTGACGGACACGGAAATTCTGACGCGGCAGTTTGCCGAAATCCGGAAGGCGGGATACGCCCTGAGCCTGGGCGAGAACATCGAAGGGGCTTTCGGCCTCTCGGTTCCCATCGTGGACGTTCGCGACGGGAGTGTGTGGGCTTGCTTGTGCCTCGCCGGACCGATCGAGCTTTACAAACCCGAGTGCCTGAACGACTGGCTCAGGCTTTTGCGGGAAGGCGCCCGGGAAATCGCCTACAAAATGGGACGCCGGTAACGCGGCGTTCCGGGATAAAAAACGGCGTTTCCCTTTCTTTTTGTGTCGTACCCCGCCTTCCTGGCCAGAAGGCGAGTTGAGATATAAGCAACGCGTTATGTCTTTTATGAGAATTCACGTTCATAAAATCAGGTATTAGGAGGACTATCATGGCAACTGAAGTGCAAATGCCTCAGATTACGATGACCATGCTGGAAGGCGTGATCGTCGAATGGCATAAAAAGAAAGGCGACGCCGTGACCGAAGGGGAACCTCTGGTCGATATCGAGACGGATAAGCTGGTGCAGACGCTGAACGCGTCGGCCACGGGAGTGCTGACCCAGGTGTCGGCCGAACCGGGGGACCTGGTTCCCGTGGGAAAGACCTTCTGCGTGATCGGCGAGGCCGGCGGAAGAGTTTCTGCCCCCGCGGAGGCGCCTGTTCCTCCAAAGGAGGGGGCGCAGGAAGCCTGCGCTGCCCCCGTTCTGGCGCCGCGGTCCGCGCCCGAAGCGGAGCCAGCGGTCATGGGCGCCGCGGAGAAAACGGTGGCGATGCCGCGGCTTTCGGCGAAGATGAAGGACGCCGTGATCCTGCGCTGGCTCTGCCAGGAGGGCGACTGCATCGCCGAGGACACGCCTCTTTTCGACGCCGAAGTGGACGACGTCCGCCGCACCGTCAAGGCGCCTGAGGGCGGCGTCGTCGCCAGGCTGATCGCCCATACCGGCGAGACGGTGGTTCCCGGCGATCTTCTCTATTCCGTCCTTGCTCCGGCCGCCGCGGGCGCAGGGGATGGCCACATCTGCGCCACGCCCGCGGCGAAGTCCATGGCGGCCAAGGTGGGGCTCGACCTGGCGAAGGTGGAACCCACGGGGCCCGGCGGATTGATCGTCCAGAGCGACGTCAAGAGGACGCTGATGACGCCTCAGAAGGCGGTTCCCGCCGCTGCCGCGCAGCCCGCGGCGGAAGAAGAGGACGAGCTGATCCCCTTTGTGGGCATCCGCCGGCGCATCGCCGACAACTTGATGCTGACCAAGAAAAACGCCGCCGACGTGACCACTTTTGCGGAAGTCAACATGTCCCGCGTCAGGGATTTCCGCGTCAATCTCCATATCTCCTACAACGCCTTTATCCTGAAGGCCGCGGCTCTGGCCCTGCGGGATTTCCCGATTATGAACGCTTCCATCGCCGATGACAAGATCGTGGTGAAAAAGGCCGTGAACCTCTGCGTCGCCGTTGCCACCAAACGGGGCCTCGTGACGCCGGTGATGCGCCACGCCGAGCGGATGAACCTGATCAGCGTGGCCGAAAAGCTGGCCGATTATGCTGAGCGGGGCAGGGACGGCACGCTGACCGCCGAAGATTTTGAGGGCGGCAGCTTCACGGTCACGAACTCGGGCACCTACGGCGCCCTTTTCTTCACGCCCATTATCAACTATCCCCAGAGCGCCATTTTAGGCGTGGGCAAGATCATGATGACCCCCATCGTCCAGGACGGCCAGATCGTGCCCGCGCCGATGATGTACGCCTGCCTCTCCTACGACCACCGCGTCGTGGACGGCGAGACGGCCGTAAAGTTCCTGCAGAAGGTCAAGTTCTATCTTGAGAATCCCGATCAGATGACGAAAGTGGGAGAGAAAAAATGATGGCTGAGAGTGAAATCAGAACAAGCAGTTATGAAGCGAGATCGGGCCGTATCGTGCTGGCGCGTATTCAGCGCGATACGGACCTGCTGACGGGAATTATCGACGTCTGCCGTAAGAACGGTTTTCGCATGGCCGTCGTGGAGACGGCCATAGGCAGCCTTCGCAGTGCCGAGATCAGCTGGACCAAACCCAGCGCGGTGACGAAGCGCGGCTCTGAGAGAACTCCGAGGGTTCCGATCCCCGGGCCCATCGAGTTCATATCGGGGCAGGGTATTTTCTGTCTCGCCGATCCCGCGCGTCCTGTCGTCCACTTTCACGGCAGCTTCTGCGACAGCGAGGGAAAGGTTTGGGCCGGGCATTTCTTCCAGGGCGGCAATCCCGTCCATTCAACCATGGATGTGGTGATTCACGAGCTTCTGGATGTGAAGATGAACTGGATCCACGACGAAGAAATTGATCTGGAACTTCCGGTTCCCGACGTGGATCGGTAAATTCCGCACCGTTTTTTGCTGAAAGGATCTCATAACAATGCTGACGAAAACTCAGATTCTTGAAATGTACCGCCTGATGGTGCTCTCGCGCGTCACTGAAGAGCACATGGTGGAATACCATAAACACTCGCCTCTGGCCGAGCTGCCCCATGTGGGAATCGGGCAGGAAGCCATCGGCGTCGGGACGGTCTGCGCCCTGAGAAAGGATGACCTGATCCTTCCCTCGCTGCGCACGAGAGCCGCTTTCTTCGCCAAGGGCGTATCCTCCCGCGTCATGATGGCCGGCGCCTTCGCGAAGGCCTCCACTCCCACCCGCGGAAAGAACACGTCCCATCACTATGGCGACGCCGAGCTCGGGGTCATCGCCGGCACGGGCGTCGTGGCGGGGCACGTGGCGCTGGGTGTCGGCACGGCTCTGGCCGCCAAGCTTCAGCATAAGGACTACGTTTCCGTAGCCTATTTCGGCGACGGCGCCTGCAACCGGGGCGACGTACACGAGTCCATGAACATGGCCGCGGCCTTCAAACTCGGCTTGATCTTCGTCTGCGAGAACAACCTCTACGCGATCTCCACTCCGGCGTCGGTCCACTCCGCCGTGAAGGATTTCGCCCTGCGCGCCCAGGGGTACGGCATGCCCGGCGTGATCGTGGACGGAAACGACGTGATCGCCGTCTACGAGGCCGCGCTCTCGGCCTGCGAGAGAGCCCGCAAGGGCGAAGGCCCCACGTTCATCGAGTGCAAGACCTACCGCTGGAGAGGCCATTCCGAGCGCGATCCCCGCGACCCCCGCCCGGCGGAGGAGATCGAGGCCTGGAAGAAGAAGTGCCCGATCCTGAAACTTGAAAAATATATCGCCGACCACAAGGTTGCCGAAAAGAAAGAGCTCGAGGATATCCGCAAAGCCGTTCTCGCCGAAGTCGAAGACGCGATCCGCTTTGCCGAGGAAAGTCCCTTCCCCGCTCCTGAAGAGACTCTGCTGCATGTGTATGCGGAGTAGGAGGTACGCAGCATGAAAACGATAACGATGAGAGAAGCGATTAAAAGCGCCCTGGCTGAAGAGCTGCGCCGGGATCCGGCGGTTTACCTTCTGGGAGAGGATATCGGCGACTACGGCGGCACGCTTCAGATAACGGCCGGCCTGTGGCCCGAGTTCGGAGGCGAGCGGGTGGTCGACACGCCTCTGTCGGAGATCGCCATTACGGGCGCCGCCATCGGCTCCGCCATGATGGGCATGCGCCCGGTCCTGGAGATCATGTTCGCCGACTTTCTGCCCCTCGCCAGCGACCAGATCCTGAATAACGCTTCCAAGATGTGTTACGCCTACGACGGCAAGATGAAGGTTCCCATGGTGGTGCGCGCCCCCTTCGGCGCGGGCTCCCGTTCGGGAATGCACCATTGCCAGAGCCTCGAGGCCTGGTTCGCCGACATTCCCGGCATTAAAGTGCTTATGCCCTCGACGCCCGCCGACGCCAAGGGGCTTCTGAAAACCGCCATCCGGGACGACAACCCCGTGATCTTCTTTGAACATAAAATGCTTCTGGGCGCCCGCGGCGTCGTCCCTGAGGAAGATTTTACCGTTCCCATCGGGAAGGCCGCCGTCGCCAGAGAGGGCACGGACCTCACGATCGTGACCTGCGGCGCCATGGTTCCCAAGTCGCTGCGCGCCGCCGAGGCTTTGGAGAAGGACAATCTCAGAGTAGAAGTGATCGACCTCAGGACCATTCGCCCCCTTGACGAAGAAGCTATTGTGGCTTCCGTCAAGAAGACCCACCGCCTGCTGATCGTCCACGAAGCCTGCCAGACCGGCGGCATCGGCGGCGAGATCGCGGCCGTCGCGGCCCGCGACGCATTGGGATACCTTGACGCTCCTATTGAAAGGGTCGCCGCGCCCGACACGCCCGTCCCCTTCAGCCCCACCCTTGAAGACTTCTTCATCCCCAGCGTCGAGAGAATCGCTGAAACTGCGAAGGCCATGTTCGGCAAGAGCTTCTGGGCCTTTAACGCCGCTGCGAAAAAGTAGCGCCGCACGCCGAAACAGGAAGGTAAAAACATGTCAAAGGCTAAAAAAATCGTTATCATCGGCGGCGGCCCAGGCGGCTACGTATGCGCCGTCAGGGCGTCGCAGCTCGGCGCGTCGGTCACGCTGATCGAAAAGGGAGAGATAGGCGGCACCTGCCTGAACCGCGGGTGCATTCCCACCAAGTCGCTCCTTCACAGCGCCGATCTCTGGTCGGAACTGCACGATATGCCCCTGTCGGGCATTCGCGTCGACACCTACGAGTTCAGCTGGAAGACCATGCAGCGCCGCAAGGATCATACCGTCGACAAACTGCGCGGCGGTGTGGAACGCCTCATGAGCCGCTATGGAGTGACCGTGAAGAAGGGCCTGGGCCGCCTGGACGCCGACGGCTCCGTCGCCTTTGTCCCCGCCGGGGAAGGCAGCGCCGAGAAGCTTGAAGCCGACGCCGTGGTCATCGCCACGGGAACGGCCCCGGCGATGGTGCCTCTGCCCCTCCCCGAAGGTTACGAGCCCATGACCACCGACGAGCTTCTGTCGATTCAGGAGCTTCCCGAAAGCCTTGCCATTGTCGGCGGCGGCGTGATCGGCGTCGAAATGGCGTCGGTGTTTGCACGCCTGGGCGTTCATGTGGAGATCATCGAGCTTCTGCCTGAGATATTGGCTCAGCTTGACGGCGACCTGGGACGCTTTGCCGAGGGCGAGTTCGTCAAGGCCGGCATTGGAATCAACAAGGGCGTTTCCACCACCGCCGTAACCGGCGGCCGAGGATCCCTGAAGGTGGCTCTGAGCTCGGGGCGAGAGTTCACCGTGTCGGATATGCTTGTGGCCGTGGGGCGCAGGCCTCAGACCGCAGGCCTGGAGGCGACGGGCATCGCCTTGGACCGCCGCGGATACATCCAGGTGGATGGCCACCTTCAGACGAGCCGTAAGGGAATCTATGCCATTGGCGACGTCACGGGCAAGGGCCTGCTGGCCCATGTCGCTTCGGCCCAGGGGCTCTGCTGCGCCGAGGGCATCCTGGGGACGCCCTACGCCATGGACTACAAAGTGATCCCTTCCTGCGTGTTCTCAGCCCCGGAGCTGGCGTCGGCCGGGCTCACCGAGGCGCAGACGCGGGAGCAGGGTGTCGCTTTCAAGACCACCTTGTATCCTTTTGCGTCGAACGGAAAAGCGATGGCTGAAGGCGACAGCGACGGTTTTATCAAGCTCATCGCCGAGAAGGAAAGCGGAAAGATCATCGGCGTTCATATCGCCGGAGGCAGCGCCGACACCCTGATCCACGAGGGCGCCCTGGCGATCCAGCTGGGAGCCACGGCAGAGCAGCTCGCGCGCATGATCCACGCCCATCCCACAAGGTCGGAAGGCATCGCGGAAGCAGCTGAAGGGCTGATGGGGAAGGCGATTCATTACTAAACTTAATATGTAGTTCTTAATTAATGAGTTACAACAAGTTTCTTTTCTTCATAAAAACGCCCAACATGCATACAAGATTTTTATGAAAGAGAAGATGTTTGAGAGGAAGTATGCCGATGCAAAGAGTAGCTGTGGTCTCTGGCGGTGCCGATGGTATTGGCAAAGAAGTTTCTTTGGAACTGTATAAAGCTGGTTATGCAGTGGCGGCTTTTGATATTAACGAAGAAAAAATCAAGCAGATCAGCGAGGAAATCGGGGCCAATAATTTTGTTGCTTTGAAGTGCAACGCCATAGATGAAAATTCTGTGCAGGAATGTTTCTCAAAAATTATGGAGCAGTTCGGCAGAATTGACGTGTTGGTGAATGTGGTCGGAGGTTCTCTGGCAGTTTCTCAGCCCGTGGATCAAATTGAAGCAAGCACTTGGGACAAAGTAGTCGCGTTGAACCTGCGAAGCCTGTTTTTGTGCACAAAAGAGGCTGTTAAGGTGATGCGCGGTCAGAAGTACGGCCGAATCATAAACTTCTCCTCTATGGCGGGACGCAGCCGCAGCGTTTTTGGCGGCGCTCCCTACGCAGCAGCCAAAGCCGGGGTCCTGGGTTTTACCCGTCAGTGTTCAAAGGATTTGGGGCCTTTGGGCATTACGATTAACGCTGTAGCTCCAGGCACGGTTCTGAGCGGTGATCGCATTAACGGTTTCTGGGCAAAAAAAAGCGAGAAAGATAAACAGAAATTTTTTGACGACAACCCCTCTGGGCGTCTGGGGGTTCCCAGAGACATCGCGCGTACCGTCCTGTTCTTATGCGACGAAGAGGCATCTTATATCAACGGCGCTGTCATCGATGTTAACGGCGGAATGTGGGTAGGTTAAAGAGGTTGACATCAAAAAAATTACCAGAGGAGAGATACAAATGGAGCAAGGGTTTGAAAAGGTTCGTCAAATGGTAATTATCTTCGTCAGCGTTGTTTTTATTGCGTTTCATCTATACACGGCTGCTTTTGGCCTACTGGACGGGTTAAGCCAACGCAACATCCATCTCACGATGGCGCTGATTTTAGCGTTATTGTTCAACCCTTGCAGGACGAAATATATCGGGCGTATTTATGACTTGGTTCTGATGGCGTTTGCACTTTTGGCCGGGCATTATCTATTCATGGCCGCGCCTGATATGGCTTATCGGGCAGGCACGGTTTACTGGCAGGATAAAGCATGCTGCTTGATCTTGATGGCGCTGATCCTGATTAACGTGAAACGCGTCATGGGCTGGGCCATGCCTGTTATCGCGTTTGTGATGCTGGTGTACGTCTTTTATGGACAGTATCTTCCGCAGCCCTTTGGTCATTCGCCTTATTCGATGAAAAAAGTGACGTCCTTGCTGTATATGGGGACTGAAGGAATTTGGAGCTCGCCTATTGCGGCTTCGGCTTCGTTTATTCCCTTGTTCATTTTATTTGGCAGCCTGCTGGAGGCCTTTGGCGGTGGAAAGTTTTTTATGGATTTTTCCTCCGCCCTGTTTGGCAGATATCGCGGAGGCCCCGCTAAAATTGCCGTCATCTCAAGCGGCCTGATGGGAAGCATTTCGGGGTCTGCAGTCGCCAACGTGACGACGACGGGGGCCTTTACCATCCCGCTTATGAAGAAGATGGGATATGACAAGGACTTTGCTGGCGCTGTGGAAGCAACGGCTTCGACGGGGGGGCAGCTGGCGCCTCCCGTGATGGGGGCTGCCGCTTTCCTGATGTCCGAGATTCTGGCCGTTCCCTATGCCACTATAGTCAAGGCGGCAATTATTCCGGCGCTTCTGTATTATTGCGGCTGTTTTTTCGTCGTTGATCTTGAGGCTGCGCGCCTTGCCCTTCCGGTGATGAAAAAGGAAGAGCTGCCCGATATTAAGGGAACTTTAAAACGGGGCTGGTATCATATCGTTCCGCTTGTCATGTTGATTTATATGCTGGTTTTCGCTGGCACAAGCGCTCTGAAAGCTTCCTTGTGGGCGGTCTTTTCCACTCTGGTTATCGCGATTGCAGTTTCTGCCGTAAATAAAGAACTGGATTTCTGCGGGATTATTGAAAAGATGAAAGAAGCCGTCATTTCTGCGTCGAATTCATGCGTGACTGTTGCCATGGCTACTGCCTGCGCGGGCGTTATCGTTGGGTCCTTTGCGGTGACTGGCCTTGGCACGAAATTGTCCATGCTCGTCATCACGATGGCAGGCGGCAAGCTGCTGGCCGTGCTGATCTTTACTGCCGTTGCCGCTATTATTCTGGGCATGGGGCTGCCGACGGTCGCGGCTTACAGTATTCTGGTAACTTTGGTCGTTTCCAGTCTCGTAAAAATGGGAGTAGAACCCCTTGCTGCTCATATGTTCATCTTCTACTTTGGTATCATTTCCAACGTAACGCCTCCTGTGGCTCTTGCCGCTTATGCGGCGGCGGGCCTTTCTGGCGGGTCTGTGATGAAAACCGGTATGAAAGCCACAAAATTGGCATTAGCTGGTTTCCTGATCCCTTTCTTGTTTATCTACGGTCCTGAAGTGCTGTTGATCGGCAGTGTGGGGGATATTTTGATTGTGAGCGTCACGGCGTTGATTGGCATCTATGCCTTGGCTGTAGCTTCAATAGGTTACTTTTTCACCAAATGCACAATGTGGGAAAGAGCGTTGTGCCTGGTTATCGGCATACTGTTAGTTGCGCCTCATGTAACGTTAAGCGTACTAGGCCTGGTAGGTATTGTTTTCGTCGCGCTGTTCAACAGATGCAGGGCACGTCGGACTAGGGGATAATTTGTGCCGGTTGACTGGCATGGATATACCATAAAAACACAGGAGAGGTGTTGGAAAATGAGGAAATCTTTTACGTTTTTATTTGCTGCAGTGTTTGTCTTTTGCATGACGGTTGCTTGTGCAGGGAACGCCAAGGCTGAGGAGCCTGTATCCGGTTTGTCCTATGTAGCGGTGGGAGCTGGGGCCACTGGCGGCAATTTCTACATGACGACGGCGACGTTCTGCCAAACCTTCAACGAGAAAGTTAAAGGGACAACCTGCAATGCTGAGACGACCTCCGGTTCTACAGAGAACAACAAGATGCTTATCGACGGCGACCTGCAGATGGCTATTAGTAATGTTGATATTGCTTATTGCGCATCTAAGGGTATTCGCGAGTACGCAAATGGAGAGTATTCTAAAGGGGGCGATATTACTGTAGTATTGCCTAGTGCTTGGACGAACTTAATGAATATCATTGTTAGAACTGATTCTGGCATTAAGGATATTTCTCAACTTAAAGGAAAAGTTATTGCTTGTAACTCTGGTTCTCAGTTGACAGATTATACACCTATGTTGATGAAAATGTATGACATGAGTCAGGGAGATTATAGAATCCGTGCTGTGACAACTTCAGAAATGGCCGACGCGATCCGTGATAGGCATGTGGACGCCATCATCCAGTTTGGCGCAGCGCCAACGGCTGCTTTTGCCGATCTGGCTTCGACGACTCAAGTCACTTGGCTCTCAATTGACGAGGAGCATATGAAAAAAATTGTTGAAGGTTATCCTTACTTTGCCCCTTCTATTCTGTCTGCTGGTTCCTATGAAGGACAGGATAAGGATGTGGTTGTGTTGGGTAATATGCCTTTAATTGTTGCGCTTGCCAGTTTAGACGAGGGGTTTGTCTATCAATTCGTTAAGTGCATGGTTGAAAACCATGACGAAATGGTCAAGGCTTATGCGGGATGCAGTAATTATACTCTTACATCGTTGGTCGACTACCATAAAAAAGGTGCCTTGCCCCTGCATTCCGGCGCTATCAAGTACCTTAAAGCCGTAGGTGCTATTCAGTAGATATTGAAGGATAATATGGCATAAAAAAACAGAGGAGAACCTGCGTGAATTTCCGGCGGGGTCTCCTCTGTTTATTGTTATGCACTTGACATAAACGCAATCTAATACTTTTTCACGATTGACAGATCTAATAACATCTTTTTGAGATCAGACAGCCTCTGATTCCAAGGAGCCAGCTTAATCGGGAATCACCGCAGCTTGTTTAAAGCCGCTTCCATGCGGTCCATGCCGGTTCTCAGGTTTTGCATTGAGGTGGAGTAGGAAATACGCAGGTTGTGCGGAAAGAAAAACGCGGAACCAGGCACAACGGCTATGTGCGCCTCCTTCAGGAGATATTCCGCCAGATCGGAGGAATCTCGGATAGGGTGGTCCTGGAACGTGCAGCCGAAGAACTCACTGACGTTGGGCATCAAGTAAAAGGCGCCGTCCGTCCCAACACAGTGGACGCAGCGGATGCTGTTCAGCCGTTCGAGCAGAAAATTTCGGCGAAGCTCAAACTCATGCCGCATGGTCTCCAGGCTGACTTGCGGACCGTGGAGGGCTTCGATGGCGGCATACTGGGCGATGGATGAGGTATTGGAAGTGACGTGTCCTTGATAGGCATTGATGCCCTTGATGATCTCTTTGGCTGCAGCAGCGTACCCTATGCGCCAGCCTGTCATGGCGTAGGCTTTTGAAAATCCGTTAATGATCACGGTGCGCTCCTGGACCTGTGGGGAAATACTGGCGATGCAGAAATGGCGTTTGCCTGAATAGATCAGCTTTTCATATACTTCGTCGGAGATGACGTAAAAGTCATGGCGGCAAGCAAGGTCCGCCAGGGCGCGCAGGGACTGTTCTGAATAGACGGCGCCGGTGGGGTTGTTGGGGGTGTTGATGATAATGGCTTTCGTCTTTGGGGTAATGGCGGATTCCAGGGCGGGGATATCCAGAGCGAAGCCTTTGTCCTCCTGGCATGGGACGAGAACGGGGGTGCCGCCTGCCAGCTTAATCATCTCCACATAGCTGACCCAGCATGGCGTGGGGAGCAGCACTTCATCGCCGTTGTCTATCAATGCCTGCACGGAGTTGAATAGGGGCTGTTTTGCGCCGGTGCCCACGGAGATCTGGTCTGAGGAATAACGGACGTCATTGTCGCGGAGCAACTTTTCGCAGATCGCCTCTCGCAGCGGAAGAATTCCGGAAACGGCGGTATATTTGGTGAAATTGTTGTCGATGGCGGCTTTGCCGGCAGTGGAAATGTTTTCCGGGGTGCCAAAATCCGGCTCGCCGACGCCGAAAGAGATAATATCGACGCCCTGACGCTGAAGCTCGGTCACCTGCCCGGCAAGGGCGACGGTGACAGATGGGGTGATGTTTTGGATTCGTTTAGACAGCATGGAGCAAGTCTCCTTTTGTTTTCAAAAAACGCCGGCTGCAGTAACCATCTCAGCCGGCGGCGGAATCTGTATTATAAAAACTTCTCGAGCAGACTGATCACAAAAGCGTCCAGCGGGAGCTGGTACAGGTCCAGAGCGAAGGCGCCGGTGATGGAGCAGATCATCAGGGCCTTGGTGGAGGGGCCGTAGGTTTCGGCCAGAACTCCAATGTTGGCTACGGCGTTGGGGGTGGCTCCCAGGCCATGACCCATGAGGCCCCCACACATGACCGCTGCGTCGTAATCCCTGCCCATGGCACGGTACACCACAAAGTAGGCGAACAGGCCCAGAGTAATGGCCTGAAGGGACAGAATAAGGAGCATGGGCAGAGCCATGGAGGCCAGCTGTTCCAGCGCCATGGACATGATTGAAATGGTCAGGAAGATGTTTAACACGGTGTCGCTGAAGTTGGCGACAAAGGTCCGGTCCAAACTGATCCAGTGGAATCTGTCGTTGAAATTCCGGAAGAGAGTGCCGAAGAGCATGGCGCCCACGGTGGAGGGGAAGGTGAAAAGGTGGTCCGTGATCCAGCCGCACAACATTGAACCGAACATGACTGACGCGAAGACTGCCAGAAGGATCTGGAAGGTGTTCAGGAGCGAGAATTCCTTGGGGTGAGCGGGCTCCTGCATTTCCAGCAGGGGCGACTTGTCTTCGTTTCTGTCGGCGCTGTTCTCCACGTCCAGAGCGGGAAGAGCCCCTACCGTTTCTGTGCTGGAGAGGCGGTCTCGATTAATTAATTTGCGGGCCAGAGGGCCTCCCAGCAAGGAGCCGGCGATCACGCCAAAGGTCGCGGAGGCCATGCCGACGGCGGTGCTGCCGGCAAAACCCATCCCCTCCAGCTGGCTGCCGAAGGCGGCGGCGCCGCCATGACCGCCGACCTGGGTGGCGGCACCCATTAGCACGCCGTACATGGGATGAATTCCAGTGAGGTACGCGCCGCCCACTGCCAGAATGTTTTGCCAGGTGGCTATAACTACGCCCAGCAGCAGGTATTTGATCAGGTCTTTGCCGCCTCTGCGCAGGATGCGCAAATCCGCGTCCAGGCCTACGGTGGCAAAAAAGGCGAGCATGAAGGGAGATTGGTATGAGGTATCCAAAACGATGCTGGCGACGCCGGCCTTTTTCAAGGCCAGAACCAGCAGCGCGAACAGCATGCCGCTCGCTACCGGCGTAGGAATGCAGTAACGCCGCAGAAATGAGATTCTGTTTTTCAGAAAGAATCCAAATAACATCAATAATGCCGCCAGTGCCAGAACGGCAATGCCGTTAAAGGAAATATTCAGAATGGTTCCATTGTGCGTAAACGACATGAATCTCTCTCCTCTTTTCTTGTTTTATATTCATTTACAATAAAACAGCTAAACTAATATCTAGGGCTGACCTGAAGAAAATCAGTTCCGCTTCGGGCAAAGTCGGACCTCATTTGGCGGTCCTGCTCAGTTTGCGGTTCCGGAGTTCTTCAGGCTGTCTTCTCAGTGATACTTGAGGGGACAGCGACTAAATAGTATTAGTTGCTTGTCTGCAGCAGATCGGAAAAATCCTTCAAGAATCTGTCAATAGATGCGTGATCCTCCCGAGTCAGGTGGTAGGAGGGGCGGCGGCAGTAACTGCAGCGGAAAATACCGCGCCGTACCATGATTTCCTTCTCTATTGCCAGCAGCGATTCCGGAGAAGCCATCCAAACCGAGGTGTATTTTTCCAGCCGGCGGTAGATATCCCAGGCGCGTTTTAGGTCTTTGGCTTCCAGGGCCCGGAAAATAGCGGAGTAGACCTCGGTAAAGCCGCCGACGGTGATCACTCCCTGGACGCCCAGCTGGTACAGATCGATAATGTCCAGCCCGGCCCAGCCTGTCATGATCGGCATATCGGGTTTTAGCTTAAAGAATTGCTTCATGAACTCCACTGCGGGGCGGTATTCAATTTTGAAGGCGGCGTTAGGGTACTGCTCGGACATGGCTACCAGTTCTTCCGCCGGAAGGATCATCTTCGTGGCCAGAGGGGCGTATTGGATAAGCACGGGAATGCGCACCGCCTCTACGACGCTTTTCATGTGATGGCGGATCTCATCGATGTGAGGGGCGTAATAAAAGGGAGGCATCAGCATCAGGGCGTCGACTCCAAGCTCTTCGTAGTGTCTGGCGCGCCTGACGGCAACTTCCGTGCTCCAATCAGTGACGGAGAGCACGCTGATGCAGGGGAGGTCTTTAAGAACGTTCAGTAGGATACCGGTCAGCTCTTCTTTCTCAGCGTCGGTAGTCTTATGGTATTCGCTGGTCATACCGTACATTACGATGCCGTCGGCTACCTGAGAAAGATTTTGAATCTGCTTTTCGTATTGCTCGTAATCCACATCGCCGTTTTCAAAAAATGGAGTAAAGGCAACAGCGAAAGAGCCTTTCAAGTCTTTAGTGGTGATAGACATTCATTTTTCTCCTTCCCTAGGTCCCTTTTCATATCGGGGCCTCTCTGTCCTTTCCAGCAAAGCGCTTTACTGGAAGCATTAGGAAACACCTGTCGTAAACGCTCTTCTTTCTACGATGAAATGATACTAACATACAAAATTTTCATTGACAAATGCTGTATTTGAACGTTAAATATGAATGTTAGGAATGAGGTGAGGCTTTTGGACGATAAGGATATCCGGATTTTCTGGGATCTGCAGCGTACCCGCAATATCACGGAGACTGCCGCGAACCTTTTCATGACCCAATCGGCCGTGACCAGGCGTATTCAAAGGCTTGAGAGGGAACTTGGAACCTCGCTGCTGGTGAGGAAACAGGGAAAGTTGGGCGTAGGGTTGACGGCCCAGGGGGAGCGTTTCGCCCTTCTGGTGGAACAGTGGATACGCCTGGACGATACCGCCAGAGACCTGAAGCAGGAGAAGCCTCGTATTCATCTAGTATTTGGCGGTATCGACAGCGTGACGTGCTATCTGCTTTCCGATTTCTTTGAGGAATATCTCAATCGGAACGAGAATGTGGATATTGACTTGTATACCTATAACTCATGGGATGTCTATATCCAGCTGGAACAGGGCAACATCGACGTAGGGGTGGCCCATTTCAACCCGGTATCTCCGCAGGGGACGACCCTGCGTGCGCATCCGGAAATAGCGATGGAACACCTGATCTCCGAACCCTATGTGATCCTGCTGTCCAAAAATCAACAGCTGAAAATAGAGAACGGGCTGATTTGCGCAAAGGAACTGAATCCGGACCACGAGGTTTACGCCGAGTTCGATGCAGGCCTGCAATCATGGCATAAAAAGTTCTGGCCGGAGAAGAATCCTCGTATGTATGCGATGGGAAGCGTGTCGCTGATTATCCCTCAGCTGCTCAGCCGCCCCGGATCATGGTCAGTGGTTCCCGTTTCAGTGGCTAAAGAGTTGGCAAAACGCTACCCTCTGGAGTGGTATAAGCTCACTCAAAATATCCCCAATCGGAACTGTTGCATTGGAGTAAACCAAAATATCAGTTTAGAAAAATCAGACGCCGTGAGCGCCTTCATGAAAGATCTTTACCTCTACCTGCGGCGGAATGCGGATAACTCTCCACTGTACGGCTCCTGATCAATTTGCCGCAAATAGAGCGCCGGATTGAGCCGTTCTGCGGATAAGCGGGATTCAACGCGGAGCGCGTCAGGCGCTGGTTCAGGCGCTTAGATAAAAGGTTCGCGGTGAACCGCCGTGCCCCCTTTTTATCGGTTGATTTAATATGGAGTATTGAAGCAGCCGGTAAAAAACGAAAAATCCACCTTTTTCCTTGAAAGTTATTGAATTTCAAGCGTCAGTTCTTTCCTGTCAAGGCCTTGCCGGGTTATGGTAAAGCCTCTTTGTCGAAAAACTCTGTGAGTATGAAAAAGAGAGAACCCGCTGGATTTCAGCAGGTTCTCTCCTTTTTTATGAACTATTTTCCTCTGAAGGGGTATGTTCCACGTGGAACATTTTAAGAGGTTCCTCTCCGCTACGTGACGGCGAGGCCTCCTTAACTTTCGACCCCTTTCCCTTTTTTCATCAAATTCCTCTGATAGAGCCACAGCCCTGCCAGAATTGCGATGCCCGCGATGTCCGAGATGACTTCGGGGAAGATCAGGCCCACGGCGGCGGCGAAGAGCAGAACGCGGAGGAGCGGATTCAGCGGCGACAGCAAGTAGCCCTGCAGGGCCGAGGCCAGGGCGCAGGCGCCCACCATGCTGGTGATCGTGGCCCAGGAGATGGACAAGACCGTCCCTTCCACCAGAAGCAGCTGAGGGCTGTAGATAAACGTGAAGGGGATCAGGAACGCCGCCAGGGAGATGCGGAACCCCATCCAGCCCACCTTCGACGGGTTCTGTCCCGAGATGCCCGCCGCGCCGTAGGACGCGATGGCCACGGGCGGCGTCAGGTTGGACAGGCAGGCGAAGTAATAGACGAACATGTGGACCGCCAGCGGGTTGACGCCCATCTTGATCAGGGGCGGCGCGGCGATGGTGGCTGTGACGATGTAACAGGCCGTCGTGGGCAGCCCCATGCCGAGGATGATGGACACCACCATGGTGAAAAACGTGGTCAGGAACACGCTGCCGCCGGCCAGCGACACGATGTTGTCGCCCAGCACGAGCCCTAGTCCCGACATGTTGGTGATGGCGATGATGACCCCCACCACGGCGCAGGCCACGCCGACGGACACGCACTGCCGCGCCCCGTCGGCGAGCGCCTTGACGAGGCCCGAGAGGCTCATGCGGCTCGAGGCGCGGAAGCTGCTGACCACGATGACGCACAGGATGCCGTGAAAGGCCGCGTAGAGCGGCGTGCGGCCGATCATGAGCTCCCATACGATCAAGATGATCGGGAGGATCAGATGGCCTTCCTTCTTCATGATCGCCAAAAAGGGCGTAATCTGAGCCGAAGGGATCACGCGCATGTGCTGTTTCTTCGCCTGGACGTGAATGTAGTAATATTCGGCCAGGTAGTAGAGCACCGCGGGGATCGCGGCGGCGAGCATGATCTTGGAGTAGTGCAGCCCCAGATACTCTGCCATAATGAAGGACGCCGAGCCCATGACGGGCGGCATGATCATCCCGCCCGTGCCCGCTACGGCGACCACGGCGGCGGCGAAGACCGGAGGGAACCCGGCCTCGCGCATCATGGGGATCGTGAAGCTTCCCGTGGCGGCCACGTTGCCCACGGCGCTGCCGTTGATCATGCCCATCATGCCCGAAGCGACGATGGCCACCTTGGCCTCGCCGCCGATGGTGCGTCCCGACAGGCACAGCGCGATGTCCTTAATGAAGCGTCCCATGCCTGTCACGGTCAGGAACGCGCCGAACAGGATGAACAGGAAGATGTAGGTGGCCGACACGCCCAGGGCGGTGCCAAAGATGCCCTCCGACGACAGGTAGATCTGATAGATCAGGCGCTTGACCGAAAAACCCGTGTGCCCGAAGGTCCCGGGAATCAGGTAGCCGTAGTAACCGTAGGCCAGAAAGACCACGGCGAGCAGCGCCAGCTCCTTGCCCACGCTTCTCCGCGTGGCCTCGAGCACGCAGAGGATCACCACGCCGCCCATGAAGTAGTCCAGAGGCACGGCGCGCCCCCGGATGCTGAAGGCGTCGAACTGAAAGAAGATATAAAGGCTGCTGCTCAGCGCCAGGACGAGCCAGATAAGGTCGGGGACGCTGGGCCCGTTGCCCTTGGATATTCTGCCGTAGAGTTTGTCGAGAAGCGCTGCGCCGACGGCGGCGGCCACGCCGGCGGCGCAGCAGGCCGTCGTGGACAGGTTCAGCCCCAGGGGATCGAACTCATAAAAGAGGTAGATCAGGCTGCTCAGCGCGATAAAGTACCAGCCGAGCACCAGCGGGGGAATCCGGTTGCTCTTCCGCGCCGGGTCCACGGGATAGAGCAGGAAGGTCAGCGCCACAAGAAAGGCCAGGTGAATGCTTCGGTGATGCATGGAGGGAAGGGTGTACTCGCAGGTCACCAGGTGATAGACGGACATGGCCACGGCGATCAGCGTGATGAGCTTTGCCCAGTACCCCGCGGTCTTCCTGACCTGAGACTCCTTGTCCACTTTCGCCAGCATCTCTTCGGCGGTCATGCCGCTGGCGGCGTTTTTTTGAGATTGAAGGTCCTTTTCAGTTCCAGTCATGGCTTCCCTCCTGAACTTTTTTGAAATAAAGGCCCGGACGCCCGAAAAAGCGTCCGGGCCTTACGGTAAGGATCGACGGCGGCTGTCCCTATTTATCCACGATAAGTTCGGCGGGGACGGTGATTCCGCGCTCGGTGAAGTAACGGATGGAGCCCTTGTGCAGGGGCACGGTCATGCCGCCGAAGGCGTGGTCTTCCGTGGTGTAGGCTGTGGCCTTGTGGCCGATCACCAGGTCGTCGTGATACTGATAGAGCGCCTTGGTGAGCATGTAAATCAGTTCCTCGTCCACGTTTTTGTCGGTGATCAGGATATTGGCCAGGGCGATGGTGTGGATCTCCTTCTCCTGCTTGGGATAGGTGCCCGCGGGGATTGTGAAGGGGAAGTACCAGGGGTAGTTCTTACAGATCTGCTCGACCTTGTCGGGCTCCATGGAGATGAGCTCCGCTTGTCCCGATGAGGTCAGGTCCATGACGGCCGCGGTGGGGACGCCGCCGGCGATGTGCGTGGCGTCGCACTGGCCGTTCTTGATCTGGTCGGCGGCCTCGTTATAGCCCAGATAGTCGGCCTCCACGTTGGTGGCGCCCTTGTCCTTCATGTAGTTCAGGCCGTAGACGGCGAGCATCTCACGGCTGTTGACCTCCGTGGCGCTGGCCACCTGCCCGGGGATGATGCGGCGGCCCTTCATGTCGGCCACGCTCTTGATACCCGCGTCCTTGCGGACCACCCAGTGCATCACGTTGGGATAGAGCGCCATCATGCCGCGCATGTCCTTGTAGGGGAATCCCTTGACGTCTTTGTAGGTCTCCACCCCATAATAGGCGTAATAGGAGATGCCGTTCTGGGCGATGGCCACCTGGACGTCGCCGTCCATCATGAGCTCCACGTTCTGGGGGGTGCCTGCCGTGGCCTGGGCCGAGGCGCGCACGCCCTCAAGGTTCTTGGTCCAGATCTGGGCCATGGCGTTGCCGATGGGATAGTAGGCGCCGCCGGTGGTCGCCGTGGCGACGTTGACGCGGTAGCTTTTAGCCTCCGCCGCGGTGACCGCGGGGCCCGCCGCAATGAAGCAGAGCAGAGCCGCAAAAATCGTTCCTACAAGAGCGCGAGTTACCTTTCTTTCCATCATACAAAACACCTCCCGAATATGTGGCCGCGCGCTTTCCGCGCGGCGTCCTGATGTTATACGCAGTCGCGGCAGTCCGCTAAATTGTTATTACCGGGGTGCCGGTGTGAGAGCTAGTTCAACAGCAAGATCAAAAGATTGAATCGCAAAGGGCGCAAAGGTTCGCAAAGGAAAACCTTGAAAGGTTTTTAGGACCGTAAATTCCAGCAGAACCTGCAAATTATTATCATATTAATTCGTTTTCAGTTATTAATTCTGGTTTAGCTTTTCCTTTGCGGCCTTTGCGCCCTTTTTCTTAATCCTTTGCGATGAAAATCTTTTGATCTCGCTTCTGAATCCCCGCTCGCGTCAGCCGCGCGCGAGGACGTTTCTCGTCACGGCGACGCGGCAGGGAATTCCCGCCGGGGCCGTCGCTATGATGTCGCCCACACGGACCGGCGCTTTGAGGACCATTTCTTTTAGGCTCTCGCGCAGGGCCATGATGTCCTTCAGTGGGACGGCGTCCAGCGTGCGGACGCTGACCACGGGCATGGTCCCACCCTGGATGAGCACGTTGGTCGAGATGGTGCGCAGGGGGTTCTCGATCTCCTGCTTGGCCCACTTCGCGCCGCGGGGGCAGAGGTTCCCCGTCACGGAGACCAGCTCGGGCTTGTCGCCGCCGGTGGTCTCCACTTGCAGTGGGCAGCCGTTGGGGCAGACCACGCAGGTGTATTCCTTTTTCACGGTCATTGTACCGACACCTCCAAAACCTTGCAGCCCTTGAAATCGGCCGCTTTCACGTTCAGGTGGGCCATTTCCGCGGGGTGAAGGCGGATGTGCTTTTCGCGCAGGATTTCCCGCCCGTCGGCGGTCACCACAAGGCAGCGGTTCCGGTCGGGAGCGCCCACGCGGAGCGAGATCGTCACGTCGCGGTCGCCCGAAACCTTCTGGGGCAGCGTGTAGCGCACGCCCGGGCCGGGTTTCACGTCCACCGCGGCCGTTTCGTGGCGGTTGCCCGCCGCGTAAGCCGCCGCCCGGGCCCCCGCTTCCGCCGCTTCCTGGGACACCCAGTCCACCAGGTCGTGGACATGAAGCACGTTGCCGCAGGCGAAGACACCCGGCGCGGTAGTCATCAGCCGGTCGTCCACGAGGGCGCCGCCGGTGACTCGGTCAAACTCGACGCCGGCCATGCGCGACAGCTCGTTTTCGGGGATCAGCCCCACCGACAGCAGCAGCGTGTCGCATTCGAAGGTCTTCTCGGTGCCCGGGATCGGGCGGCGCTTCTCATCCACCTGGGATACCGTCACGGCCTCAAGGCGGTCCTGGCCGATGATGTCCGTCACGGTGGTGCTCAGGTACAGGGGGATATGGTAGTCGTTCAGGCATTGCTGGATGTTGCGCGGCAGCCCGCTGGAATAGGGCAGAAGCTCGAATACGGCCTGCACTTTCGCGCCTTCCAGCGTCATGCGGCGCGCCATGATCAGGCCGATGTCGCCCGAGCCAAGGATGCAGATTCTGCGTCCCACCATGAGGTTTTCCATGTTGACGAAGTTCTGGGCCGCGCCGGCGGTGTAGATGCCCGAAGGCCGGGTGCCGGGGATCGAGAGAGCTCCGCGCGGACGCTCGCGGCAGCCCATGGCCAGCACCACCGCGTCGGCGGTCAGGCGGATCATCTCGCCGCGTCGGCTGACCAGCAGCTCGCGGTCATGGGACAGGTTCAGCACCATGGACTCGGTCATGTGCTCGATGTTCAGCTCGCGGAACCGGTCGATATAGCGCTGGGCGTACTCGGGGCCCGTCATGGCCTCGCCGAAGCGATGAAGCCCGAATCCGTCGTGGATGCACTGGTTCAGGATGCCGCCCAAAAGCCGATCGCGCTCGAGCAGGAGCAGGTCCCCGCAGCCGGCCTCGCGAGCGGCGATGGCCGCCGCCAGCCCGGCGGGGCCGCCTCCGATCACGACCACGCCGCGATGAAGTTCCTTGATCATGAACGCTCACCTCTTCCGAGCACGTTGCCCACGAACAGGCGCGAAGCCGCGCTGTGGTCGGCGAAGTCCTCCCATTTCCAGCCGAATTCCTCCTGGAGCAGACGGGCGATCCTGGGGATGCAGAAGCCGCCCTGGCAGCGCCCCATGGAGACGCGCGCCCTATATTTTAGGCTGACGAAGGTTTTGGCTCCCAGCGGGTTGTTCAGGGCGTCCAGCACCTCGCGCTTGCTGACCGATTCGCAGCGGCAGATCATCTCGCCGTAATCGGGATCGTCGGCGATCATGCCGGCCCGTTCCTCGGGGCTGCGCTCCGAGAACAGCAGGGCGCTTCCGGGACGCACGCCGTTGAAGCCGGGGTTGGGCTCCAGCGACAGATGGTCCTTCACCATGCCGCAGACCATCTCGGCGATGGCGGGCGAGCTGGTCAGGCCGGGGCTTTCGAGGCCCATGATGTTGATGAAGCCCTTCACGTCTTTTCGGTCTTCGATGACGAAGTCCGCGTTGCCGCCCACGTCGGGTGGCGTCTGCTTGGCCCTCAGGCCCGAGAAGTTGCGGATGTAGTCGGACATGCGGATGCTGGGCAGAAGCTTCAGCCCTTCCTGGCGCAGGGATTCCATGGTCGGCGCCTTGTTCCCCAGCCAGTAGGGCGAGTCCTGGTAGTCGGCGCTGGGGCCGATCAGGATGTTCCCGTCCACGGTGGGCGTCAGGTGAATGCCCAGGCCGGGATCCTTCGGGCGCGGCGTGGGGTAGATCAGCGTCTTCAGGGAGCCGTCCAGGCGCTTGTCCAGCACGTAATACTCGCCGCGGCAGGGATAGATGCGGTACTCGCCGATGCCTGCCATGCGGCACACTTCGTCGGCGAACACCCCCGCCGAGTTGATCAGCACTTTGGCGGTCAGCCGCTCGCCCTTGTCGTTTTTCACCTCGAAACCCGCGCCTTCGGGCAGGACCGTCAGGCCCTTCACAGGCCAGCCCAGGCGGAACTCCACGCCGTTGGCGCAGGCGTTTTCCGCCAGCGCGATGGTCAGCCCAAAGGGAGAGATAATGGAGCTGGTCGGCGACCAGAGGGCGGCGATGCCCTGCACGCCGGGCTGGATCTGGTCCATGCGCTCATGGCCGATGATCTCCAGCCCGGGAACGCCGTTGGCGTCGCCCTGGGCTTTCAGCCGCTCCAGCCCTGGCATGTCGTCCTTGTCGAGCGCAACGGTGAGCTTGCCGATGCGCTTCATCTTCACCTTCAGGTCGCGGCACAGGTCGTCCATCATGGCGTTGCCGCGGACGCCCACTTTCGCGCGCAGGCAGCCGGGCTTGTAATTGAACCCCGCGTGCAGCACGCCGCTGTTCCGGCAGCTCGTGCCAAGGCTGACGTCCAGCTCCTTCTCCAACACGCCCACGGCAAGCCTGTACTTCGACAGCTCCCGGGCGACGGCGCAGCCGACCACACCGCCACCGACAATGAGCACGTCGTACTTCTTCTTCAAGGAAATCACCTCATGAAATCCGTGGTCGCCCAAGGGCAACCACTCGATAGTGTAAAAATAATAGCTTGTTTGACGAAAAATATCAAGTAAAACTTTTGAAAAAATTGTAACTAAATAATGAAAAATAGAGTGCAATGAAGCTTTGAAAGGCGATGGGAACTTTTCCCGTACTTTTCCTTATTGATATAATTTTTACATGAAGCGGCGTTCGCGGGCATTTCATTACATTTGAAGCAATATTTCCGACTTTGAGGGACGTCTTAATATAGGTGTAGAAATATTCTCCGCAGGCTCTGGTTTATGCTAGAATGACGCGAAAACGGCCTTTATTTTCGCGCCGTTTTTTCTTCCGTTCCGCCTCTTCGGCGAGGTTTCTCTCGCGGCTTCGGGAAGAGGGCATTTTTATGCCTGCTGGTATAAGGACCAGAGGCCACTTCAGGAGGGATCTTTTTGAGACGTTTGAAATGGTTGTTATGCGTTGTAATGCTGCTGTGTTTATGCCCGGCTCCCTGTCTTTCAGGGGAGGCGGCGAATTCCACCGATCCCCCGCCGAAGGGCGCCGGTTCAGCCGGAGGCTTGACGAGCGTTGAAGATATGAAACTCTGGTCCAAGGGCAAGCGTCTGGGAGTGCTGACGGGCAGTTCCTTCGACAAGCTCTACGACGCGCTGTTCCCAGAGTGCGAGCGCTTTTACTTCAACTCCTTCTCCGACATGGCGGGGGCCATGAAGAGCGGCCG
Source organism: Pyramidobacter piscolens (assembly GCA_004558205.1). Taxonomy (GTDB): domain Bacteria; phylum Synergistota; class Synergistia; order Synergistales; family Dethiosulfovibrionaceae; genus Pyramidobacter; species Pyramidobacter piscolens_A. The sequence goes on from SFDM01000019.1 coordinate 49,460, forward strand.
CCTCGACGGCTTCATGGGCGACGAGCCGGTCATGCGCCTCCTGAACGCCACCACCAAGGGGACTTGGCTGCCCGACGTGCTTTTGCAGCACGAGGACTACGCCTATGTGCTCAAAAAGGGAAACACGGAGCTGGCAAAGAAGATCAACGATACGATCGCGGCCATGAAGGCCGACGGTTCCATCAAGGCCCTGCGCGACAAGTGGTTCAGCGGCGACGAGTCCCGCTACGTGCTGCCCAACCTGAAGCTC
>SFDM01000020.1 GCA_004558205.1 Pyramidobacter piscolens
TTCCTATTTCAAATCTATCACGGCTTTTTCTGATTCTTCCTCTAGGAATTTTTGCTTTTAATATGTCCTTGACAAAGGGTACACTTCAAACAGAAAGGGAGCAAAGGACGCAAAGGAAAAAACAAATCCTAAATTATTAATAAAAAAACGAATTGGCGTGATAGTAATTTATGCATTTTGATTGATTTTCGGTTCTAAAAGTCTTTCAAGGTTTTCCTTTGCGAACCTTTGCGCCCTTTGCGTTGAAATCTTTTGACGTGGCTCTTCGATTTGATATTAAGCACTCTAATAGAGAATTAGTATAAGGCTTCGGTGCTCCGGCCGTTTAACCATAACAAAAAACGGCGAGAGCATTACGCCTCGCCGTCGAGAATCCTTACGTCACAACTGTTCACGCTGTTCATCAAGTGCGCTGCATCGGATGAACACCACTCTACGCAGAAAGCGGACGCCCTTTCAATCGAACGATCAATCACGGCGCGGTCGGCGGCCGAAAAATGCCCCGTGACCCACGCCGCCATATCGCGCCCCTCAGGACAATGATCCACACCCAGGCGAAGCCGCGGAAAATCCTGTGTTCCAAGGTGGGCGATAATGGACTTCAATCCGTTATGACCGCCGGCGGAACCGCTGGGGCGAATTCTCATGCGCCCCAGCGGCAGGTTGATATCGTCAAGGACCACGAGCACCTCGCCGGGATCAATCTTGTAAAAACGCGCCAGTTCTCCCACCGCCACGCCGCTGTTGTTCATATAGGTGTAGGGCTTCAGCAGAAACAAGCGCTCGCCGCCGACCGTCAAAGGCCCCCAGCACGCCCCGCCGAACTTGACGGAGGGCTCGCCGGCCCGAAGGCGGTCCGCAAGGCGGTCAATCACATCCCAGCCCACGTTGTGCCGCGTGAGGGCGTAATCAGTGCCGGGATTGCCAAGACCCGCTATCAGACGCAAGAGAACCGGTTACTCCGCGCAGTAGAAGTCGATGTGGAGCAGCTGATCCGTGGCGTAGTTCTTCGTCGCGGACTTGATGACGCAATTCTTGACCGTGCCGCAGGGAAGGGTGGCCGCGAAGACGAACTTCTTGATGTCGTCGGACATAAGGTAGGGAAGCATGGCCTTCGTTTCGACCTTTACGGAATAGGTCTGATCCATAGCGGGTCCGTAAATGACCGCGGGAAGATAGCCTTCCTTGCGCAGACGACCACAGTATTCCTTACCCTTGCCCTCGCGGCTCTCAAGTACGATGTTAATTGCTTCTGACATAATGTTGCCTCCTAAAATTAAAAATTTCTACAATGACAAGCCCGTAAATCAGTCGAATAAGCTGCTCACGGACGAGTCACAGTGAATCCTTCGGATTGCTTCCGCAAAAAGCGGAGCCATAGACACTTGAACTATTTTATCTAATTTTCGTCCCGCTGGCAATGGGATAGTATCGGTTAAAACGACGGAATCTACAGCTTCGTCGCTCAGGCGGTCAATCGCCGGGCCGGAAAGAAGGCCATGGGTGGCGGAACAATAGACCTTGGCGGCTCCAAGGCCCTTCAGAGCGCGGGCCGCGTTGACGATCGTGCCGGCCGTGTCGATCATATCGTCGATCAGGATGCAGGTTTTGCCCTTCACGTCGGTGCCGATGATCTCCATAACTTCGCAGACGTTGGCCATATCGTGGCGGCGGCGCTTGTCCACGATGGAAATCTCGGTCTTCAGCAGCGTGGCAAGCTTGCGGGCGCGGACTACGCCGCCCGCGTCGGGCGACACCACCACGAAGTTGTCGCTGCACTGGCCGCTGATCACGTTGCTCTTGAACCAGGAAGCCAGCAGGGGAACTCCAAGAAGATGATCCACGGGAATATCGAAGAAGCCCTGAATCTGTCCCGCGTGAAGGTCGGCCGTGACGACGCGGTGCGCGCCGGCGTGCTCGATCATGTTCGCCACCAGCTTAGCCGATATGGGCTCGCGTCCCTTGGCCTTGCGGTCCTGACGGGCGTATCCGAAATAGGGAATGACCAAGTTGATGCGGTCGGCGGAAGCTCTTCTCAGGGCGTCCACCATGACGAGAAGCTCCATCAGGTTGTCGTTGACGGGTTTGCACGTGGGCTGCACCACAAACACGTCGTCGCCGCGGACGCTCTCATCGATGGAAAAGCCCACTTCCCCGTCAGCAAAGGAGAAATGATGCACTTTCCGAAGACGGACGCCAAGCTCCTGGCAAATTTTCTCGGCAAATTCAGGGTGAGCCGTGCCTGAAAGTATTACTATTTCCTTTTCGCTGGATAACATCTTTTACGCCTCCGAATTTTTCTTTTGCCCAGAGCTCTTCCTCTGAGACCATCCTTCAATAACCACCTGACGTCCTCTCGCGACCGCGAGAGCTCCTTCTGGAACGTCCTTCGTGATGACCGATCCGGCGCCAACCACGGCGCCGTCCCCGATCTTCACGGGAGCCACCAGCATGGTGTCGCTGCCGATGAAACAGCCCGTTCCAATCTGCGTTTTATGTTTGTTCACGCCGTCGTAGTTGCAGGTCACAGTCGCCGCTCCGATATTTGTGCCGGGGCCTACGACCGCGTCGCCTATATAGCTGAGGTGAGGAACTTTTGAACCTTCGCCGATCTCACTCTTCTTGATCTCCACAAACTTACCGGCAAAAGAGTTCTTCAGAAGGCGGGTTCCGTCGCGCAGAAAGCAGAAGGGCCCCATCTTGACCCCCTCTTCAGCGGTCACATCCTGGGCGACCACGTAGCCAAGACACTGCACGTTCCCTTTCAGGACGCAGTTCCGCAGGATCGTCCCCGACTGGATTACGCAGCCTTCGCCGATCTCGCTGCCGCCCCAGATCTGCACGTTGGGATAGAGGAACGCTTCTCCAAGGAATTGAACCCGCGGGGAAATCCATACCGACGAAGAATCTATACATTTTACTCCCTTGCGGAGCCATTCCGCAAGGATTCTGTCGCGCATTTTCGCCGAAAGAACCGCCAGTTCGAAGGGATCGTTTACACCGCTCAGATTGTCGGCAGGAAGCTTGACGGGAACGACCTTCAACCCCTTGCCGCATCCCCAGGCCACGAGGTCGACGATGTAATACTCGCCCTGGCTGTTGCCGCGCGTCAGCGACGACAGGCCTTCAAGGAGCCTCTGGGCCTCAAAGAGATAGACGCCCGAGTTGACCTCGCGCACGCTCAGCTCGTCGGCGGAGGCGTCTTTGGCCTCGACGATCCGGACTGATTGGCCTCCGCGGACCACGCGCCCGTACTGGGCGGGATGTTCCAGATCGCAGGTCATGAAGGACAGATCAGCCCCTCTGGATTTCTCCAGGAACTGGCTGATTTCCGCGCCGGTGATCATGGGCATGTCGCCGTTGACCACCAGGACGTTCTGCTTCGACCGGATCCAATCCGAAGCCGCCATGACGGCGTGCCCCGTCCCAAGCTGCTCCCTCTGCCAGATCACTCGGGCTTCCGGCGCGTTTTTCGACAGCCAGCCCTGGACCTGTTCGCCGCCATGGCCGACCACTACGGCCACGTCGGTGACGCCTGCCTCCTTCAAAGCCTTCAGCACGTAGAAGAGCATGGGCTCCTCAAGAATCGGCTGCATCACCTTCGGCGCGGGACTTTTCATCCGCGTCCCCTTGCCGGCCGCGAGAATAAGCGCGCTGCACCCCAACTGCTGCGCCATCGACTCAACCATCCCTTTCAAAAAACAAGCGGCAGATTTTTTGCGCCGCTGAATATTCGCTTCCATTTTTGCCCATCCATGGTATCATACAAAAAAGCACAAACAAGCGATCATATAGTATCATGGACTCAAAGCCTGTCAAGGCAGAGAATGATGCAAATTTCAGGAGGTCATAATCATTGAATATATCGACAATGCATCTATGCTGGCTGGGACTTCTTTTCGCCATGCTCGCCCTTTTTTCGGTCCTCGGCTTTCTCGCGATGAAACCCGGCAGTACGCAGAAAAATATTGACGCGTTCTGGATCTCCATCCTTGCCTTTCTTGGAATTTTAGCCGTCTACATTTTTCTCTGGATCTCCCCCATCCTGTCTGTGGCTCCGCTGTTCCCTCTGTTCATCTTCGGGAAACTGTTTTTAGGCACACGAAAATCAGGAAAAAACATTGATAAAAAATAAGAAAAAACAGATGAAGATTCGCTGCCGGCAAAAAGGCGGAGCGGATCTTCATCTGTTTTTTTAGTCCTTCTAAAAAAGCCCCATGCGGCGCCAGGCTTTTTCGAAATCCGCCTCTATTCCACCGTCACGCTCTTGGCGAGGTTTCGCGGCTGGTCGATGCTGCATCCGCGCAGCAGGGCTGATTCATAGGCGAACATCTGAAGAGGCACCACGGTCAGGAAGGGGCTGAGCTCCGGTTCCGTCGCGGGGACGCGGAGCAGGCCCTCCACTTCGGTAGTCACATGGACGCCCTCAGTGGTCAGGAACAGCACCGGGGCTTTTCTGGCGCGGGTTTCCTGCACGTTGGACAACGTCTTCTCCAGAAGCTCGTCGCCGGGAGCGATGACCACCACGGGGACTTTTTCGTCGAGCAGGGCGATAGGGCCGTGCTTCATCTCGCCGGCAGCGTAGGCTTCGGCGTGGATGTAGGAGATCTCTTTCAGCTTGAGAGCGCCTTCCATCGCCACGGGGAAGGACACGCCGCGCCCCAGGAACAGGAAGTCGCGAGCTGTCTTGAACTTCTGGGCCAGGGCTTTTATCTGGTCCCGGGTCAGGAGGACCTGCTCTACCTTGTAGGGAAGCTCGGTCATGGCGCGTCCGAGGCGTTTCTCGCCGTCCTCGGAGAGTTCGCCGCGAAGGCGGGCCAAATGGAGCCCCGCCAGGATCAGGACGGCCATTTGGGCCGTAAAGGTCTTGGTCGCCGCCACGCCAATCTCTACGCCGGCGTTGAGGCGCAGCACGTCGTCCACCTCCCGGGCGATCGACGAGTTGGGAGCGTTGGTGGCGGCCACCGTATACACGCCCTGGGCCTTCACGTGGCGCATGGCTTCAAGGGTATCCAGAGTTTCGCCCGACTGGCTGACGAAGAGGGCGATGGTCTCGGGACCGACCTTCAGAGGACGGTAACGGTATTCCGACGCGATGTCCACGACGATGTCCAGATCCAGATACTTTTCAAGCACCCTTTGGGCCACCATGGCCGCATAGTAGGAAGTTCCGCAGGCCACCATAACGAACCGCCTGAAGGACTTCGCCTTTTCGGCGCTGATGCCCCATTCGCCGCTCAGGTCGATGCCCTCGCTGTGAATCCGTCCGAACAGAGCCCTGCGGAGCACGGCGCCCTGTTCGTTGATCTCTTTCAGCATGAAGTGGGGATAGCCGGCCTTGTCGATCATCGTGCAGTCCACGTCGACGGCGATGGTCTGCCGGTCGTGAGGCTCACCTTCCAGGTTCCAGAACCGGGCCCCGCCGCGGTTCAGGCGGCAGATCTCGCCTTCTTCAAGGAAGATCACCCTGTCGGCGTGTTCCACCACGGCGGGCACGTCTGAGGCGCAATAGGCTTCGTTCTCGCCGAGCGCGACCACCAGCGGAGCCCCTTTTCTGACGCAGTAAATTTCTTCCGGCCGGTCGCCGAAGATGATCACGAAGGCGAAGGCGCCGCGGAAACGCTTGAACAGGTCGCAGATCGCCTTTACTGGATCGCCCCGGTAGAGCTTGGCCAGAAGCTGGGCCGCCACCTCGGTGTCGGTCTCGGAGCGGAAGCGCACACCCTGGGCGAGCAGTTCGTCGCGGGCTTCGGTGTAGTTCTCGATGATGCCGTTATGGACCAGCACCAACGTTTCGGCTTCGTCGGCGTGGGGATGGGCGTTGGTGGTGGTCACGCCGCCATGGGTCGCCCACCGGGTGTGTCCAATGCCCACACAGCCTGCAAGCCCCTTGGCGCCGATCAGCTCTTTCAGCTGCGCCACCTTGCCGACGGTTTTAACCACTTCAAATCCTTTTTCATGATGGACGGCGATTCCCGCGGAGTCATATCCACGATATTCTAGCCGTTCAAGTCCCTTTATAATTACCTCACAGGCGTTTTTATTTCCGATATATCCAACAATTCCGCACACGCTGAGCAACCTCCTCAGTGGGAAGGGCCCTTCGCGAATTTGTCACGCCGGTCGCCCGGCGCATTTGCCGCAAAGGTTCACGGGCGCCCCTCGTCGTCCGCGAAAGCATCCGCCGAAATTTTCGATCACTTTCGTCCTCGTCAACTGTTGCCGCCGAAGCGGTTCAGTTCTGGCGCTAATCCGACAGCCGCTTTTTTCTCACCACCTTTATGTAAATTATCACGGAAAACGCGGGCTGAATCTCATGGCTCAGCCCGCGAAAAAAAAGACCGATAAAAGGCCTATATACCTCGAATCATCTCACAAAACCTATCGGAAAGCGCGTTCAGCGTCGCCTCGTCGCTGCACTCCACCAGGAGCCGAATCAGAGGTTCGGTCCCCGAAGGGCGCAAAAAAACTCTGCCCCTGGAGCCGAGGTCGCGGCAGGCCTGTTCGATAGCGCTTTTCAGCAAAGTGTTCTGCATCACCTTGTCGCGGTCAGCCACGGTGATGTTGGTGAGCTTCTGGGGAAAGGGGGCGAAACGGTCGGACAGCGTCTCGGGCACCTCGCCCAGTTCGCGGCAGGCGCGCAAAAAGGCGAAGCCCGTGCACAGCCCGTCGCCGGTCCTCACGTAATGATCGATAATAATGTGCCCTGACTGCTCGCCGCCAAGGCAGGAAGCCGTGTTCACCATCATGTCCAAGACGTAGCGGTCGCCCACGGCGCAGCGGAAAACCTGAATGTCGTCCTTGCGGAGATGGTTGTCCAGAGCCCCGTTGCTCATGACCGTCGCGACGACGCCGCTTCCGAGGATCCCCTCGCGCTGAAGCCAGCGGGCCAGCACCCAGAGCATGATATCGCCGTTCAGGATCTTGCCGCGGCGGTCCACCAGAAGCACGCGGTCGGCGTCGCCGTCGTAGGCGATGCCGATGTCAGCGTCATGCAGTTTAACCGCCTCGATCAGCGCGTCCAGATGCATGACGCCGTTTTTCTCGTTGATATTCAGCCCGTCGGGCTCCGCACCGATAATAAAGCTTTCGCATTCGAGCTTTTGGGCCACCTGGGGGATCACGGCAGAAGCGGCGCCGTTCGCGCAGTCGAAAACCACGCGCATTCCCGCCAGGCGTTCGCCGTCGAGCACCTGCAGCACCCGGTCGGCGTACATGATCGAAAAGCCCTCTTCCGACGTCAGCTCGCCGATGGAAGCGCCTGAAGGGCGCCAATCGTCGAGCAGGTCGTCGCCGAGGTAGTCCTCAATCTCGAGCTCGTCGCTGTCACTCAGTTTCCGCCCTTCCCCGCTCAGAAATTTAATGCCGTTGTACTCCGGCGGGTTGTGCGAAGCGCTGATCACCGCGCCGCCGTGGGCCTTGAAGAACAGGACGCCGTAACTCACTCCCGGCGTCGGAATGACTCCAAGAAGGATCACCTCTGCGCCGGCCGACGTCATGCCGGCTACGAGCGCCGATTCGAGCATTTTTCCGGAGCGCCTTGTATCGCGTCCGACCACGATCTGCGGCCGGGGCGTCCCTCTTTGGATCAGAAAAAGCACGTAGGCCCGCCCGAGACGCAGGGCCATCTCAGGCGTCATGGAACCGCGATTGGCGATGTCGCGGACTCCATCGGTACCAAAAAGGCAGCGGCCTCTGGGAACGCTGCTGTTTTTATTTTCCATTCTGCACACTCACTCTCTCGTTCAGTTGTTTGGCTGCTGATTCTGAGGCTGCCTCCGCGTTACTTTGACGGTCGACGGTTCGATGCCGACGATTTCGACGCCCGAATTCTGTCTGGTCCGAATCCGCACAGGCAGGCGCACCGACGGGGTCACAATGCTCGAGACGTCCACGTAGGCCGACAGTTCCAGCTTCTCGGGCGTCATGGCGTCGAGGATGCTGCGCGCCCCTTCCACGAGAACGGTTACGCTTGCCGGTTCGGCAATCCACTGGGCATCCTCCGGCACGCCTTCGAAAAGGATTGTGACGTCCTTGTAGGATTTCGTGTCGTTCAGCGTTTTCAGCTCGAACGTCACGGAGACGATCGGCGGCGCGAGCATTGAAAGCCCCTTGGGGATGTTCGTGACCTTTGTCTGCACGGTCTGGCTTTTCGTCAGCCGCGACAGGTTGACCGGGTCGGTGTAGAGCTTGTCCACGCCTTCAAAGGCTTCGCTCCGGCCTTCCACGGGCAGGTTTTCGGGCGATACCTTCGTCGACACCAGGCGCAGGTTGGGCGGAAGGGAACCGCGGGTCCTCACTTCGATGGGAAGCTCCTTTCGCGGTATTCCCTGATAGTAGGTGGCCGACAGGGTCACGTCGGGCGGCGAAAAATCCAACGTCGTGCCCGCAGGCGCGCGCAAAGGGATCTTCCACGTCCCGCCCTCGAAGAGGTTTTCCGTGGTGGGGCGCACCACGATTTCCGTCAGTGAAGCCAGCTGATCCTCGCGGCCGTGAGCCTTGACGGTCTCAGGACTGACGACGGCGCCGTCCATGATATAGCCCGGCGGCATCTCTTCAGGCGGCAGGACTCGCACCTTCAGTTCCTTTTCCGTCAGCCTGGCCAGCTCTACCTCCACGTCCTTCGGCGAGATCTGCGTCACCGCCGTCTTGGGAGGAGCCTTAAAGAGGATGGGCAGGCTGTGCCGCCCGGCGCCCAGGCCCTTCAGATCCACCTCGGAAACGAGCTTCGACGTCTGCAGTGAGTTCATAGCGCGGCGTTCGCCGTTCAGTGTGATCAGGGCGCTGCGAACCGACGGGAAAAGGGCCAGCCCGCTGGGGGGGTTCAGAAACTCCAAGCGCACTTCGTATTCTTTCGCGATCTCTTCGTTGCGGTTTCCGACCACGTACAACCACAGGGCGAAAGCCAGCGCGAAGGCGAAAAATGTCAAAAAGCCGCGCGAAGAAAGCCAATCATCAAGGTTTGTGTATTTCATCGTCCATCACCTAATTATTGCCAAAGGACCGCAGCTCTTCGCGGAGACTTTCGAGGAAGCTCTGCTGCTCCTGATCCTGGCCCGAGAAATAGTGAATCAGATACTTCTTCAGCTGTGGTTCTTTGAGGTTGCGGGAAAGTCGGCCGTTGATCGCCAGGGACACTTCGCCCCGTTCTTCCGAGACCACCAGCGTCACGGCATCGGAAACCTCCGTGAGGCCGATGGCGGCACGGTGGCGGGTCCCCAGCCACCGCGAGAGGTCGGCGTCCTCGGTCAGAGGCAGGTAGCAGCCGGCGGAAATGATCTTTTCAGTGTCGAGGATCGTCGCGCCGTCGTGAAGGGGGTTGTTGGGCCAGAAGATGGCGATGATGAGCTCCTGCGTGATTTCAGCGTTCAGCACCACCGAGTTCCGCCAATAGTCTTTCAGCCCCGTGCCCCTTTGCAGGACCAGCAGCGCGCCGATCTTGTGGGAACAGCAGTACATGATCGCCTTGCTCATCTCGTCGGCAACGATCTCGGCGCGCTTCATGGCTTTCTTCCGGCGCCACATGTTGCCGCGGCCGATCTCTTCCAGGATTTTGCGCAGCTCGGGCTGAAAGACGACGGGGACGATGATCAGCAGGGCGCTGAACCCCTGGGCAAGGATCCAGGAGAAGGTCTCCAGGTTCAGCCACCGCGAGACAAAGGAAAGGAATATCAGCAGAAAAAGCCCTTTGACGAGCTGAACGGCCCGCGTTCCCACCAGCAGGCTCAGAGTTTTATAGATAATAAAGGTTACCACGGCAATGTCAATTACATCCTGCCATCTGAAAAAGCTGAACAGTTCGGACACCGGCAACTCCCCTTCCTTTATGGTTCCTGTCGAAAGCGTTCATGTAATTTCTGCGCAGTATCATACCACAGAACTCCGGACAAAAAACCGAGATGCGAACATTTTCAGCAATATGGAAAGATTCGAATCTCTTAAAATTATTCCATGCTTTACGTCGAAAAGAATGAACGCCTGAGAATCCTTCAAAAGACAGGCGCGGTAAAAGCAACTCCATGGCGAGGAACCGGGCAAAGTCCGCCTCCCCGTCATGGAGCGCCATTTTCGCAGAATTTCAGCAGTTCGTGATAAAAACACAAAATGTACGGAGGGAACGCCTGGGGGTGACCCACAAAGGGAGCATAGACAGACCGCGCAGCGCCCAAGTATGCCTGAGCGACTGGGGCTCCCCCAGGCTGGCCTTGAACTTCTTATATTCGATCTTTTTATCGATAGAGAGTATCAGCGCGCCGCTAAGCGCCCGTGTTCACCACGCCGCCGTAGAGAATGCCCGAGTGGGAGTCCACGGTCACGACTTGGCCGGTCTTCAGGGCTTTGACGGCTCCGCGCGCGCCCACGATGCAGGGGATGGAAGCTTCGAGGGAGATGATCGCGGCATGGCTGGTCAGGCCGCCTTCTTCGGTAACCAGCGCCGAAAGGCGGTCGAGATACTCCATATAAGCGGCGTTGGTGCGCCTCGTGACCAGGATGTCGCCCTTCTGAATCCGATCGAGATTTTCATCGTTCTCGGCGACGAAAACCCGGCCCGTGACGACGCCCGGAAGCACAGGAAGTCCCTGGACGACCATGCGGCCGATAGTGCAGACGCGGAGCATATTGGTGGTGCCCGTCACACCCAGCGGCAGCCCCGCCGTGACGACCAGCAGGTCGCCCTCTTTCACATAGCCCTGTTCCTGGGTCACTTGGACGGCGCTCTTGATGGCCTCTTCCTCGGTCTGGGCGGTGGGGGCGATGATCGGGAAAATTCCCCAGTACAGGCTCATCCAGCGCAAGCACTTCACCGACGGCGTGACCGCGATGATCGGACAGACGGGGCGGTATTTGCTGACCATCCTCGCGGTGGAACCGCTGTGGGTCAGCGAGACGATCGCGCTGGCCTTCATCTTGGCCGAGATCTCCACGGCCGCCATGCTGACGCCGTCGGGCACGTTGTTCTCGGCGGTGGGAATCGAGAAGGGCCTCTGCCACCGCTTCAGCCCTTCCTGGGCTTTGAGGACAATCTTCGCCATGGTCTCCACGGCCAGCACGGGGTACTTACCAGCGGCGGACTCTCCGGAAAGCATCACCGCATCGGCGCCGTCCAGCACGGCGTTGGCCACGTCGTTAGCCTCGGCGCGGGTGGGGCGGGGGTTTCTGATCATGGAGTCGAGCATTTGGGTCGCCACGATCGTGGGCTTTCCGCGGCTGCGGCAGATATCGATAATTTCTTTCTGGACGAGAGGCACGTTTTCCGTGGGAATCTCCACACCCAGATCGCCGCGGGCCACCATCATGCCGTCCACCACGTCGGCGATTTCCTCAAGGCGCTCCACAGCCTTCCGGCTCTCGATCTTGGCAATGATCTTCATGTCGCCGCCGGCCTCTTCGATGACGCGCCGGACGGCCAGCACGTCGTCGCGGTTGCGCACAAAGGAGACGGCCACAAAGTCCACGTCGTTCTTCACGCCCCACAGGATATCCTCCTTATCCTTTTCTGACAGGGTGGGAAGGCTGATCTCGGCGTCGGGAACGTTGACGCCCTTCCTGTTCGACAGAGGGCCTCCGACGATTACCTCGCAGACGATCACGTCGCCGCGAAGCTCTTTCACCCTCAGCCGCAGCGTGCCGTCGTCGATAAAGACGTCCTGGCCGACTTCGCACTCGCGGGCGAGGGTGGCATGGGTGATGCCGACCCATTTGTCGCAGCCGCGGCTGCCGTCGTCGGGACGAAGTTCGAAGGTTTGCCCCTGCTGGAGCATGACTGGCTGATCCTTTTCGAGCAGAGTGGTCCTGATCTCGGGGCCTTTTGTGTCGAGCATCACACCGACAGGGCGGTTTTTCTCGCCGGAAAGGGCGCGCACCAGCTTCAAAGCCTCAAAGTGGCTCTCGTGGGTGCCGTGGCTGAAGTTCAGGCGCGCCACGTCCAATCCGGCGTCCATCATGGCTCCCAGGGTCTCCCTGTTAAGACTCGCGGGGCCGAGCGTACATACAATTTTAACTTTACGATTCAATGAACGGACCTCCATATCGTAGATTTTAATTTACCAACACCACTCGTAAAACTGCAATTAACCAATCAGGCGCTGATCTGAGCTTCGGCCGGGCCCAAAAGGCTGTCCAGAGCGTCCTGGAGCTCTCGGTTGGGGTTGACGCGGACGCTGTTCAGGATCACCGCGGCGGTTTCCATGTCGTCCTCTACCTTCAGTATGACCACGCGGTCGCCCCGGCATCCCTTTAACGTGGCCAGGAACTTCTTCTGCGAGACTTCCCTGAGCGTTTCCGCCGAGACCGTGATTTCCACGTAACTCCGCAGGGACAGGTTTTCCTCCAGCATGGTCACGTCGGAAGCGATGATCGTCCCGTCGCCGCGGTCGTCGGGGCGTCCCGTCACCAGGTAGGGCTTGCCGGGGAACAGCGTGGGCTTGATCTCAAGCCAGGGTTTCCCGTTTCTCGCCTTAGGGAAGCAGACCACGCTGATCTGGTTTTCCCCGTCGTCGAGGCTCAGGATGCCCATGGCGTCGCCGCGCTTGGTGATCTTTTCCTGATAGCCCGTCAGCAGCCCCGCAAAGGTGGGCGCGCAGCCTTCGCTGCGCCAGAAGGGGATATCGCCGATGCTCGCGTTGGCGTGCTTCAGCGCAAGGTTTCTATAACGGTCGAAGGGATGGCCGGAGATGTACATGCCTACGGCGTCCTTCTCCATCTCGAGCTTGGTGGCCATGTCGTTCTCTTCGGCTTCCACCAGGTCGGGGTGCTCGGTGACCGTCAGGTCGCCGAACAGGGAAACCTGGTTGTCGTCGGCCGCCTGCTTCAGAGCAAAATCGAACATCTCGGGCAGCGACTGGAGCAGCTGGTTTCTGTTGGAATTCATGCTGTCGAAGGCGCCCGCCATGATCAGGCTTTCCACCACGGATTTTCCGACGCTGTGCTTGTCCACGCGCCTGATAAAATCCCAGAAGTCCTTGAAAGGCCCTTCTTCGGAACGGGCCGCGAAGATCGACGACAGCGCGGCGTCGCCCACCTTGGACACGCCGCCCAACCCGAAACGGATCACGCCGCCCGTAGCCGTGAAATTGGCGTAGGACTGGTTGATGTCGGGCGCGAGGACGGCGATGCCGGAAGCGCGGACTTCCCGGATATAGGCGGCCATCACTTCTTTCTTCCCGCCGATTTTACTGGAAAGGTAGGCGGCCATGAACTCAGTCGGGTAGTGGGCTTTCAGCCAGGCCGTCTGATAGCTGATCAGGGCGTAGGCGGCGCTGTGGGACTTGTTGAAACCGTACCCGGCGAACTTCTCGATGATCGCGAAAATCTCAGCCGCTTTCTCGCGGGGCACGCCGTTCTTTTCGGCGCCCTCGATAAAGATAGAGCGCTGCTGGTCCATGACGTACTGCTTTTTCTTTCCCATGGCGCGGCGCAGCAGGTCGGCGCCGCCCAGCGTGTAGCCCGCCAGGACCGAGGCGCACTTCATAACCTGCTCCTGGTAAAGGACCACGCCGTAGGTCTCCTTCAGCACGGGTTCCAGCATGGGATGAAGGTAGTGCACTTTCTCGCCGTGCTTGCAGTTCACGTACTGATCGACCATGCCGCTTTCCAGAGGGCCGGGACGGTACAGGGCCAAAATGGCCACCAGGTCCTCGAAGCGGTCGGGAATCATCTTTTTGATCAGGCGGCGCATGCCCGATGATTCAAGCTGGAAGATGCCCAGCGTATCGGCGGCCTGAAGCAATTTGAAGACTTCGGGGTCGTCCAGGGGCAGCGTGTTCAGGTCGGGCAGGGTGACGCCGTTGCGCTTGATGTTGTCCACAGCCTCTTCCAGAATGGACAGGGTCTGAAGGCCCAGGAAGTCCATCTTCACAAGGCCGAGGCTGGCCACGGGATCCATGGAATACTGGGTTGCCACCTGGTCGTCCTCGTCGGGAATAGCGCGGACGGGGACCAGGTCCGAAAGGGGCTGGGGCGTGATGACCACGCCGGCGGCGTGCTGCGAGCAGTGTCGGGCCAGGCCCTCCATACTGCTTGCCGAATCCAGCAGCTCGGCGATCGTGGGATCGGCCTTGGACATGGCCTGAAGGTCAGGCGTCTGCTCCATGGCTTCTTTGATGCTTTTCACGCCGTCGGGCACCAGGTTGGCCACCTTGTTCACGTCGGCGTAGGCCATGCCCATGGCGCGCCCCACGTCCTTGATCGCCTGCTTGGACTTCATGCGCCCAAAGGTGATGATCTGGGAGACGTTGGCCACGCCGTACTTGTCGACCACGTACTTGATCAGCTTGTCGCGCCCCTTGTCGGACACGTCGGTGTCGATATCGGGCATGGAGATTCGCTCGGGGTTCAGGAACCGCTCAAAGATCAGGCCGAACTTCAGGGGATCCAGTTCGGTGATCTTCATGGAATAGGCCACCAAAGACCCAGCGGCGGAGCCTCGTCCCGGGCCGATGGGGATGCCGCGCTGCTTGCAGGCGCGTATCACGTCGGCGATGATCAGAAAATAGCCCGGGAATTTCATCTGGATAATGACGCCCAGCTCGTACTTCAGGCGCTTTTCGTACTCCTCGGGGATCACGTCGCAGTGAAGGCGCTCTTTCAGGCCGTCGTAGGCCATCTTCTCAAGGTAGGTGTCCAGCGTCAGCCCTTCGGGAATGTCGAACTTGGGCAGCAGGTAGTTGCCCGTGTTCAGCTCGAAGTCGAAGTTGCAGCGCTCGGCCACCTTGAGCGTATTTTCCAGCGCGTCGGGGGCCTCGGCGCCAAAGAGCTCCCACATCTCCTCGGGCGAACGCAGGTAATAGTCGTTAGTCACGAAGGACATGCGGTCCGGGTCGGTGATCAGCTTTTTGGTGCCCACACAGAGCAGCAGTTCGTGCCAGTCGAAGTCTTCTTTATTCAGATAATGGGCGTCGTTGGTGGCCAACAGGTGGAAGTCCTCGCGGCGCGCCATCTCGATGATCTTCCTGTTGACCAGGGCCTGCTCGGGCACGTGGTTGGACATGATCTCCAGGAAAAAGTTATCGGGACCGAAGATGTCGCGGTACATTTTGGCCCGTTCGAGAGCCTCTTCCTCCTTCCCCTCCACGATCAGCGAAGGGATCTCGCCGGCAAGGCAGGCCGACGAGGCGATCAGCCCCTTGCTGTACTGGGCCAGCAGCCGGTGGTCCACTCGCGGCTTGTAGTAGATGCCCTTCGTGTTGGCGATGGACACCAGCTTGATCAAATTGTGGTAGCCTTCGTCGTTTTCGGCCAGCAGCAGGAAGTGGTTGCTTTTCTTGTTCCGGCTGTCGATCCCGTCGGGGCTGACGTAGATCTCACAGCCAATGATGGGCTTCACGCCGGCGGCCTTGCACTGCTGGTAGAACTCCACAGCCCCGTACATCACGCCGTGATCGGTCATGGCGACGGCAGGCATTCCCCAATCGGCACATCTCTTCGCGAGTTCCCCGCATCGGATGGCCCCGTCAAGAAGGCTGTATTCGGTATGGACGTGCAAATGGACAAAATTTTTCTCAGCGGACATGGAACTCTCCTTCCAGTACAAAAAACGTCATCGGCTGGCGTTCAACCTCTTGACGCGCGCCAATGACGTCGATACGGAACTGGCTATGACGATTCGTCCTCGTTTTCGGCGTCGCCGGCCTGCTCATGGGGGCGGCAATACAGCACTTCCCCCTCCATAAGGCCTCTGACGAACTCCACAAGAGAACCTTTTTTTTCCTCTTTCAGCGTTTCTACTGCTTCGGGGACGGACAGGCCCGCCACAAAAGCCTCGGGGTCAAAACGGCTCATGTCTCTTCTCGAGACGGAGGGCGCGGCTCCGTCCGACCCGCCCGCGCTTCCCCGCGCCGCCGGGTCCTTGGCAGGCTCAGCCTCGACGGGCCCTTCCGCGTCGTCGGACAAGAACCCCTGAAAGACCTGTCTTTCGCTTCCGCAGCGAAGTTCTACGGTTTTCACCGGAATGTCGCACTGCTGAAACATCCGGCGGGCCGCTTCAATGGCGCGGTCGTTGCGCAGGGCCTCGTAGGCCATGCGCTCGCTTTCGTCAAAAAGGACGTACACGGTTTCTTTTTCCGCGTCGCTCAGCACGTCGGCCAGACACAGAGGCACCGCCGCCTGAGGGACCTCGCCGATGGACGACATCATAAGGTCTTTCAGCTCGCCGTCGACGGGAACGGAGCGATCCGCCTGAGAAAGGTCGACGCCTGCGGGCTTCTCGGAAGCGGCGCCCGGCTCGGCGGCTATTTTTCGCGGCTGCGTCGCGGGCGCTTCGGGCGCTGCTGCAAGCGGCCTTTTCACTTCCGGCGCGGCAGGATCCGATCTCCTCGCTTCCGGCTCCGGAATTGGGAAACTATCGAGGCGGGCTTCGCGGAAGCTGGCGCCGACAGCCTCCGGCGAAGGGCGGCCCGGAGAGGAAACGCTGGCACCGGCAGAAGGCATCTCGGCCGGCAAGGTCTCCTCCCGCATCATCCATTCGACCAAGAGGCCGCAGAGCACGTCGTTCGACAGCCCGCGGCGAACCTGGGGCAGCGCCGAGGCCAACTGGGCCATCAGCCTTTCAAGCTGCTCCCGTGAGAGGTGATCTTTCTCGCTCTGCAGCCACCGGCGCTCCTCTTCGGACAGCATGAGGTTCTTGAGGACCTTGTCGCCCCAGCGGCTTTGGAGCCAGAGGTTGCGGACGCAGACAAAAAGCATGGAGAGGAAACGCTCGGGCACCGCGCCGGATCGGAACAGGCCTTCAAGGAAGGAGAGAGCTTCCTCGGGCGCTTGGCGGCAGCGGGAAATCCACTGCCGTATGGACGAGGAACTCCCGCCGCCCAGCAGTTTATCCACGGCTTCGCGAGTCACGTCGCCCGAACTGAGGGCGATGGCCTGCTCCATCAGCGACAGAGCGTCTCTCATGCCGCCTTCGGAGTTGCGGGCGATCTCCCATAGGGCTTCGTCCTGGGACTGGATCCTCTCCAGCTCCGAGATATGGCGAAGGCGGTCCACAATCTGTTCCGGCGTCATGCCGTGAAAGGGGATATGCTGGCAGCGCGAACGGATCGTCACGGGCACCTTGTGGGGGGCCGTGGTGGCGAGAATGAAGACCACCCGTTCCGGCGGCTCTTCCAGCGTCTTCAGAAGCGCGTTAAAGGCGCTCATGGACAGCATATGCACTTCGTCGATGATGTAGATCTTATAGGCGCAGCTAAAGGAGGCCAGCGCCACGTGTTCTTTCAGATCGCGGATCTCGTCGACGCTGTTGTTCGACGCGCCGTCGATCTCGATGACGTCAAGACAGCTTCCCTCCACGATGGAACGGCAGGTTTCACATTCATTGCAGGGTTCGGCGCCCTTGCGTTGAGGGCAGTTGACGGCCTTCGCGAAGAGCCGGGCGACCGTCGTCTTTCCGCAGCCTCTGGGGCCGGAAAAAAGGTAGGCATGGCTCACCGCTCCCGTTTCGATGGCCCGGGTCACCACGCCGATCGCCGCCGATTGGCCGACCACGTCGGAAAAACTCTGGGGCCTGTATCGCCTGTAGAGAGAAACGTACATCTTTTACCTCCGTTTAACCGTTGTAATCAGCGACGGGATGTTTTTTTCGCGCTTCCATCAGCGCTTGCAGAACTCGCGCGCGGATCTCGTCAAAGTTCGCCTGGACGCCCGGAATGGGGGAACTCATAATCCGAGTGATGCCCACGTACAGCGACGGGATTCCCTCATAACGCGCCGCCACGCGAATATCATAGGGCGACGTCTCCATCTGCAGGGCTCCTTGAATTTCCGCGGCCGCCTTTTCCATATAGTCGCGTAGCCCCGGCTGGTCTTTCGCGCCCCTGAAGAGTTCCGTGTCGTCGATTCTCAGGATCAAAGAATCCTTCTCCAGGGCCAGAGAGGGACGCAGAAGGTTCAACACCGTTTTGCGCTGAATTTTACAGCCCCGTTCCTTTACGGAGTCTATAATGTAGGCGACACGCTCCGCTATCTTCGGATGATCCAAGGCGATGCCGGGGTCGTACCAGGGTTGGCGCAGATCTTCTTCGGCCAGACTCTCCATCACGGTGACGGCCGCCGTCAGAGGATAGCCTGCGTTTTCCAGGATCTTCAACGCACCCATGTCGGCGCTGCGCTCCAGGTCGCGGCTGTAGGCGTTGGACACGGCCATCGCCGCCACGTTGGAGAGCACCAGGGCCGCGCCCGCGCCCTTGGAGGCGATGGCGACCGCCAGAGCGGCCAGGGAGAGCTTCTGATTCCTCTCCAGCTGGATAATACCGTGCTTACCGTCGGCGTGGACCAACTCATGGGCGACCACGTAAGCCAGCTCCGCGTCGGATTTGACGAAGTCCAGAAGCCCCGTGGTCACGTAAATGTAGCCGCCGGGGATGCAGAACGCGTTGGGGGCCTTTTCGCGAACCACATGAATGCTGTAAGGCAGCGGACGGTCGACCCAGGGCGTGAGGCGGTTAAAGAGGGCCTGTACCCGGGCGGTCACAATGGGGTCCTCGACAAATTTCATCGCCTTTTCAATTTCCTTGGCCACCTTGTCGCCGATAACCTTCTCGCGCTTAACCGAGGCCTCTATCTGCTCCTGCTCCGTGGCGGGCTTTTTCTTCGCGGCCTCCGCGGCGCGCTGAAAGGGCGCGGCGCAGAAGCTGGCCGCCATAACGAGAAGGAGCAGATGACGCGCTGTTTTCCCGCGCAGTATCATAGGTTCACCCTCTTTCAGAAACAACTCAGCGACAGAAGATCAGTCGATTTTCTCCACTTTTATCCCGGGCTGGAAGCGTTCCACCGCTCCGCGGCCGCCAAGCCCCTTCAGCGTATGGGACGTGTTTTCCATCGCGCAGGCCATGGCGAAACGGATCGCGTCGGTCACGCCCATGCCTTCGGCTTCGGCCACCACCATGCCCGTCACAAGGGCGTCTGCCGCGGTGAAAAGCGACCGCGATTCTTCTTTCTCCTCAAGGGTGCTGAGGTAGATGCCGCGAGGCGTCACAAACACGTCGCCATAGACGCGGTACGAAGCCGCGACCCAGGGCACGCCCATATCGTGAACCCGCTTGGCCGCTGACACGAAAGTATCCAGAGAATCCAGGGGTTTGCCCGCCAGTTTTTCGATCAAACCGTCGGGAATTTTCGCAAAATGAGGCAGCGACTCCAGAGACATCAAAAAGGGCGTTCCGTCGGTGTCGATAAACACGGGCAGCCCCGCTTCCTTCGCCATGACGCCCAGCGTCCTGTAAATGTCCTTGGGCACGCCCTCGGGCAGAGAACCGCCCATGACCACGGCCGACGCGCGGTTGATCATGCGGCGGTAGTTCATCATAAAGCGCTTCTGCGCCTCTTCGTCGATCAGCGGCCCTGACTCGGAAATCCCCGTCCCCAGGCCCCCTTTGTTATCGACGATGTATACGTTTGTGCGGGTTTCTCCCTGCACATGCACAAAATTAGTGGTCACATTCTGACGTCTCAAGGCGTCGCGCACATATTCCCCGTTAAAACCCGCAAGAAACCCCATCGCCGCAGCGCTGTACCCAAGCTGCGTCAGCATCAGAGCCACATTGATCCCCTTGCCGCCCGCCGTCCGCTGTGAAGAAACAGCCCTTGACCAGCCGCCGACCGTCAACTGGGATAACAGATATTCCTCGTCCACCGCCGGATTGAGCGTAACCGTCACAATCATAGGAACTCCTCCGTTCCATAACTCAACACTCGAATACGAAAAACGGGGGCGGCCCACGGACCTCCTCCGCCATAACCAGACCTTCAGGATCAAAGTATACAACCCCGCAAGCGCGTCCGCAACAGAAACTCTTCGTTCCCGGCACGTCGGCGCTTCTTTAAATCTTATCACGAAATTCCTCTCCAGTTTTACTGGTAAATACAGTCCCAAGCAGGCATTTTTATGTGCGTTTCACGCAGTTCTGTTTTTCCTCGGGACGCCGTCGGACAACCCCCTTTATTCCAACATTTTTTAATGTGGGAAAGAGGAATTTAGTTTATAATGAATCGAGAAATTTTCAATGAAGGAGTGAAACAATGTCTGATATAAGGACCACCATCATTTTAGTGCGTCACGGTGAATGCAGCGCCAACGCCGAGGGACGCTTCAGAGGGCGCGCCGACTTTCCGCTGAACGAAACGGGGCTCAGCCAGGCGGAGCAAATCGCGGAGGCGCTCGTCAAGCTTCAGCCCACGGCCCTTTACTCCAGCCCCCTGCTCCGCGCGGTACAATCCCTGGAACCGGCGGCACACCTGATGAATTTGGAAATCCACAAGGAGCAGGCCTTGAACAACGTCGCCCTGGGAAACTGGGAAGGCCGGTCGAAAAAGGAGATCGCTCAGGAACACCCCGACCTATGGGAACGCTGGCTCCATTCCCCCGAGACTCTGAGTTTTCCAGGGATGGAAAGCCTTAACGCCGTAGCGCGGCGCAGCCGGACCCTGCTGGACAGCCTGGCTGAACGCCACAGAGGCCAGACCATTGCGCTGTGCACCCACCGCACCGTGCTGAAGCCGCTTGTGTCAAACTGCTTGAACATGGCGGTTCCCTGGTTTTGGCGCTTCCATTTCGACAACGCATCCATCTCGATCTTGATCCACGAGGATGACAGGGGATACTCCCTTTTCAGCCTGAACCGGATCGACCATCTGCCCCTCCTGAACCGAGAATGGAATTAAAAAAATTCCCCCTCAAAAGAGGGGGAATTTTTTTAATCGGTCATTTATCGCTGGGATCGCACTAGGCCTTGCGGGCAAGAGCGCGAAGTCCTTCGATAACCATGGTCACGCCAAGGACCAGCAGGGCGATGGCCATACCGGAAAGCAGGTAGTTGGGCACGGCAGCACCGAGAGCTTCCTTGACCTGAATCGCAAGAGCCACGACGGTGGTGGCAAGCATGAACCAGAAAGGAATCATCATGAAGGTGTTGTCCTTCTTAAGGCCGCGGGAAATCCACACGCCGATGCCAAGAAGGGTCAAAGCGGCCACGAGCTGGTTGGAAGCGCCGAAGATGGGCCAGATGGCCTGCCATGTGGCGATAACCTTGCCGGTCGCGTCGGTGGTCTTGGTGTAAACCAATCCGAGGGCGATGCCGACGGCGATGAAGGTCGCGACGAACTTGTTGATCCTGTTGCCGGAAATCTCCTGGATCTGGTAGCGGGTCAGACGGGTGGCCGTATCAAGAGAGGTCAGCAGGAAGCTGTTGATAGCGATGGCGCCGAGGCGGGTGCCGAAGACGGGGTCCATGCCGAGCAGGGCGGAGAACTGACCGAAGCCCCTGGAGAAGATGACCACGGGCGAAAGGCCCTTCGCGCCTTCAGCGCCGATGACCATAAGGGTGCCGATGGAAATGACGGCCACAAGGCCTTCAATGAGCATAGCGCCATAGCCGACGAGCACTGCGTCCTTTTCCTTGCGAAGCTGCTTGGAGGTGGTGCCGGAACCGACAAGGCCATGGAATCCGGAGATAGCGCCGCAAGCCACGATGACGAACATGGAAGGCCACATGGCCTTGGAACTGAAGCCGAAGAGCTGGAGGCTGCTGCCGATCATGGGGATCGTGTTGGTATTCAGAGCGTTGCCGGTAAACATACCGTAAGCGCCAACCACGACCGCGAAATACAGGAAGTAGGAGGCAAGGTAGTCACGGGGCTGAAGGAGCATCCAAACGGGAAGGATTGAAGCGAGAAAGATGTACACGGAAAGGAACAGGTTCCACGTGTCGATGTCGTAGGTGAAAGCCTTGATCAGCGCCGGAGCGGAACCTTCATTGACCTTTACGCAGGAGCCGACGATCAGAGCGAGCATGACGACAGTCACGACCCACAGAGGAACGTGCCAGCGATAGATCATGAAGCCCGAGACGACAGCCAGAGCGATATAAAGGCAGCTCACGAAGGCAACGACGGGATCGGCCACGAAAGTACCGGCGGACATAACCTGGAAGACGGCGACGACGAGGATCAGAGCAAGGATGGTGAAGCAGAGGAACAGGAACTTGCCGCCGCGGCCGATCCACTTCTCGATGACGGCACCGACGGACTGGCCGTCGTGACGCATGGAAGCGACGAGAGCGCCCATGTCATGAGGCCCGCCGAGGAACGTGGAACCGATAACGCACCACAGGATCGTAGGCAGCCAGCCGAAGGTAAGACCGGCGGCGATAGGTCCGGTGATGGGGCCGGCGCCAGCGATTGAAGCGAAATGGTGTCCCAGAAGAACGGCGGGGTGCGCGGGGCAGTAATCGACGCCATCCTCAAACTTCACGGCGGGAGTAGCGTTCGCGTCGGACAGGCCGTAAATGTTCGCCATAAAGCGGCCGTAAACGACGTAGCCAATGATGAACACAGCAGCGGAAATACAGAACATCATAGTAAACAACATTTTCAAATACACCTCCACATTAAATTTTAACACACAACCAAAAAAACAAAATCCACTTACGGAAATGCCTGAGACTGTCTGGAAAAAGCTATCGCCCGCTTTTTTCCCAAGAGCAATCATCATCTTGTATTTTACGACTCTTTTCGTCCGATGTGAAGTCCTTTTTACGTTAATTTTCTTTAAATCCCGAGTACATTTTGATCAATAAATAAAAAAAATAGGAAACGCTTTTTATAAACTCTACTTTAGCAACTACCATCAGCAAAAAAACTCCGTAAATATTTTTTAAGATCTATGGCACGCCCCCGAAAACCATGATCCCCGAGACAAAGTCACTCCGTCACTTCGTCATCACGATGCTTCAGAGCATAACGGTGTGCCGCGTCGATCAGAGGCGTTAAATCTTTGAACTGTTTAAGCGGCTTCCCAAGAGGGCTGTAGCGGAAGATCTCGATAAAGCCCAAAAAACCAAGCATAAAAGAACGGCATTTCGACTCGGTGAGGCCTTCGGGACGGACAAAGACAAAACGCTGCATCATGACGCCCTTTTGGGATCTGACGGTTTTAAAGATGCGCTGCACGTCTTCTTCCTCGTACTTCCAGACAATATAGTCGTCGGCGCTGTACCGGGCGACCTCGCCGATCACCCCGGCTTTGATGAACTCAGCCCGGCGGTAAAGCCCCTCGGCGCTTCCGTCCCTCCAAGGGACAAAACGCCACTCGTTCCAATAGATGCCGCCCTTGCTGAGATAGGACATATCGATCATCACAAAAAACCTCCCGGCGCGGCGCGCGCTTACGCTGCCTTTCTGTCTGCAAGGCCGCCGCGGTCAATGTAGAAACAAAATCTGAGTTATTATATCATGAAAAGAAAAAGATTTTTTCACAAAAAAACCGCAAAAATTTCCATTTATGGGGTTGCAGAAATTGGCAAGAGCATTTATAATACACCCGTTCGCGAGAAAAACAAGGGTGATTAGCTCAGCGGAAGAGCGCTTCCCTCACACGGAAGAGGTCACTGGTTCGAACCCAGTATCACCCACCATTGAGAACGTTGCATTGGGGATCCCTTTAGGGTTCCCCAATTTTTTTTGACCGGAGTACGAAAGGAGCATGGTGGCATCAAAGCCCTGAGCAGTAAAAACGCGGAGCCGGCACGAAGGAGCCGCCCCGGATATCTGGCATGAAGACATTCTCGGAAAATAATGCTAATTTCCCCTAGAACAGCTAAACTAACGTCCGGGACCGCCCCGGGGGGCACCCAGTCGCTAATACTAATTTCCCATTAACATGCTTAACATCAAATCGAAGAGCCACGTCAAAAGATTTCAACGTAAAGGTCGCAAAGGCTCGCAAAGGAAAACCATGAAAGGCTTTTAGAACCGCAAAGTCAATTAAAATATATAAATCACCATCATGCTAATTCGTTTTTTGGTTAATAATTGAGGTCTTGTTTTTCTTCTGCGTCATTTGCTCCCTTTCTGTTCAGCCTTTGCGTTGAAATCCTTTGACTTTGATCTTCGGTCCGACATTAAGCACGTTGAATGCGAATAAGTATAAAGACTATCTCGGCCTATTCGGTTTGCCTATACTTTGTGGATACCCCTCGAGCCGTCCCCTCAGCAGGTATTCATCATTTCAATGGACAATCAGTTAAGCGTTATTATGATCTGCTCCATCAAAAATCCCCTGTGCGCAGGCTTTGAACGAGGCCTGCGCACAGGGGATTTTCATATTTCACGGCTCTCCTGCGGTTCAGCGATGTTCCACCGCCGCGCCGATGCCGACCATGTCGTCGATAGGAAGGGAAAAGACCATTCCTTTCGTCGGCGATTTTTCGGCAAGGGCTTTGCTGACCGCGTTCATGATCTTCAGCTTTTCGTCGCGCTCCACCACGATCGCCACTATTTCCATCTCGTCATGAAGTTTCAAGCCGAAAAAACTTTCGGTGTTCTCGTCGTCGGCCGCCCGGGCGCGCAGCACCGTTCCGCCGCGCGCGCCGGCGGAACGGGCCGCGTCCATAACGACCTCCACGAAACCGTCCTCGGTACTGACGATGATCAGTTCATACTTCTTGTCGCTCACCTCATACATAACCCGCACCTCACTATCTTCGCCGATCTCCGACGCTTCATACCGGTTCGGAATTCCCTTGTTTGCCGCAGAAAGGGGAATCGTAAACAGGATCCCCTTCCCGGGATTTCGAAGCTGCATTTCATCAGAAAGCTGTGTAATCAGCACCGGCAGCCAGGACTTGGGGACAATGCCGAGGATGACGTCCTTCGCCTTCTCGGTGATCCCCAGAATATCCATAATTTCGGAACTGGCGGTACCCTGCCCCCAGCATGAAAGCAGCAGCTTGACGTTTTTTCTCCTGAAAAAATGCGACGCCTGGATCGATTTCGCACGATCCACAATGGTGACCACCAGCATCATCGATGCAGGATTCATGTTCATTGAGCCATCTCCTCCCCGTCAGCATAGTCAAATTCGACAATTCTGAAGTTGTCGGCAAGAGCGGTCTCCTCCAAACCGGCAGCCGCTTCTTTGACCTTCTTATTATAGAGCAGACCCAGAACCTGGATCGAGATCAGAGGAGTCATGGCGACCATGGCGACCACGCCGAAAGCGTCGGTGATGATAGATCCTCCCGCACCCTGGCAGGCGCCCATGGCGAGCGGAAGCAGGAACGTGGCCGTCATGGGGCCGCTGGCCACGCCGCCGGAGTCAAAGGCAATGCCCGTAAAAATCGGCGGCACTTTAAAGGGCAGCAGAAGCGCCAGCGCGTAGCCAGGAATCAGAAACCAATAAATGGAGATCCCCGTCAGCGCCCGGAACATGGCCAGCCCTAGGGAACAGGCGACGCCCATGGAAAGGCTGATGTGCATGGCCTTTTGGGAAATGGCGCCTCCTGTGATCTCCTCTACCTGTTTATTCAGCACGTGAATGGCCGGTTCCGCGTCGACCACATAATAGCCGATAACCAGTCCCAGGGGGATCAGCAGCCATTTGTAGGATGACGCCGCCAAAGACTCGCCGATAAAATGTCCCGCCGGCATGAACCCCACGTTGACGCCCGTAAGAAACAGCACAAGCCCAATGTAGGTATAAACGACGCCCACGATCACCCGTATCAGGGGCCGCCGCCTGAACAGGGCAAAGCAGGCCTGAAAGATAGCGAAAAAGATGATGACCGGCAGCAGCGCCAGGGAAACCTCTTCAAGGTACCCGGGAAGGCCGAAGAAAAAGCTTTCGGCGATGTCGATGGATGTCAGCAACGCAGCCTCGGCAACCTGCGGAGCCGAAGCGGACTGCGGGTTATACAGAATTCCAAGCAGCAGTACCGCCAGAATGGGGCCGACACTGCACAGAGCCACAAGTCCAAAGCTGTCCTCCTGAGCCGATTGGTCGTGACGCACCGAGGCCATACCGACGCCGAGTGCGATAATGAAGGGAACCGTGATGGGCCCCGTGGTGACTCCGCCGGAATCGAACGCCACGGAAAGGAAAGCTTTGGGCGTAAAGGCCGACAGAAGAAAAACGATCCCGTAAAAGAACATGAGCATGTGCGCCAGGCTGATCTTCAGCAGGGGGCGCAGCATGCCTACTACGAGAAAGAGCCCCACGCCCGCCCCCACGGTCAGGATCAGAGCCATACTCGGCACCGCGGGAACCTGGGTCGCCAAGACCTGAAGATCGGGCTCCGCCACGGTGATGATCAGTCCCAGAATGAAGCATATGAAGATAGAGAACACCAGTTTTCTGGAATGAGTAATCTGGCTGCCGACCCCGGAACCCATGGGCAGCATGGCCATGTCGGCCCCCAGAGTGAAAAAGCCCATTCCGAGCACTAGCAGAACCGCGCCCGTCAGAAAAAGCATCAGCGTGCCGACGGGCATGGGAATCAACGTAGCGCTGAGCACAAGGACAATGACCGTAATGGGCATCACCGACGCTAACGCTTCTTTAATTTTTTCCCTAAGTTTATCCACAGCATCGAACCTCCCTGAATCCCAATCTGTAAAAAAAGGTTGAAGCGCGTTTCTCCGTTTTCCACACAAAAGGGAATTTATTTGCGGCTATTGTACCATCAACAAATTTCTTCAACCTGCGTAAAAGAGACAATTTCAGGCGAAACTTCGAATAATAGGGCGCGCGATTTTGCCCAGCCGTCGGCTCCTTTCCATTCGGAAGGTCCGCTCCGGCTCAAGCCCCCCAAAGAGAAGAGGACCGTCCCCTGCCCTTCCGAAACGGCGGCGGCGCATTCTCTTTTTTAAAGCACGAGGGACCCTTCCGCGACGAAAGAGCCCCTGCACGCTGTTCCTACAAATTTTTACAGGCCGCGAAGCACCAGTTCTTCACGGTCGGCTCCAACGCCGATCAGCACCACCGGAACACCAGTCACCTTTTCAATGTGCTGAACGTAACTCTGCGCATTCACGGGCAGGTCTTCGAACTTTCTGACGCCCGAGATGTCCTCTGTCCAGCCGGGAAGCGTGTAATAAACGGGCTCCACCTTCGCGAGCTTCGCAATTGCCGAGGGGAAATGCTTCAGCTCCTGATCGCCGTACCTGTAGGAGTTGCAGACCTTGATCTCCTTAAACCCCGTCAGGATATCCAGCTTCGTCAGGGCGATGCAGGTCAGGCCGTTCACGCGCACCGCATAGCGAAGCGCCACAAGGTCGAGCCAGCCGCAGCGGCGGGGACGCCCCGTGACAGCTCCAAACTCGCCGCCGCGGCGGCGGATCTCCTCGCCGTCAGCGCCGAAGTCCTCCGTGGGGAAGGGCCCTGACCCCACTCGCGTCAGATAGGCTTTGGCGACGCCGATCACGCGATCCACGTACTTCACGCCCACACCAACGCCGATGCAGCCGCCCGAAGAAGTGGGGTTCGAGCTGGTCACCATGGGATAGGTTCCATGATCCACGTCGAGAAGCGTCCCCTGAGCGCCCTCAAAGAGCACCGTCTGGCCGGCGTCGAGCGCCTCCTGAATTTCAAGGGAAACGTCGGTGACGAAAGGCATCAGAGCCTTACCCCAGGCGATGGCCTGATCGTAGATCGGGCCGAGGGCCAGAGGTTCCTTGCCGTAAGCGCCCGTCAAAATCCTGTTTTTCTCGGCCAGGACCGCGTTCAGTTTTTCGCGGAGCACATGCTCGTCGAGCAGGTCTTCCACGCGAATGCCCACGCGGCTGTACTTGTCCGTATAGCAGGGGCCGATACCGCGTCCCGTGGTGCCGATCTTGTGCTCGGGATCTCTGAAGGACTCCTGAAGCTGGTCGAATAACTTATGATAGGGCATGACCACATGCGCCGCGCCGCTGACGCGAAGGCACGCGCGGTCCATTCCCTTCTCGCGCAGCTCGGCCAGTTCCTTCAGAAGCTGTTCCGGATCGACCACGACGCCGTTGCCGATCATGCAGGTTTTTCCAGGATAGAGCATTCCCGAGGGCAGCAGACGGAACACATATTTCGTCCCATCGACGTAGACCGTGTGGCCGGCGTTTGCGCCGCCCTGGTAGCGGGCAAAAATATCCACCCTGGAGCCGATAGAATCCACAACTCGGCCCTTTCCTTCGTCGCCCCACTGGGCGCCTATGAGCGCTTCTATTTTACCTTTCATCGTATTTCCCCCTTGGCATACTGCTCTTTCCATAATAGGCCGAGCGTCACAAACTGAACCGGTCTGAAATCTTCCTTTGCCGCGTACTCCAGAAAAGGCAGTGTTTTCTCCCGCGCATGACAGATAGCGACGACGCTTCCATGGATTTTGGCCTTGTTTAAAGCCAGAGCGAATTGTTTTTTCATCTCCGAGAGCTCTGAAGTCCCGTCGATGAAAACCCTATTTTGAGCAACTGGAATATGATACTCCTTTGCTATCTTATACGCAATCGTTTTTCCGCTGGTACGGCTGTCTAAAAAGCCCCATTTCGTCCCGGCAAGAGCTTTCATGAAACGAACCATGGTCCCATGATCCGATGTGGCCCTGGAACCCCGGTGGTTGTTGACGCCGATCGCGTGAGGGTAGTCCCTCTGCCACCGGTTTACCAGCGTTTTGATTTTCGCCGCCGTGGTATCGATACCAATTTTATACTCAGGACTGCCCACGGGATCGACCAGCGCCTGCATCGGCAGGTGAAGCAGAAAGGGCTGTCCCTGCGCCCGGGCGAAATCGGCCACCGCTCTGCTCTCTGGAAGGTCGGGAATGACGGCCCAAGTGGCCGTCAGCCCCAGTTTCGCTATTTTTCTGGCCATGGCCAGGCTATGGCCAAAGTCGTCGATGACCAGCGCCAGCTTGGGGCCTGGAGGCAATACCGGTTCGGGCTCCTCCGGAGTTTGAAGCGGAGAAAGGGCCAAAACCGCCGCTGCGGCGGAAATGCCCCGGCTGGCCGGCAGGAGCACGTCCTGTGACTGGGGGAGAACGCTCAGAATCGGAGTCTGCCGCATTGGGCCTTCATCGCCGTCCCCGGCCACAAGGGCCGGAGGCGGCGTGAAACACCCCTTCTGCCAGGCGTGAAGGAGACAAACGCCGCAGAAGGCCAGCAAAGCCAGAAAAAAAGGTCTCCAGATCCTGATCAAGGCAAGGCTTCCTCGTCAGCGCTTGAAACGTCTCCGGAAAGAGGGGCCGCGTCGGCGGAGGCCGCCTCCGGAACGGGATCCTTCAGCGACTCGGGATCTTCGCCCGCAATCAGGCGCAGAAGGACTTCCCGAGCTTTATCAAGCTGAGGATCCTTTCGTTTGGCCTTCGCCGTGACGGCTTGATCCGCCGAGACCTTGGAGCCGCCCTTCTTTTCGGAGATATCCGAGGATTTGACCATCACATCGGGCGATTCTGATTCACCGTCCTCAGGATCATCGTCCTCCCAGGCGGATTTCACGTAAACGTCCGGCGAAAGCCCCACGTGGTCGATACGGACGCCGCTGGGCGTAAAGTACCGTGCCGTGGTCACGAACATGCCGGAGCCGTCGGAGAGGTTAAAGAGCACCTGTACCGAACCCTTGCCAAAGCTCTTCGCGCCGATCAAAAGGGTCTTGTTCCGGTCGCGCAGCGCGCCGGAAACGATCTCGGAAGCGCTGGCGCTGCCTTCGTTGATCAGCACCACCAGAGGCAGGCGGGTCAAGACACCGTCGTGGGCGTAGTAGTCCTCGTTGGCTGACTCGACGCGCCCCTTCGTGGAAACGACCAGGCCGCCGTCGATGAAAAGGTCGCAGATGTCCACGGCGCCGTCGATCAGGCCGCCGCCGTTGTTGCGCAGATCCAGAATCAACCCCTTGGCGTTTTTGTTCTTGAGGTCGATCACGGCGCTGCCCACATCAGGCGCGCTGGTCTTGATAAACTGGCGCAGACGGATATAGCCGATGTCGCCGCTCAGCATTTCGGAGCTGACCGTTTTAATCTTGATGATGTCGCGGACAATCTTGAAATCCAGGAGCTTCGATTCCTTCGGCCGGCGAATCCAGACGGTGACTTCCGATCCCGGATCGCCGCGGAGCAATTTGACCACCTTGTCCAGCTCCCAGCCAATCACCACTTCCTCGTTGACCTTCACGATCTCGTCCATAGGGCGAAGGCCCGCCTTATCGGCCGGGGTGCCTTCCATGGGACTGATGATCAGCGTTTTCCCGTCCCGGTTCGCGATCGTGATCCCCAAGCCGCCAAAGGAGCCTTCCAGCGAGGTCTTTTCCTCCTCAAGCTGGCTGGGGGCGAGGAACCTAGTGTAGGGATCCTTCCACGCGCTGATCATGCCGCGCATCGCGCCGTAGACCACGTCGCTTTCCTCCACGTCCTTGCTCGCGGCGTCGACCTGATAGGCTTCAATGATGACTCGCGCCTGCTTCAGCAGCCACAGGGAATCCGACGAAAAGGGCGCGACCTGCGCCAGGTCTACCTTCCCCGCGTACACCATGGGAATGAGGGCCATCAGCGCTGCGCCGATCAAAAATCCAAGTAGGACGTCACGATACTTCCTGAATAATCTCATTTTTTCTCTCCTTCGGGCTTTTGCGCAGTTTACTTGCCCAGATATTTTAGCGGATCCTGCGCAGTACCGTTTACTCTCACTTCGAAATGAAGATGATAGCCCGTTGCCACGCCAGTGTTGCCAACTTTGCCTATGACTGTTCCATTATTCACTTTTTTGCCCTCGTCGGTGAGGATCTGGCTCATGTGAGCGTAGACCGTCGAATAGCCGCCGCCATGGTCGATGATCACGATCTGCCCATAGCCCCGCAGCCAACCGGCGTAAATCACCTCGCCGGGGGCGGCCGCCTTGATCGGCGTTCCCAGCTGAGAGGGGATGTCGATTCCGGCGTGCTGCGATTTCGTCTTGAACTTAGGATGAATCCGAGTGCCGAACTGGCTGGTGACCTTTCTCTCGGGAATCGGCCAGTCAAACTTCCCCGGGGCTTTTTTCGGGGCCGAGGAGGGTTTGCGCCCATCCTTTTTCCCGGCGCCCTGAGCTTCCAGGGCTTTCTTTTTTATGTACTCGTCGATTTTACGCTGGACGGCCTGCTGGTCCTCTTCTATTTCTTTCATCGCCGACAGGTGGACCTGCTTTTCCTTGTCAATTTTCGCCAGAAGCTCACGGCGCTGGTCACCGGCGCGTTTATTGCTCTCCCGCTCCCGTTCCCGGCGGCGGAGGCGCTGCGCGAGCTCTTCTTTATTGCGCTGCTGCTCCAGTTCCTTTTTACGAAGCTCCGTCCGCTCTTCCTCGAGGGATTGAATGTCGCGCCGGTCCTGATCGGCAAGGTGATGCATCATGTGGGTCAGATTGTTCAGTTCCGTCAGGTCGGAAGCGGAAATCAGCACGTTCAGCTCGGCAATCCCGCCATATTTATAGATCGCGACGCACCGTTTGGCCAGGACATCCTGAAGCTCGGCGATACGCGCCGCGCGCTTTCCAATCTCGGCGCCCACTTCTTGCAGCACCGCTTCGTTCTTTTGAATCTGCAAACTGAGAAGCTCAATTTCCTCTTCGGACTGTTTCACCCGATGGTCGAAGGCAGAAAGCTCTTTCAGGTAGCTCCGCTCCTTTGCCTTCGCTTCGGCAAGCTCCCGGCTGTGGAATTCCACCCGTTTATTGAGGAGTTCCAGCTGCTTTTTCTGCTGCGCAATCCTATCGTCGAGGCTGTCGGCCCCCAAAGCGCCGGTACCGGCCAGAAACAGAAAAAACACGGCTGCCCAAATCAGTTTCATGAGGCTCCTCCTCTCCCTAAAATCGTGGGCCGCGCACTTACAGCGGGCTCGCAGCCTCTCTGACATAGCGCTTCACCGCCAGGAAACTGCACAGCCAGCCCATGGCGAGGCCGGCGCACAGAAGGACTTCGTCCAATATGATCAGAGTTTTCCAGCTGAACTGGACGTGCAGAAAGGGAAGCACAGAATCGATGCACTCAATCACATAGAGATGACCGTAATGAAGCAGTCCCACCGCCGCCAAGGCCCCCGTCAGGCCAAGCATCATTCCGTGAAGGACGAAGGGCGACGCCACATAGGAAGGCGTCGCGCCGACCAGGAGCATCACTGAAATTTCCTGACGCCTGGAGTATACGCCGATACGGATCGTGTTGTAAAAGACGAGGGCGCTGACAAGAACCGCGATCACCAGGATCACGAGCGCCATTCTGGAGATCAGCGCTGAAATCTTCACCAGCCTTTCGGCGAGCGCGCCGGAATAGACCAGGTCTTCCACGGCCTTCATCGACGAAAGCTGCCGGACCACCGGCGCCACGGAAGCCGCTTTGTGGACCCGGACCTCCACGGTCCAGGGCAGGGGGTTTTCGCCAAGCAAGGTCAGGGCCTTCGACTGGGCGCCCATTTTCGCCTTCAGCCGTTCAAGCCCTTCCTGCGGCGAAATGCATTTCAGCTCGGCAATGTCGGTGTTGTCCTTCAGGCCTTCGACGATGCTTTCAACCGCGGTCTCGGAAGACGCGAAGGCCTGGATCACGAGGTCGCTCTCAATGCGCCCCGCGATGCCGCGGATGTTAAGCGCCAGCAGCGAACTGCCGCCCACGAGAAAAAAGACCGCCGCCGCCGTCAAAAACGTGAGCAGGCTGATTCCCCAATGGCGAAAAATCAGCCGTCCCGTGTCGCGGAGAACGTATCTATAGGTCCCCATTGACGCTGTACCTCCCTTCGCGCTCGTCGCGCACCAGACGGCCCATGTGCAGCTCCACCACGCGCTGCCGGTAGGCGTCCACCAGGTGCTGATCGTGAGTCGCCACGATCACGGTCGTTCCCGCCGCGTGAATGGAAAGAAGCAGTTTCATTACGTACTCCGCCGTATGGGGGTCCAGATTGCCCGTGGGCTCATCAGCAAGGAACAGCCTGGGCGCGTTGACGATGGCGCGGGCAATGGCCACCCGCTGCTGCTCGCCGCCCGAAAGCTGGTCGGGACGCAGAGAGCGCCGGTTCCAAAGCCCCACCTTGTCGATCACGTCGTTGGTCCGTTCCCGCGCTTCGACGCGGGGCACCCCGCAGACTTCAAGCACAAAAGCCACGTTTTCCCAAGCGGTCAGGTTGGGAAGCAGCTTAAAATCCTGGAAGACGACGCCGATGTCCCTGCGAAAATAAGGCAGATTCGACGACGAAAGACGCCGCATATCGCATCCGTCGATGACCAGCTGCCCGCGGGTCGGCAGAATTTCCCGGGTGAACATGCGCATCAGCGTGGTCTTTCCGGACCCAGTGGTCCCGATGAGATAGACGAACTCGCCGTTCGAGATATCGAGATAGAGATCGCTGATCGCTTCAATATTGGGAGGAAAGATCTTCGTCAATCCATTGATTCGAATGTCCATAGGCAAACCTCCTGTCGTCCTGGGGGCGCTCCTCAAACAGCGCGCCCGCTAATAATACCATATACCGCCCAGGGGTATCATCCCTTCAGGACTTTTTCAAAACATTCATGAAAATTCAACTTCAGCGACTCCACAGCGTCCAGGAGCTCCGGCGCCCGCTCCCATGGGCGGGGAAGCTCCATAGCGCCTCCGTTCCACAGCGCGGCGCCCCAGCGCCTCGCGAAGGCGGAGACCTTGGGGTCGTAGGGAATCAGAGCGCAGGGGATCGCCGATTTCATACAGAGAACGCCAAAATGCAGCCTCATGCCCAGAGCGCTAGCCCCGCCGCGAAAGACTTCAGGAACCTGCCCCAAGGAAGGGCATACCAGTTCGTCAAGGCGCAGCTGCCCATCGCTATCCATTTTCTCCATAAGGCGGGCGTCTCCCCTGTCCATGGCCACGCCGACCACCGACGTCCCTTCAGGCAGGGCAAGCGTCGAAAAGGCCCGTGCGGCTTCATACTCAAGCCGGCCATCCCATGCCCGGAGGTTCAGAAGGAACCGGCTGCCGCCCTTTTCCGAACGGGAGCTTGGCAGCGCCAGCACGAGGTCCTCAGACAGAAGAGCCCGCCCCCCTAGAAAATCGCGAGAATGGCCGTCGCGGACCATGACCGACCTGCAGGAACTGAAGGCGTTCCGGGCCAGGGCGCGGCTGATTTTCCTTCTCAAAGGCCCGATAGACTGCCCCGCCGCCCAGACTTTGCAGCCAGCCAGGCGGGCCGTCTTTACGGCGAGCCAATAATAAAGGGGTGTTCTCAGGCTGGTGCTGTCCTGAAAAAGGCCGCCACCGCCGAGCAGAAAGGTGTCGCTCTGCCGGGCTGCGGAGAAGATCGATTTCGGCGACCATCGATCAAAGGCCTGGATTCCATGAAACTCCTGGCTCTCCTCTGGACAGCCCGAAAGCATGGCCATCTCGCCGCGGGCGACGCCGCAGCTTTCAAGAAGGGCAATGGAAGCCCGCGCCAAAAGCTCGTCTCCCAGGTTGCCCATGCCGTAATACCCACACAGAAGCACCTTCCAGAGGCGGGACATTTAAAGGATCTCCGTTATTTTCCTGTAAAGCGGTTTCCCGACGCGAATCCCCAGGACAAGCAGCAGCACTCCCAAAAGCAGTCCGCTCCACCAGCCGTTAAATCCGCGCAGAATTGAGAGCGAAAGAGGCGTATGGAAATGGCAGAAGCTGTTCACCGCCGAAGAAAAAGCCAGCGTCACCGTCAGCCTGAGCACTTCGCGCCAGCGTCCCAGCAGGTCAGCGCGTTTCAAATAGTACCAGATCACGAGGGCGGGATAGCCCACAAGGAACTCCTTCGTCCGAGGGCGGGCCTTAAAGATCTCTTCAAGCCAATCGCGGAACAGGATCTCGGAGTTGCTGACAAAACCGTAATTTCCGCTCCGGAGCAGCACGACCAACGCGGCCAGTATAAGACCGCCGGCAAGCGCCAGTTCCCCCCACAGAGGCGGGCGGACCAGGATCTCCATTAGCGATTCGGGATGTTCCTTTCTGCGAAAATCCATGACCAGCACCAGCAGAAGGGGCAGAAGCAGGCTCAGCTTGACGCCGCTGAAGCTGTTCATCCGGTACATATAGAACGGGGATGAAAAACACCCTTCGATGACCAGGCCGCCCATGACGACAAGCACAAGCACCTCGGCGACGCCGCGCAGAGGCACCTTCCAGCGGTCCATGGCGTGGAGCGAAGCCTCCGTGGCAAGCAGCCCCGCCGCCAGAGCGCCTGTCACCCGCAGCGCCAAACCGACGCGCAGAGACAGGATGCCAAGGGCCGCTGCCGCCGCGCAAAGCCCAATTAAATACTTCCTTTCCGAAAGGATGGAAAGGGCAAAGAAGCGTTCCCCATACCTGACAGCCAGCGTCAGCATGAGAAGGGCCAGGCCGATGCCCGCCAGGGCGGAACCGGAGTAATCCGGCGCCGCCGAGGGCCAGAGCCGCCCGAAGCCGGCAGCGTCAAGCCGGGCGCGCAGGCTTCTGACGTCGGCGCAGTATTCCGCCAGCGAAGCGGGAATGGAACGCAGAGGGTCCTGGCGCAGCACTAAAAGCCGTACTGAACGTTCCGAGGCAGCCCTGTAAAGGCGGTTCAGCATGATCGGACGAATGATGCCGCGCTTGATCACTTCTCGGCGATCAACGCTGTGCAGTGACACCACGTTGGGCCAGGCTTCCCAATTCTGCAGTCCTGAGCCGTACTGTACGGAAAACTCCACTTGAGCCATCAGAAGGTCCCGGCTTTTTACGAAATCGCCCAGTTCCTTCAGGTGAGGATAGGCCGTAGTGATCTCGCCCGCAGGGCACAGCGCCTTCAGGTTCGAGTAGCGGGCGCAGAGAAAACGGAGGCTGTCGAGAAGCCCTCCGATCGTGCCGCCATAACTCGGGGAGGGCGCGTAGACCAGCGGAACGCCAAGCGACGCGAGATAATCCATGGATCTCAGGTCAGGAAGGACGCCAGCCTCGCGGATCTCCTCATAGGAACGGGGAATTCTGAGGTAGGTCACGCCCTGTGACAGAACGCTTTCCTTGGCCTCAAAACGCCGCGATACATAGTCCGCCTGCGCTTGAACCAGTTCTGGCTCGGGATCCCGCAGGGCCACCACCGTGCCCACCCCAGCGGAGAACTGGCCTCTTACAGCTTCTGGAAGCTCCGCGCAAGGCAGGATCTCCACGCCTTCCAGCATGCCGTTTTTGATCTCTTCCGCCCTGTATTCCGGCGCGAGGAAGCTGGAAATTCCCGCCTCCATCAGAGCCGCGAAATCCTGCCTTGCCGACTGAGTCCGAAGGCTTGAGAATTCGCGCAGGTCGAAGAGGATCAGAGACGAATGGGCAGATTTCTCCAGCGACAGGCGCCGCGTCAGAGCGGGCGCCGCCAGCAGCAGCGAGAGAAGCAGCAGGCACACGTAGGGTCCCAGGATCTTTTTCAGGTTTTTCATCTTCTATACCTCCCATTGCAGGCTCAGCGAAAAGCCCAGCTCCTCCATCATCCGTCCGAGCAGGCACAGGGGAAGCCCCACCACGTTTGAATAACTGCCCTCGATGGATTGAACCATCAGGCTTCCAAGGCCCTGTATAGCATAGGCCCCGGCCTTGCCGAAAGGCTCCCCCGTAGCGACGTAGCTTTTCAGCGCGGCGGCATCCAACTTTCGGAAACGGACGCCGGTTCGCTCCGACGAACAGAGCTCCCGGCCCTGCCAAAGCAGGGCAAGCCCGCTGTGTACGATGTGGACCGAACCAGAAAGAGAACTCAGCATCCTCAGAGCGTCTTCGCCGCTGCGAGGCTTTCCGTAGATCTGGCCGTCCTTGACGACGATTGTATCGGAGGCGATCACCAGCGCGTCGGGACAACGCGCCGCCACGTTCCGACCCTTGAGAAGCGACAGGCGCTCCACCATGTCCGAGGGCTCCTCGCCGTCGATCGCCGTCTCGGCAACCTCTGCTGGAAGGACTTCAAAGCTCCATCCCAGACTTCTGAGAAGGTCCTTCCGGCGAGGGCTGGCAGACGCCAGGACAATTTTGAGATTTTTCATTCGACGGCGGCCGTTACAGGAAAAAGATGGCAAAAAAACCAGCGCAGACGCAGTAGACGGCGAAAACACGCCACCGTCCGCGGATCACCACGCGGTGAAGCAGGCACAGCGCCGCCAGGCCCGACAGAAAGGCGGTGCCGGCGCCGGCGAGCCATCCCGCGGGCAAAAGAGCCGCCGCGGCCTCCAGATGCCGCAGCTCCAGGGCCGCGGCGCCGACGATAGCCGGAAGGGAAAGTAAAAAGGAGAACCGGAAGGCTTCCGCCGCCGAAAGGCCGCATAGAAGCCCCACGGCCAGAGTCATGCCGGAACGGGAAATGCCTGGAAAAACGGCGATTCCCTGGGCAGCTCCGATGATCAGCCCCAGGCTCACGCAAATTTTCCGCTTTCCCGGGGGGATCAGAGACGTCAAAAAGAGCAGCACCCCCGTCAGGATCAGGGCGGAGCCCACAAAGAGCGTGGAGGCGCTCGCTTTCAGGACCAGCGGCTTGAACAGCAGCCCCAGAACCGCCGTAGGGACGGAACCAAAGATCACGGCCCAGCCAAAATACCAGCCGTCAGCGCGTTCAGAGCGCGGCGCGGAGAAGCCGCTGAAAAACTCCGCCAGAATCCTCAGTATATCCTTTCTAAAATAGAGCAGCGTCGCGAGAACCGTGGAAAGGTGAAGCACCAGGTCAAAGGTCAATCCCGATTCCAGGCCGCCGAAGAGATGCTGAAAAATCGTCAGGTGCCCGGAACTGCTGACAGGCAGGAATTCAGTAATTCCCTGAAGAAGCCCCTGAAGAACGCTTGAAAGAAATTCGCTCACCAAGATCACCAGCTTACATAATATGTATAATGCATCGAAACAGACACGGGCCCTTCCCCCGCAGGGAATTCACCGCCCAGGGCGCTACAGGCGCGTCACCATAGGGACCACAGAGGAGACGTTGCGCATGTACTTTCTGAGCAATTCCTTACAGCGCAGCGAGATCTGTTTTTTCAAAAGCTCGTCTGAAGCGGCGTCGTTTTTCATGGCGCGGCGAACCGCCTCGGCGAACTCCTGGCGCATGCCTTCGGCGTCCTTGAAATGAATCTGTCCGTAGCTCTCAAACTGAGGTTCGCCCTGAAGCTTTCCCTTTGCGTTGAGGACCACCGACACCACGAGCACGCCGTTTTCAGAAAGCTCCTGACGTTCTTTGAGGATAGAACCTTCCTTCTCGCCCAGCGCCATGCCGTCCACGAGGACGGCGCCGGCCTGGACGCGGGTTCTTACGCCGGCTGAGTTTTTCGTGATGGAAAGCACGTCGCCGTTATGCATGATGAAGATGTTCTTCTCCGGGATTCCCACCTCTTCCGCCAGCTGGGAGTGGCGGATCTGCATCCTGTACTCGCCGTGCACCGGGGCGAAATACTGGGGCTTCACCATGCTCAGAAGCATTTTCAGCTCCTCGCGGGACGCGTGCCCCGAAACGTGCAGCCCGGCCTCCTTGCCGTACAGCACTTCGCAGCCCAGTTCAAAGAGCCGGTTGATCGTGTTGCTGACCGTCTCCTCGTTTCCGGGGATCGGGTTGGCGAACAGCGCCACCACGTCTTTACTGTTCAGCTTGACGCGGTGATGGGCGCCTTTGCTCATCAATACCAGTCCGGAAAAGGGCTCTCCCTGGCTTCCCGTGGTCATGATCACCAGGTGCGACGCCGGCTGCGAGTCCATCTCGGCAAGAGGCACCACGATATTCGGCTCGGCCTTGATGTACCCCAGGCGCATGGCGAGCTCCACGTTGTTGACCATGCTCCGTCCCGCAAAGACCACCTTGCGGTTGAACCGGGCCGCCGCGTCGAGCACAAGCTGAACGCGGTGCAGGTTACTCGCGAAGGCGGAAACGACGATGCGCCTGTTCCTGTAGGTACGCATAAGGTTGTCGATGGCTCCCGTCAGCGTCTTTTCCGATTTCGTGAAGCCCTCGCGCTCGGCGTTCGTCGAGTCCGACGCCATCAGCAGCACGCCTTTTCTCCCCAATTCGGCGAAAGCCGCGTAGTCAGTAACGTGGTTGTCTACAGGCGTGGGGTCAAGCTTGAAATCGCCCGTATGGAGGATCACGCCCAGAGGCGTCTCCACGGCGATGGCCAGCGCGTCGGGGATCGAGTGGCACACGGAGATAAAGGTCACCTTGAAAACGCCGAGCTCCACCGTGTCCCCCGCTTTCACTTCCATCAGCTGGGGCTTATAGCGCGGCATGGCTTCGAGAAGTTTCCCCTCGATCATGCCCAGAGTCAGCTTGGCGCTGTAGACCGGCACGTTCAGTTTGGCCAAGACGAAGGGCAGCGCGCCGATATGGTCCTCGTGGCCGTGAGTGATCAGAATGGCGCGGACTTTATCACGGTTCTCCTCAAGGTAAGTGGTATCGGGAATGACGAAGTCGATGCCGAGCATCTCGTCGTCGGGGAACATGAGTCCCGAATCGATGACCACGATGTCGTCGCCATACTCGATAGCGTACATGTTTTTGCCGATCTCGCCCAACCCGCCCAGGGGAATGAAGCGCAGCGCCGCCGACGGCGAAGGCACCTTCCTCCTCCGAGACTTCGCCGTCGCGGGAAGGGGCTGTTTGTCCGCCGAAACGCTTCGAGGGCGTCTGGCGTGAGAAGCCTGTCTGGTCCTTGAAGCTGCCGGACTCTTTGTGGTTAAAGTTCCATTTTCTTTTTCAGTTTTATTCTGCATATCCACATTTCCTTATCTATCATTAAATTTTTGCGAAAACTATCGCAATGTACTCGTTATTCTGCTAAAATAGAGGTTCATGGATTCCATTTCATGAAAAACACTCATCACTACGACCGGAGGTAACAGGACGTGGCAGAACGCAAACGCAACGACGACGCCATTCTGATGACACAGGAGGGCTACGATAAGCTCACCAACGAACTGAAACAGCTCAGGAGCGAAGAGCGGTATAAAATCGCTCACCGTATTGAGGAGGCCCGCTCCTTCGGAGACCTCAGCGAAAACGCTGAGTACGCGGCGGCAAAGGACGATCAGGCCAAACTCGAAGGCAAAATCCAGATCATGGAATATCAGCTTTCACGCGCGAAGGTGCTGGACTCCACGACCCTCGACAACTCCCACGTGTCGGTCGGCACCGCAGTGACCGTCATGGATATCACTCACAACAAAGAGTTCGTCTACTCCATCGTGAGCTCCGAGGAATCAGACCCAAAGAACGGGCGCATCTCGTCGGTCAGCCCTATTGGACGCGCCCTCCTCGGCCACCGCGTCGGCGACGAAATCCCCGTGAAAGTTCCCATGGGCATCCGCAAGATCAAAATCACGAAGATCAAGGTCCAGTAAACCCGAGAAAAGGCCTCGTCCCCGAAAGAAAGGGGCGGGG
Source organism: Pyramidobacter piscolens (assembly GCA_004558205.1). Classification (GTDB taxonomy): domain Bacteria; phylum Synergistota; class Synergistia; order Synergistales; family Dethiosulfovibrionaceae; genus Pyramidobacter; species Pyramidobacter piscolens_A. The sequence continues at coordinate 40,092 of SFDM01000020.1, forward strand.
CCTTTTCTATAAGCGTATTCCGTCTTCAGCGTTGGATGCCGTACCCTATTCTTTTTTACCGGCGCTGGAAGGTCCAGCGCCTATTTCCGAGTCTCGGCGCCTTCTTTGAGGATCTCGGGCAGCCGGATCTCTTTTTTATCCGCCTGCTCGCTGCCCTCCTTTTCCATCAAGGTCTCCTTTACCTTGGCCGGGCGAGGTTTCATCTTCAAGCCTCCCGGACGTCCAAAGGGGTTGTCCAGGCTCTTTTCGTTGATCACGAACTTGCTGTCGGGGAACGCCGTGATCTCGAAGGAGAGAGAGATCCAGTCGTTGTTGTTGGAGTTCGTCAGATCGTCGTTGACCGTCAAGCGCCAGCGGGTGCAGCAGCTGTTGTCGTAGGTCAGGATATAACCCATGGAGGTAAGTTCGCGAGTCCTTCCGTCGAGGGAAATGATCCCCTGAACCTCAAACTTCAGGTCTGGGCCGATCTTCATGCCCATGCGCTGATACAGCGTCTCAGAGTCGCTTTCCCGATCCCAGCCGCCCGCGAGCCCCGTATGGCCGGAGACCCGTTTCTGTTCGTAGGCCGTCCCCAGTTCGAAAATTCCCGACGAAAGCCTGACTCCCAGAGTTCCCACGGTAATGATCTGCCGCGCGCTGTCGTCGGTCTTATAGCCGTAATTCCAGTAGTCGCCTTTGAAAAAGGGTGAAACAGTCAAACCGCCCATAAGAATGGGGTACTCCGTATAGTAATCGATCCCCCATCCGTAGCGCTCTATGAACCCCGCCGCCGACTTGCCGTAGGTACCCGTTTCCTGAAAACGTCCCCAGTCTGCCTTAGCGCGGGCGTACTGTGAAAGGTTTCCCACGTGCAGCCCCAGCCAGGGCGATTTCAGTTCCACTTCGGGATCGCGCCACAGCGTGGTCTCGTATTCCTTCTCGCCAGGACGCTTCACGACCGAGCGCTTTTCCCTCTGCGCCCAGCCCACGTCCATGGTCCATCCGTCATGGGCGAACTTGGCGCCCCAGAAGGGCCGCGACTTCACTTCGTCCAGGTCCGAATCATAAAGATAATTATCGCCGGCGTAGACCGACATCCAGCTCGTCACCATCTGGTCGACGCGGATCGTGTACTCCATGCCCGCACCGTGCCAATAGCCAAGACTCAGGTCGACCCGTCCGTTCTCCCAGCCGTAGTTGGTCGAAGCGACCACACCCCAGTATTTTTTGTCCTCGTAATTGGGGCGGATCGTGATCTTGCCGTCCTTCTTCTTTCCCTGTCTGAAGGAGACGTTGAAGGGCGACGTGAACAGATAGGTCTTGCCGGCATACACGCGGGGATGATGCATGATCACGTATTTCCCGGGCACAATCACAAGCTTTTTCGAGCGAAACAGATAGTGCGGGTCATCTTTTAACTTACAGGTCGTGAAAGCTGCGCCGGCCCACTGGTTGATCAGGTCGTCGGGGTCGGATTTTCTAAGGTATTTGCCGTGCAGCCACTTCGCCCTGTAGGCGTCGTCGGCGGTCTTGACCTCGGTCCTGCGGCCGCTGATGTAAAGGGTTCCGCGCTCGACCTTGGTGCTTCCGAAAGCCTTGTCCATAAAGCCCGAAGAGGACTCAAGGTGATATTCCAAAAAGGAACCGGCCAGGCGTTCGCCGGAAGCCCGCTCGAGCGTGACCTGTTTCCCCTCGGAAGCGAAGGCCTGGACAAGCCCCGTATCGGAATACATCACAAGGCTGTCGGCGTTCATCGTTACGCCCTGGTAGCGGAGTACGGCATGCCCCGTGGCGGTCGCCACGTTGGTCCTTTCGTCGAACTCGATGCCATCGGCGTCAAGCACCGCAGGAATGCCTTCCTCCGCAGCCGCCTCTGGGGAGAGCACAGAGGACGCGCAGGCCGTTCTCGCAAAAACTATTCCCAGGCAAAGCACCAGCAGGCTCATATAATTGAGGCGTATTTTCACTGTTTCCACCATCGTAAACACCCGTTTTCAACATGGATTTCCTGCTGATTTTTTACCACTGCCCGTTCGCCCGTCAAGCCATACACGTCGCCGCTGACTGTCACGCCCTGAGGGAAGGTCCACAGGTTCTCCTTTTGGTCCCATACCGCTTGCGGCGTGCTCCACTCCATGGGGTACTGAGGTCTTTCCCATATGCCGCTGGCGTTCAGGAGAACCAGCTGCCCCTTTTCGCTGTCGTAGGAACCTTCAGGGGCGTTGATCGTGCGCACCCCCGACGGCCCTGTAATCTTCGTGGCGATCTTTTTCAGGTCTTCCACGGGGGATCTGCGCACAACCCTGCCGGAAGACAGCTCCCACAGATCCTCACCGATCACGCGGACAGCGTTGAGCCCGTCGATCTCCACGTAAATGTTCTTTACCTCTTCCAATAGGCCGGCAGTGAGATTTACATCGTCTCTCAACACCATTCCCCAGAGAGCAAGCAACGCTGAAAACAGGACAATTCCCGTTATTTTAGCCAATTTCGGCCACACAGGGCTCCCCCTCTCCGTGAAAGTCGCGGTCCGCCACATTTCTACAAACTGTCAATTTCCTTCTTGGGCTGGGGCTCGGACACAGGCGCCACAGCCGGCTGTTTATTGACCGCCTCAACTCTTTGATCGCCCGAGACGACCAGATATTTGTCGTCCTCCGCCAGCGACTTTAAGGACTCGGGAACGGGGTAGACCTGGACCGAAGCGGCGTCCGAGGTTTCAGCATACATCACGGAGCCCGCCGGAACGTCCTTCGCGTCGCCGCGGACGAAGAACCCGCCCACAAGGCCGACAGGGCCGAGGGCGATCGCGCCGATCAGGCTGGTCCCAGCCGCCGCCGCGTAACTGGCTTCAAATTCCGTGGCTTTTTTCGACTTTTCGCCTTCCGTTAATGGAAGCACGTCAGCGCCCAGAGTGCTCAACGACTCCAACCGGATTTTGATTTCCGAGGGACGCCCGAAAGCGCCGGGCTTCCGGACTGAAAGGATCCGCCCCAGGGCCGGCGCGCCGCGAGGCGCCACCAGCTTGCCGCCGATAAGCAGGTTCTGCGTAAGGCAGAACCTGACGGGGTCGTCTTTCTTCGCCACCGCGGGCCTTAAGGTCTCCATCAGCGCAAGCCTGACCACAGTGCCGCTTGGAACCGGCATCAGCTGCCACGTGATCGGGTCGGAGACGACCAGTCCCAGAACCCGCTCCACGCGCATTGCCATGGGCTTTCCTTCCTGCGAAGCGCCTTCCAGGCGCCTTTCAACCACCGGAATTCTTTCCGCCAAAGGCAGAGCCGCGTTATTGACCACTTCCAAGCCCCACTCGGCGACGCTGAGCTTAAAAAGAAGCGACGGTTGACCGTCGGAGCCCTTCTCCAGAAAGTCAATATGCGCCGACTGACGGTCCGCGAGGCTGCCCTGCAGCTCCGTTCCATAGAGATCCTTCTCCACGGCGTCAAGCCTGTTGATCAGCCCTCCGGAACGCGGAGCGCCGTAGACGACGTTTTCCAGGTGGTCGATTTGCTTTTCAAGCGGGTTGTCGGAAGCGCCAGCCGTTCCGCAAAACAGAGCCAGCGCGGCCAGGGTCAGAAAAAATTTTCTCAATGCCTTTTCCTCCTTGCTCATTATCTCAAGAAGCTCATGGGGTTCGTGGGTTTGTTGTTCACGCGCACCTCAAAATGCAGGTGGGGCCCCGTGGAACGTCCGCTGGTGCCGACGGTGGCGATAACTGTGCCCTTCGTCACGTTCTCCCCCTTGCGGACTTTCAGGGTCTGCGCGTGAGCGTACAGCGTCGTGTAGGCCCCGTCGTGACGGATGACCACCGCTCTGCCGTAGCCGTTCATCCACCCAGCAAAGATCACCTGCCCCCCGCGGGCAGCCCGGATAGGCGTATGCCGCGGTGAGCGGATGTCGACACCGGTGTGGAAAGAGCGGACTTTCCCGATAGGATGGCGCCGCCAGCCGAAGGGGCTGGAAATCTTTCCTCTCAGAGGCCAAGAGAAACGGCCCGCCGCGCCGGTCGGGGCTTTGGCGATTTCGGGCGCCTTCCTGGACGCGCCGCCGCCGCTGGAACTCCCGCGGTACACGGCCACGGTCTGGCTGGCACCGGGCACGAAGATTTCCTCTCCGGCTTTCGGAACCATTTTGTCGTCAAGGCGATTCGCCATGCGAATCGCCTGCTCGGCAACGCCGTATTTCTTGGCGAGGGCCGTCAACGTCTGCCCCTTCGCTATTTTCACGCTCAGGCCGTCCTGGTTGGGAATCCGCAGCACCATCCCCGGCAAGAGTTTATCGGGGTTTCTCATCACGTTCGTTCCGTAGAGCGTGTCGATGCTCAGGCTGTTGGCGCTCGCGATCGTCCACAGTGAATCGCCGTTCTTGACCGTGTAGTTTTTGTACTCTACAGGATCGGCCTTTTGACAGGCGACCAGCTGCTCTTCAGCCCGGCGCTTCTGCTCCTCGACCACATCGTCAAGCTGGGCTTCGGTCCGGGGAATCAGAAGGACCTGCCCAAGAGAGAGCCGGTTGGGGTTGGCGATGTTGTTCGCCTTGGTGATGGTGGCCACGAAAATCCCGTATTTACGGGAAATATCCACAAGCCTTTCGCCTTTGCCCACGGTATGCTCAATCCAGGGATCCTCCTCCGACTCGTCTATCGATTCAGACTCGGGAAGAAGCTTTTCGATCACGTCGCCGCCGTCAAAAATCTGCTCGCTGACCTCGGGAAGGGGCAGAGACATGGGCGTGTTATGAACCGCAAGCGGCTGAGTAAAAGGGAGGCCCTGGTCAAGGCGGGGGCGAACAATGGCGAGGCGCCCTCCGTCAAGAGGATCCTCATCGGGGACGATTTCGTCGAGCACAAGGCTGCCGTCGTCATATTCAGGAGCTTGCGGGAGCAAGGGCGATGACACGCGGGGACTCTGAAAGTCATCCTTTCCCGCGAGGGCGGCGTGTGCTTCAATAGGGGGGAATAAAGACGACGTGGAAAATTTGTCAGAAATCCCGCTTTTGCCGGAATAAAAGACCGCAAAAGAAGCCGCGCCCACCGCCAGAATCGCCATGGCACCCATGAGCGCCCAGAAAATCCTGCGATTTGGATCATTGCTTAAAAAACTCACTGGATATCATCAACTCCTCTGTTAAACGCCAATCACCACAGCGTTCAACCGACCGACTTCTCCCGCGGTCTCCCAACCGCCGGCCGCGGGGGCACAGAAGTCCGTTATATTGTAAAAAAATCGACATAGGCGTCAACGCACAATCTTCAGCTTATTATACTAGTTCTTCGCGCGTAAATCACTATCCCGCGAAAAAGTTCCTCAAAAAACAGTCCGCCGCGCGTGGCGCTTTTCGCAAAATCAGCTATAATATGGAATAACACTGAAAACTCAGGGATTTGAAGAAACGCCGGCGTCCGCTGCAATACCTGGAAGATTCAGCGGCCCCCAAAAACCGCTCCAGCGAAGCCTCTCCGGAAGGCCGGTTCCACAGCGGCACTCCGCCCTTCCTCCGCGGTTCTTCAAACCTGCATGATTCCGAAAGGAGACAAAATAGGTTGGTCAAGATTTCCACCGCAACGCAAAAAACGGCGCTGGGGGCGCTCTGCGCCGCCCTTGTTACCTGCGCCACCTTTCTCAGCCTTCCGGTTCCCGGTTTCCGGCTTTATTTCAACCTCGGAGAAGGGATTATTTACAGCGTGGCCCTCATGGGCGGCGGCGTCTTCGGCGGCCTGTGCGGAAGCGTGGGCGCCGCACTCGCCGATCTGCTTCTGGGCTACCCTCTCTGGGCTCCCTTCACTTTCGTCATCAAAGGGGCCGAAGGATACGTCGTGGGGCGCCTGGCTCCCAGAAGCGAAAAAAAGGCCCTCGCGGCAGGCGCTCTGATCATGATCACGGGCTATACAGCCATGGCAGCCGTCCTTTACGGTCCCGCCGCAGCGCCGGTTGAACTTGCAACCGACATCATTCAGACGGGAATAGGCGCGGCGTTCGCATTTTTTATCGTCCCGCGCCTGCGCAAGGTCGTCGCTCTCTAATACCCATGCCAATCGAAATGCTGGATGTTATCCGAGGGGGATCCGCCGAGCTGCACAGGCCGAGTATGTCCGAAGCGGCTGAATGCTCCTCGGGTCAACCCCGGGCTCCAGTTTATCCGTTTAATGGGCAAGCAGCCTAATAAAGAGCTCCGCTTCCATAACAGGACGGCTCTTTTACGACTTGCCTCTCAAAAACAAAACGCGGCGCGCGTCCACACAGAACTCATCAAAAAAAGACCTCTGCCCTTTTCAAAGAGGCGGAGGTCTTTATTATACACTATTTAGAGGCAGGGTCTACAGAGAATCATCTGCACTACATTCTGTTGCCAAGCCCCCCGGACTTCCTGCGCGTATTCAAACGGGATCGCGCATTGCGCAGCCGAAGGCCGCTCCGAAAAGCGTAGACTGCCGTTTCCGCATTTAAATTTATTTTAAATCTCATAAAAACTTAGAGGTAACCATGGAAAACATCAAGAAACGTTCAACCTGGCAAAGCAGAAGGAAATTCCTTTTTTCAGCTTTGCGCCGGACCGCCGCAGCCTGGAACAGAAAAGCTCTCATCGCCGCGGTTCTGCTGCTGACGCCCTTTGCCCTTTCTGTTTCCGCGGAAGCAGCGATAGTGAAACCCGAGGACCTGGACGACCGAAGCCTGGTCGGGCAGACGGTGACGCTGTGGTTTGAAGGCCCTTCGCTGTCCGATGAGGTCAAGGAGATGATCAGAGATTACCGCATCGGCGGCGTGATCCTCTTTTCGAAGCCCGACAACCTTCAAAACCCCGCACAGATCGCCAGACTCATTGGGGATTTGCAAAACTGCGCCAAAGGATGGGGAGTACCGCCTCTTTTCGTGGCGGTGGACCAGGAGGGCGGCCGCGTCGCGCGCCTCAGGGAGGAACAGGGCTGCACCCACTTTCCGCCGACCGGCGATATAGCCTCTCTCGGGGATCCCGCCCTGATTCGAGCCGCCGCTTCGGCCTCGGCCCGCCAGATCAGGAAGCTGGGCTTTAACTGGAACTGCGTTCCCTGCCTCGATCTGAACAGCAATCCCGCCAATCCCATCATAGGAAGCAGAGCCCTGGGCAGCGAGCCTGAACGGGTCCTCTCTTTCGGGCGCGAAATCCTCGACGCCCACAAGGAAGCCCGCGTGATGACGTCGGTGAAACACTTTCCGGGACACGGCGACACCTCCGTGGACTCCCATGTGAGCCTGCCTAGGGTGGATCGCTCCATGGAGGAGCTTGAAGGATTCGAACTTCTTCCCTTTAAGGGGGCCGTCGAAAGCGGCGTCCCCGCGGTGATGACCGCCCACATCCTGGCGCCGAAGCTCGACGCGGAGCTTCCCGCCACGCTCTCGCCGGCGATTCTCTCCATACTCAGGGATCGCTGGAAGTTCCAGGGCCTGATCGTCACCGACTCCATGGGCATGGGCGCCATCGTGAAAAAATGGACTCTGCCCCTGGCGTCGCGCCTGGCCCTGAACGCCGGCGTGGACGTGCTCCTTTTCGGGGCTGACGGACACAGCCGCGAAGACCAGCTGGCGACGCTCAAGGCTCTGTACGAGGACCTTCAAAGCGGCCTCCTCTCGCGGGAGAAACTGCGCCGCTCCGCGGCGCGAATCCTCGCGGCGAAGGAAGCTTTGGGCCTGTTCGACGATCCCATGCCGACGCTGAAGGACGGCGAAATCCCCCAAACCGAAGCCGACGCCGCCCTGGCACAACACATCGACGAGCTGCTGAACCGCTGACCAGCGCGAATCCCCTTTCGCCAGGACGGAACCCCCATTGGGAGCGCCGGCAGGCCGAATATGAAGCTTGCCCCGCTTCCCCCAGTCCGATCATCTGAAAATGTTCTGCGTGGAACATCTTTTTCAGCCCTCTGAAAATGTTCCACGTGGAACATTTTTTTCAGCCCGCTTTTAGAACTTCCATTCAGGTCAAAAGATTGAAACGCCAAGGCCAGGTCAAAAGATTTTCAACGTGAAGGGCGCAAAGGGCCGCAAAGGAAAACCCGAAAACAAGGAAAAGCAAAAGATGAAATACATGAAAAACAACTTTTGTAAATGACAGAAGAATTCTCATGGCTTCAGTTTTTCCTTTGCGTACCTTTGCGTCCCTTCGCGTTGAAATCTTTTGACTTGGCTCTTCAGAACGACGCTTTAGAACTTCCATTCCAGCCGCAGGGAGCCGGTGAAGCTGCTGGCGCCGGGGCGGAAGAGTTCGGTGCCCGCGGCGGCGCGCACGCTGAAGCGGTCGCTGTCGCTGAACTCAGCCCCCAGGTTCAGGCCCACGCTGTCGCGGCCCGCGCCTTCGCGCCATTTCGTGACGCCGGGACCGCCCAGAAGCGTCCAGTCGTAACGCGGCCCCCGATCCAAAAACTCGTGATGCCACAGCGCCGAGGCGTCAAGAGCGTACTTCACGCCCTTGTC
>SFDM01000021.1 GCA_004558205.1 Pyramidobacter piscolens
GTAAAGTTAGCGATTCTTACAGCTTCAGATTTGTGTTATCTCCTATTTTGTATTTTCTTGCCTGTTGGCCCTTGACAAAAAACACAGTATCTTTGCGTTGAAATCTTTTGACGTGACTCTTCGATTTTGTATTAAGCTTTTCAATAGAGAATTAGCACGAAAGCCGGCACGACGCGACGGCCGGTCAAAAAGAAGATAAGAGCGGCGCCGCGGCTCCCTTGGGAGTCTTGGCGCCGCTCTTGTTGTCCTTATCGATTTTCAGCTTTCAGCAGGTCGTAGACCTCGCGGTCCCGCACGTAGCATCCGGCGCGGCCGCCCCGGGCCATGACCTGGCTGCAGAGGCTGCAGGTGACGCAGCTTTTCGCGGGGTCGGCGCCTTTGCCGGAAAGGACGTCGCGGGGCATGTCGGGATAGGCGAAGATCATGCGCCCCAAGCCGGCGAACTGCGCGCCGCCCTCAGCGATGGCCCCGGCGGCCACGTTGGGCAGGAACTGCCTGAACCAGGAGCAGCCGAAGCCCGCCATGGGAATGGCCGGATAGGCTTTCTGGACGGCGGCGGTCAGTTCCAGGCCGCGGCACACGCCCTCCATGGGGTGCTCGGGGGCCGGAGGCTGGCCGGGGATCAGGCGGTCGAAGGGACGGTTGACCCAGGCGCGGCCATAGGGCGTGCCGCAGGTGGCTGAGATGTAGCTCACGCCCCGGCGCTCCATCAGGCCGATCAGCTTCAGCGGCTCCGTCAGGTCTGGCGTCAGGCCCTCGCCCACGCCCCAGCCTCCGGCGATGGCGTCGTAGATGTTGAGGCGGCTGGAGATCAGGAATTCCGGGTCGGGCACGGCGGAGCGAATGCCGTCTATGGCGTCGAGCACCATGCGGACGCGGTTCTCGAAGGAGCCGCCGTACTTCCCTGGCCGCCGCCGGGCCGCCAGCAGTTCCGACAGCAGATAGCGATGGCAGGCTTTCACGTCCACGCCGTCGAATCCGATCTGATAGGCCAGCGCGGCGGCGGCGGCCATATGCTTTAAAATCCCGTCCAGCTCTTGGTCGGTCAGAAGGGGCGTCCCCTGGGGGACCTTCGCCCGCGCGTCGAACTCCGCGTCGGGCCATGCCAGGCCGGGGACCGTCCCTGTGGCGCGGCGGTAGCGTCCGCTCTCCTGAAGCTGCAGGATGCACAGGGGCTTCTGATCCAGCCCCGCGGCGGCGGCTTCACGGACAGCCTCCAAAAGCGCCTTGATCCGCGGCGCCGTCTCTTCGGCAAGAAGAAGCTGGCGGTCGCTGGAACGCCCGCCCTGCCAGACCGCCGCGGCCTCGAAGTGGATCAGCCCAAAGCCGCCAGCGGCGTAGCGGCGATAGCGGCGGAAGGTCAGCTCGCTGGGCGTGCCGTCGAAGTTGGAGTCGCGCCCTTCCACGGGCAGCGCGGCGAAACGGTTGCTCACGCGGCGGCGGCCGACGGCCAGAGGCGACGCCAGGACGCTCAGGTCGTCGGACCAGGGCAGGTGAAGCCCCATGCGTTCGGCGTCGCAGCGCAGTTCCTGGCCGTTCTTGTAGTTGAATCGACTGTGTTCTGTCATAGCTGTCTCTCCTTTGGAGCCTCATTGAAATCATGTGACCTGCTCCCGCCGCTTGCCGCCTGAAAGCGGCAGAAGCGGGGGCTTCTCGTTCGAGGCACATTGATACATACCAGCGTTCACGAGCTATCCCCCCGGGCCCCGGGGTTTAACCCGCCGCCTTAGAGGCGGCGGGAATTCTCGCCACAAAAGGTTAAAATCACGGGATCGCGGGGCTCCACGGTCATGCCCTCGGGCCCCAGGCGGACCACGTTGCAGCGCCGCCAGCGCCCCTCGTCCCGCGGCAGCGGCGTCAGGCTGCCCTCATCGGAAAAGCGCAGATGGGGTCCGCGGCTCTCGTCGCGGAGCAGGGCTGACCGCAGCACGGCTTCGGCCAGAGGGAACATCCAGAAGGTCTCGACAGCGAAGAGCCGTCCCGCGCCGTCGGTCCTGAGGCCGCGCCCGCGCAGCTTTTGAAGGTCCTCAAGGCCGCGCTCCAGGCGTTCTTCCGTTCGGAACACGGAGGCGCAGCCGCTCATGATATTCTGAACCGCGGCGCGGGCTTCCGAAGCCGTGACGCCGCCGGGAGCGGCCTCTTCCAGGCCGAAGACCTCCAGAGCCCGCGCCATCGACGCCGCGTCGGGCTCCACGGAACCGGCCAAGGCCGCAAAGTCCGAAGCGGCTTCGCCGGCGATCCGGCCGAAGACCTGGCAGTCCAAAAGGGCGTGGCCGCCGGGACGGTTCGCCCCGTGCTGGCCGCCGGCGCATTCGCCCGCGGCGTACAGCCCGGGAACGCATGTTTCGGCCTGCCCGTGGATTTTAACGCCGCCTTGGAAGTGCTGGCCGCAGATGCCGATCTCCACAGGGTCGCCCCGCTCGAGGTCGATGCCGCGGGCCTTGAACCAGGCCACGCTCTTGGGGTTGATCTCCCGCAGGCGGTTCAGCGGCGACGCGTCGCGGGCGGGCGCGCCAAGGTCGCGCGTCATCTCGGCGCGATAGCGCGCCTGATCCTTTTCGGGCAGCAGCGCGAAGGAAAATCCCGCGGGGTTGGCCGAGTAATCCAGGTAAACCCTGCAGCCCCGGCACGTCTCGCGGTAGACCGCCAGATCGACGATATGGGTGTCGTGCTCCAGCGACACGGGCCAGCTGGCCCCCTTGCGGAAGACCACGCTGAAACGCTCTGAAAGCCCCGCGTCCCTCAGCGGCGGGACCCTGTCGAAGTACTCCGGCAGGATCTCGCGCCCCGACTGGTCCACCAGGCGCGGCATGGAGCGGAACATGCTGCCCGAGCAGTTGAACTTCGTCGCCAGCGAGGCCGCGCCGAGCTGGACGAACTCCATGTTCACCAGTTCGGCCCCCGCCGCCAGAGCCATGCCGAAGCCCTCGCCCGTGTTCTCGGGAGGGAACACGTTCTGGGCGTAAATCTGCCCGCCGCCGCCCGTGGCCAGGATCACCGCGCCCGCCTCGACCGGCAGAGGCTCGTCGGGGTTGTTTTCGTCAAGCGTCAGAGCGCCGCAGACCCGGCCGTCCCGTTTGAGCAGCCCCACCGCCGCGCGGTGTTCCAGGACCGTCACGGACAGCTCTCCCAGCCGCCTCGCCAGCGCCGCCTCGATGCGCAGGGCCGTGTCGGGCCCCGTATAGGCCGCGCGGGCGTACTCCGAGCCGTCGGTGACGAACTGGTCCACCCGGCCGCCGGGAGTTTTCTGGAACGGCACGCCCAGCGAGAGCAGGTACTCCAAAGCTTCGCCTGAGCGCCGCGCCAGAGTTTCCGCCAGGTCCTCGTCGGACACGAAACCGCCGATACGGAACACGTCAGCGGCGTGATACTTCCAGTTGTCCGGGCCGCCCGGCTCCGTATAAGGCATGGTGGCGTGAAAGGCCATCCGGTCGGAACAGCTCTTGGCCGTGACGCCGCTGTGGCCCAGGCGGCCTTTGGTCATCAGCGCCACAGAGTTTCCCGGCCGCCTTTCAATAGCCGCGATAGCCGCGCGGAGCGCCGCGCCGCCCGAACCGATCACGAGCACGCCGTACTTTTCCGTTTTCACGGCCCTCACCTCCCCGGGTCCTTACGGGCGCTGGCCCACAGCGAGAACAGGATCACGCCGCCGTAGATCATCTGGCGCAGAGGTTCTGAGATGCGCACGATGGTCAGCAGGCTGTTGAGCAGTATCAGGGCGGCGGCGGAGACGCAGGAACCGGCGTAGCCGCCCTGGCCGCCGGAGAACACCGTGCCGCCCATGGTCACCGCCGCCATGGAAATCAGGCGGTAGTCGAAGCCCCATTCAAAGGTGCCCACGCCCATGGTCCCCGTGACCAGAAGCCCCGCCACCATGGCCGACAGGGCGCTCAGCACGTAGGTGAGGATCAGGACGCCCGGCACGTTGACGCCCGCCAGGCGGGCCGTCTTCTTGTTGGAGCCCACGGCGTAAATTCGCCGCCCCAGCGTGGTGCGCGACAGCAAAAACAGCGTCGCCGCCGCCAAAACCGCCCAGGCGATAACGGCCACGGGAATTTCGCCGACGCGCCCCGCGCCGACGAAGCGGATAAAGGGCGAAGCCGCGCCGCCCGCCGCGCCGCCGGAGTAGACCAGAGCCGCGCCGTTGCAGACGATGCCCATGGCCAGGGTCATCACGAAGGGGTTGATGCCGACCTTCGCCACCGCCACGCCGTTGATCAGCCCCACGGTTATGGCCACGGCCGCGCAGGCCGCAAAAGCCGCCAGGTTGTTGGCGTCCTGCCCCTGCATGATGTTCGCCGCCAGCACGTTGGTGAAGATCGCCATGGAACCCACCGACAGGTCCACGCCGCTGGTCAGGATCGCCAGAGTCTGGCCGATGCAGATGATCCCCAAAGGCGCCGCCTGGCGCATCAGGTTCATGAGGTTGGAGAAAGCCAAAAATCCCGGCGCGATCAGCCCCGAAACGGCCAGAAGGACCGCCGCCACGACGGAGATGTAGAGCGTGTTACCCATCTGAGGGCTGCGCAGAGCTTTCAGCAGTTTTTTCATCGCCCGTCCCTCTCTTTCTTCACGCGGCGCCTCATGGCGAGCCGGATTCTGAAGGCCGAGCCCGTCACGGCAATCACCAGGAGCAGCCCCTTAAAGACGTACTGCCAGTAGGTGGACACGCCCCAGTGGTTGAACGCGTTGCCCAGCACGGTGATTAAAAAAGCCGCCGCGGTGCTGCCCATGACGCTCCCCACTCCCGTGGAGAAGGCTGCGCCGCCGGCGATGACCGCCGTCATGGAGTCCATGGAGAAGGGCACGCCCGCCAGCGCGTCGCCCGACCCCATCCGCGCGGCCAGAAAGAGCCCCGCCAGCGACGCCATCAGCCCCGCGATGGCGTGGGCCTCGATCTTGACCTTCAGCAGGCTGACGCCCGACGTGAAGGCCGAGCGCGGGCCGCCGCCGACCGCGCGGATATGGAACCCCAGCACAGTCTTGTCCAGGATGAAATGGGAGGCCAGAAGCAGGACCAGAAGCAGGATCAGCGGCAGAGGAACCTGCCACAGGGTGATGTCGATCCAGGCCATATACTCGTAGGGGATCTCGCCGCCGGGCGACGGCAGAATCCACAGGGCGAAGCCCATGAGCATGGAGTTGGAGGCGAAGGTGGTCACCATGGCGTCGAGCTTGATCACCGTGGTCAGCACGCCGTTGATCACGCCGATCAGCAGGCCCGACGCGACGCACAGCGCGCTCACGGCCAGCATGGAGCTGAGGCTGTCCTTCATCAGCGTGGCGCAGAGGACCGTCGCGAGGCTCAGGACGCCTCCCACGCAGAGATCCACGTCGCCGGCGAGGATGGCGAAACTCTGTCCCAGCGCCGCCACGCCCAGGGCCACCATCTGGATGATCACGTTGTTCAGGTTGTAGGGCGAACGGAAGGACTCCGACGTGAGCAGCGCGCCGCCGAAGACCAGAAGGGTGATAACGTAAACCGGCAGGGCCGGGTTGTGGCGCAGCCGGCGGAGCCAGGGCTCCCTAGCCGCGGCGTTCTTCGTCTCGACACTCATGCCGGTTCCTCCTCTCGTTTCGCGCCGCCCATGCCCCACATGGAGCGCATCAGCCGCTCGCGCGTGGCCTCTTCGCCGTCGATGGAATCCACGATGCGGCCGCGGTGGACCACCAGAATGCGGTCGCAGATCAGCTGCAGCTCCGAAATGTCGCCGGAGACCACCAGGATGGAGCTGCCCGAATCGGCCATGCTCCGGATCAGGCGGTAGATCTCCTCCTTCGCGCCCACGTCGATGCCGCGGGTCGGCTCGGCGAAGAGCAGCACCGAAGGCCGGCAGGCCAGGCAGCGGGCCACCACCACTTTCTGCTGGTTACCGCCCGACAGCGTGCCCACCACCTTCGCCGGGTCGGCCGGCGAAAGGCGGACGGCGCTCATGAAGCGCAGGACCTCCTCGCGCTCGGCGGCCGTCCGGATCACGCCGTGGTCGGCGCGGCGGTGCAGCGTGGAGAGCGCCATGTTCTGATTCACGTCCAGGTGGAGGCAGAGCCCCTCTTCCTTCCGCTCCTCGGGCACGAAGACCACGCCGCGGGCGAGGGTGTCCGAAGGCGAGCGCAGGTCCAGCTTCGCACCCATCAGCCACACTTCTCCGCCGTCGACGCCGCAGTCGCCGTAGAGCGCCCGCAGGATCTCGCGCTGGCCCTGGCCCTCAAGGCCCACCATGCCCATGATCTCGCCGGCGTGCAGCGTGAAGGACACGCCGGTAAAGCTGCCGGCGCGGGACAGCCGCCGCACGTCCAGCACGGCGGCCTCCCGCGGGGGCTGGCCGCGCAGGCGCTTCTGCACCACGTCCTTGCCCGTCATGAGGCGCACGGCCGTCTCTTCGTCCATATCGGCCCTGTCGCGGGTGGCTGCCACGCAGCCGTCGCGCAGCACCGTGATCCTGTGGGAGATCTGCATGACCTCCTCCATGTGGTGGGAGATGAAGATCACGCCGCAGCCGCGCTGGCTGATGTCGCCGATGAGCTTGAGAAGCCGTTCCACCTCGGCGCCGTTCAGCGCCGCCGTGGGTTCGTCCATGACGATGAGCCGGGCGTCCTGGGAGAGCACCTTGGCAATGGCCGCCAGCTGCTTCTGTTCGATGCTCAGCTCCGACGCCAGCTGCCAGGGCTGCACGTCCAGCCCCACAAGGGCGAGATAGGCGCGGGTGTCGGCGTAGAGCCTGTCGAAATCGACGGCCCCAAGCTTCCCCCAAAAGCCCTTCTTCCTCGGCTCGCGGCCCAGAAACAGGTTCTGCGCCACCGTCATCTGGGGGATCAGGTCGAATTCCTGATGGATCACGCTGATCCCCAGCGCCGACGCCTGCGCGGGCGACTGAATAACCGTCTCTTTTCCGTCTACGAAAATAGATCCCTCGGTGGGGCTGTAAATCCCGCTGAGAGTTTTTATCAAAGTGGACTTACCGGCGCCGTTCGCCCCGATCAGCCCGTGGATTTCCCCCCTGCCGCAGGAAAAATCCACCGACGAGAGCACCTGAACGTCGGCAAACTTTTTTGAGATGCCCCGCATCTCGATAAAGGGAGTGGTCATAGGAGCCTCCTCAGTTCACAGTATATGCCGCCTGAAACTTCGCCGCAAAGGACAAAAAACGCGGAAAGGGGATCCTTCCCCTCCCCGCGCGAGTTTATTTCTTTAAATCACAAGTTGTCATTTCTCGGGCTGAAAAGCCAGGTCAAAAGATTTCAACGCGAAGGGACGCAAAGGCTCGCAAAG
The DNA here is from genome assembly GCA_004558205.1 of Pyramidobacter piscolens. Lineage (GTDB taxonomy): Bacteria > Synergistota > Synergistia > Synergistales > Dethiosulfovibrionaceae > Pyramidobacter > Pyramidobacter piscolens_A. The sequence goes on from SFDM01000021.1 coordinate 7,271, forward strand.
GAAAAACAAAGCCTGAATCAATAACTGAAAATGATCCAACATGATAATAATTTGTAGGCTTTACTGGGGTTTACGATTCTAAAAGTCTTTAAAGTTTTTCCTTTGCGAACCTTCGCGATTCAATCTTTTGACTCTAAAGCTGTTGAACCGCAGCTCGCGTCAGCAGCGCGGGGAGGCGGCGCTCGATAAACGTTCCAGGTGTGAAGAAGCCTTCCCCCGGCCCAACCGGAGGCGTACTTGATGTACTCCGAGGATTGGGCCGGGGAAGGGTTCGAGCAGAGTTGCACGTTTAGCGAGTGACGCCGGAACTCTACCCTATTTGCGCCCCCAGAGCTCCGTGGTCTTTTCGGCGGACAGCTTTGTGTGGACCCAGAAGACGTCGGAGAGGTCGTCGCGGACCCATTTGTCGAGGTTGCTGTTGTCCACCACTTCAAGTTCGGTCTTGATCTCGTGCGGAACGGGCTCGCCGGCCAGGACTTTCAGGCCGTATTCGAGGGCGGTCACGCTGCAGAATGGAGGGTTGGTGGCGGTGTAGCTCTCGAAGCCGCTCTCGGCCTTCAGTTTGGCCCAAAGCTTGCAGTAGCCGTTGCTGGCGGTGCCAACGATGGGAACCACGCGCCCCGCCTCGACCATGGCCGTGAGAGCGCCTTGGGCGGAACCGCCGCCGTCGGTCCAGACGCCGTCGATCTTGGGATTGGCCGCGAGGAAGTTCTCCATGGCCGCCTTGCCCTTATCGAAAGCCCAGTTGACCCACGCTTCGCCGACGACCTTGACGCCGGGGTATTTTTTAAGCACTTCATGAGCGCCGTCCCAGCGGAGCGTCGCGCTGGAAGTGCCCGCGATGCCGCCCAGCATGACGATGTCGCCCTGGCCGTTCAGCTTCTTGCACAGCCATTCCATGTTCTGGACGCCGAGGGCGGTCTCGTTGGCCTCCACGCGGACGGTGACTTTGTCGGTCTTGACCACGTTGTCGAAGGAGACCACCACGATGCCGCGGGCCACGGCCTTGTTGACCACGGGCGAGATGGCGGCGGGGTTGGTGGCGGTCACGAGAAGGAGATCCACGCCCTTGGCGATGAGATCTTCGATGTCGGCGATCTGCTTGGCCACCTGGCCGCCGGCGTCGGTGACGTAATAGGCCTTGATGAGGTCGGGGCGGGCCTCGCAGGCGGCCTTGAACTCCTCCACCATGGCGACCTTAAAGGCGTTGGCGGGCGACACGTTGCTCAGGCCCACCACGTAAGGGCCGGCCTTCTTGTACTTCGCGGAATCGACCATAACGGGTTCGGCGAAGGCGGCGCAGCTCAGAACTCCAACCAGCGCGACTGCTGCAAGAACTGCTAAAAACTTCCTCATGATTCAAAAAACCTCCTCAAGCCCCCTCAGGGGCAAAATAATCCCACCCAAGGCAGGATAACAGCTCTCAAAAAAACTGCGGGGTACCGGCGTCACTCGCTAAACGTGCAACTCTGCTCGAAGCCTTCCCCGGCCCAATCCTCAACGTACATAACGTACGCCTCCGGTTGGGCCGGGGGAAGGCTTCTTCACACCTGGAACGTTTATCGAACGCCGCCTCCTTGCGCTGCTGGCGTAAGAGCCGGTTCAAAAGCAAGATCGAAAGATTAAATCGCAAAGGTCACGCAGAGGATCGCAAAGTTAACCCCAAATAAAGGCCAAATACGCTCAGCAGTTCAATCGGAATGAGATTTACCAAGATTTTTTGCTGATTTACACGTTTTATACTATTTTGCAATAAAAACGCAAAATAGGCACGGAGGGGACGACCCGAAGGGTATCCACCAAGCGAGTATAGGCAGGCCGAACAGCCGAGATAGTCTTTAGCGACTGCAAGGCCCCTCGGGCCGGCCCCGGACGTTAAGTTCAGCTGTTCTATTGATAATTAGCATTATTCTACAAAGTTTTGCGCTTTAAGATTTTGACCTGTACTGCTGAACCATCTCTTTTTTCAGCAGCGCAGGGAGGCTGCGCTCGATAAACGTTCCAGGTGCGAGGGAACTCTCCCCCGAGGCAACCGGAGGCGTACTTGACGTACTCCGAGGATTGCCTCGGGGAGAGTTCCGAGCAGCTGGGACGTTTAGCGAGTGACGCCGCACTCTGGTAAATTGAAAATGACCTTCATGGCCTGTTTATCAGCCACGGCGGCCAGGGCCTCGTTAGCCTGTTCAAGGCGGAAACGGTGAGTGACCAGTTTGGCGTAGGCCTCGGGGCGGGCCAGAACGCGCGCCACGGCCTGCACCAGATGGGACGCCGAGCTGACCCAGGAACATTGAATCCTGATGTTGCGCCGCGTGATGTCGAACCAGTCGATATCCACGGTCCCCTCGGGCACGGCCACGCCGGCCGACAGGTAGGTCCCGCCGCGGCGGACCAGCGCGAGGCCCTCTTTTACGCCGGCCACCGTGCCGGTGGACTCGAAGACCAGGTCGGCGCCGCGGCCCGCCGTCGCGTCGAAGATAAACTGGCGGCGCTCCTCCTCGGTGGTGGCGCGGCGGTCGAGCGCCGCCGCGGCTCCCATGGCTTTGCATATCTCAAGCCGGGAAGCCGTCGCGCCGATCAGGATCACCTGCGCGGCCCCTTTGGCGAGAGCGAAGTCCACGGCGAAGGCCCCCAGAGGCCCCGGCCCCTGGACGACCACCGAGGCTCCCTGCCGCAGCGAAACCTGTTCAAAAGCGTGGGCTACCGTGGCCCCCGAACAGGACGCCGCCACCAGGCTGCCGTGGTCGATTTTATCTTTGATCTTCAGTATGTGAGCGCCTTTGCGCAGAATCAGGTGGGTGGCGTAGCAGCCGTTCAGGTAGGGAAATTCAGAGCAGGGCACCGAGATGCCGTAGGTGCGCCGCGACGCGCACAGCGCCGGCTCCTTCTCGACGACGCAGGCCCAGCACTCCCCGCAGGGAAGGCCCCGGTCCCAGATCACGGCGTCGCCCGCGGACAGCTTTTCGCCTTCGAGGGAGTTTTTGGCGCCGCAGATATCTTCCACCACGCCCACGCCCTCGTGGCCGATGATCATGGGCAAAGGCGTGCGGGGATCCTCGCCTCTCGCGATATGCACGTCGGAACCGCAGATCCCCGAAGCGGTCAGGCGGATCAGCACTTCCCCGTCACTGAGCCGCGGAATCTCAAACTCCCGCGGCTTCAGCGGCGCGCCGAACTTTTCCAGAACCATGGCAGTGGCTTTCATAACGAAAAATCACTCCTCAGCGAAGAGCCGGCGCACAAACGTAAAAAAATCCCGGCCCATTAATTTTGATTTTATTTGGTTGACCAAGGACGACCAAATGTGCTATAGTTAATTTATATCATGCGATACGTGGAAAGTCAACTGATATTCCCCCCGAATTTGAGATTCCCATGAAAGAGGCGAATGCCATGGCGTCGGCACGGCAGGATTTAGCGAATAAAATTTACGAGGCGGTCCGCAGCGGGACCATCGTCACGGCAGGCAAGCTTCCCACGGAACGCGAGCTGGCGGCCTTGTTCGGCGCCAGCCGGTCATCGATCCGCGAGGCGCTCGTGGTGCTTGAGACCCTGGGCGTCATCAAGCTGCGCGGCAAGGAGGGCATGTTCGTCAGCGACCATCCTCTGGAGGAACTGACCCAGAGCCTGCAGCTCTTCTCGAGCTGGCCCGTGGACGCCATCCCCCAGGCCTACCAAACCCGCATCATCCTCGAGGGACCGGCGGCGGCCATGGCGGCGCGCAGCCGCACCGACGAGGATCTGAGGCGCATGGAGGAATGCCTCCTCCAGCTGACCCGCATCTACGAAAGCCGCCCGGCCGACGGCCACGTACAGGGCAACCGCTGGAACAACCTGTTCCATAAGCTGGTCATCACGGCGGCGCACAATCAGGTGCTCCTTCGCGTTCACGAGGGAATCTCGGCGGCGGTGGAGCGCATCGGCGCCGTCATGGGGCTGAACGTGCTTCTGACGCCCTATGACCAGTGGCCCGAACGCCTGATCGGCGAGCACCGCGCCATCGGCGACGCCATCGCCGCCGGCGACGAAAGGCTGGCCCAGGAGCGCATGGAGCGGCACTTGCAGTTCACGTCGGCCAAAATGGAACGCCTCTGCGTCCAGCTGCTCAAGCTGCCGGGGCGTCCCTGAAAGGAGAACTTTTCATGTCTCTCATCAACGCCGCCAATCTGTCTTTCACCTACGAGGGCAGCCACGATCCTGTCTTTAAAGACGTGAGCTTCCAGATCGACACGGACTGGAAGCTGGGCATCACGGGGCGCAACGGCCGTGGCAAGACCACGCTGCTGCGGCTGCTTATGGGGCGGCTCGATCACGGAGGAACCATCTCGTCGTCCATGGACTTCGAATACTTCCCCTACGACGTGCCCGACACCGGCAGGACGGCCCTCGACGCGGCCCTGGCCGTCAGTCCCGGCTTCGAGCTGTGGCAGTTCAAGAAGGAACTGGCGGCGCTGCAGGTCGCCGACGAGGTCCTGGGCCGGCCCTACGGCACCCTCTCAAAGGGCGAGCAGACCAAGGTCCTGCTGGCCGCGATGTTTCTGAAGGAAAACAACTACCTGCTCATCGACGAACCCACCAACCACCTGGACCTGGCGGCGCGAGAGATCGTGAGCCGCTACCTGAACTCGAAAAAAAGCTTCATCCTGGTTTCCCACGACCGCGCCTTTCTGGACCACTGCATCGATCACATCATGTCCATCAACAGGCAGAACATCGAGATCCAGAGCGGCAACTTCTCCACCTGGTTGGAGAACAAGCGGCGTCAGGACAGCTATGAACAGGCCCGCAACGACCTGCTGAAAAAGGACATCCGCAAGCTGACTGAAGCCGCGCGGCGCACTTCGGCCTGGTCGTCGAAAACCGAGAAGAAAAAAAACGGCCGCCTGCCCTGCGGAACGAAGACCGACCGCGGCTACGTAGGACATAAAGCGGCCAAGATGATGAAGGTCTCCAAGGTGATCGAGGCGCGTCAGGAAACCGCCGCCGAGGAAAAGTCAAGACTGCTGAGAAACGTGGACAGCGCCGAAAACCTGAAGCTGGCGCAGCTTCAGTTCCACTCAAAACGCCTGGCGGAACTGGAGGACCTCTGCGTCGTCTACGGCGCGAAACAGGTCTGCGGCCCGCTTTCCTTCACCATCGACCAAGGCGACCGGATCGCGCTGACGGGGCGCAACGGCAGCGGCAAGTCGAGCATCGTCAGGCTGCTGTGCGGCGAAGAGGTCCCCCACAGGGGCGCGCTGCGAAAGAACGGCCAGCTGATCATCTCCTACGTGCCTCAGGACACATCCGGCCTGAGCGGCAGCCTAACGGACTACGCCAGGGAGTCGGGCGTCGATGAAAGCCTTTTCAAGGCTATCCTGGACAAGCTGGGCGTGACCAAGCCCCAGTTTGAAAAGGACATGGGCGATTTCAGCGCCGGCCAGAAAAAGAAGGTGCTCATCGCCCGCAGCCTCAGCGAAAAAGCCCATCTCCATATCTGGGACGAGCCTCTGAACTACATCGACGTGCTGTCGAGAATGCAGATTGAGGAGCTGCTGCTCACCTGGAAGCCCACCATCCTCTTTGTCGAGCACGACCGCGCCTTCTGCGAAAACGTGGCCACCAAGACCGTGGCGCTGTAAGACTAATTCGTTTTGTGCGTGCTTATGTTGAGCCGAAGATCAAAGTCAAAGGATTTCAACGCAAAGACTGAACAGAAAGGGCGCAAAGGAAAAAGAAAGCCTAAACTACTAATCAAAAAAAACGAATTAACATAATTATAATTTATGCATTTTAATTGATTTAGCGGTTCTAAAAATCTTTCAAGGTTTTCCTTTGCAAATCTTTGCGCCCTTTGCATTGAAATCTTTTGACCTGGCTCTTTGATTTTATATTAAGCATGTCAATAGGGAATCAGTATAAAAACTCCCCAGCGGAGGTATTTCTCGTCCCTAAAGCTATCGAAGACGGCAAGACTGCGCCATAAAATTGCTCCCATTAATGGACTTTTCCATTAATGGGAGCAATTTTATATCTTTTACGAACCATAAGAAAACTGGCAATGTGTTTAAGATTGTACGTCCCTCGTTTCCTCTGCCGACAAGACTTCCAGAGTCTGCTTCCGTTCCTTCAGCCACTGTGCGATAGCGTTATCACAATGACTCATAGCCTTAGATATCATATTTTTACAAACTGAAAGATACCCAACTGGATCAGAATCCCGCAAGGTCAACATCTCTATATTCAGCCTGCGGGACAACCCCTCCACAGGAAAAACGTCCATAATTTTTTCGCGGCCTCCTCTCATCAGCTGATAAAGCTGCCCCAGCGCGCCAATTGTCGCATAATTGCCCGAAAGGCATAGATCCATCTGCACCTCAAAGTCGCTGACTACAATTGGAAAGTTCAGCTCCAACCGCCGACTCATGAGAAAACTCCTCACGGCCGTGGTAGTGGTGCTTTTTTCATGGCCCAGCACAAAGGGAATGGCGGAGAAAGCCCCAAGATCGGCACCATAGAGCATGAAACGCCTACAGACTTCTTTATAACTCTGTCTGTACTGTTGCATCATGATCCGGCGAGGCACCACAAGGAAGAAGGGTTCCTTATAGATGGGCTCCCGCTGAAAAAGTGGATGGGGGGATGCGTCCGCCCCCAGCATGAGATCTAACTTTCCTTCCAAAAGAAGAGTCTCCAATATCCGGGTATCGTTAAGCCGCACCTGTACGTCCACATGGGGATATCGTTTTTGGAAAGCCGGCAAGGCCGTGGGAATCAAGATAGCGCCCCGGGTCGTGGGCATACCGATCCTCAAACTGCCCCGGATTCCCTGGCTGATATCGGCAAGGGCGTTCACCATATTGGTCTCCAGTGCCTGAATCTGCAGGAGGTAATGCATCATGGCTGTTCCTTCCGCGGTAAGTTGCAACGTAGGTTTACGGCGAAAAAGCGAGACTTTGTATTGCGCTTCCAGGCGTTTAATATGGTCGCTCAGACATTGGGGCGTCACAAAAGCCTTTTCAGCCGCTTTGCTGAAATTCATCTCCTGAGCTGCCAGCATAAACATTCCCAGTCCTGTTTGCATTTTTACCACTCCTTTGCAATCGTCCTGTCCATAGTAATATATCTTACATGATTAGAAAGAACTAATCAAGTTTTTACTTGTAGTATCACCCTGAAAAGCTTGCTTCTATTTTCACAAGCTCTCTCTATAATTAATTTTATAAAGTCTCAGATTCAATGACCTAAAAAAAAGGTTCAGAAATTATTTTGGAGGAGATTAAAATGGAGAATTGGAAAGGATCCCGTGATCCCAACAACCCGCAGGAAGCCTATTACGTGGGACTCATGAACTCCTGTGGGTATCGGACGGAAGATCTTTACAAGCCCACAATCGGCATTGTAAACAGCTATACCGACGTCAATCCAGGACACAGGGCCTTCAAGGAACTCGTTGGCTATGTGAAGGAAGGCGTTTGGGCCGCCGGCGGCATTCCCTGCGAATTCAACGTCCCGGCGCCCTGCGACGGCATGGCCCAAGGGGAAGGGATGCATCATATTCTGCCTCAGCGCGACCTGATCGCCGGCAGTACCGAAGCCATGTGCAAAGCCCATTCCTTCGATGGGATCGTCTTCCTCTGCAGCTGCGACAAGATCGTCCCGGGCATGCTGATGGCGGCAGCGGCGCTGAATAAGCCCTGCCTGTTCCTCACCGCGGGCAGCATGATGCCCTATGACGCCGACGAAGGCACCTACGTGACGCCTGATCTGAAAGAATCTATCGGCGAACGCAATATCAACAAAATCGACGAGGAAACGTTTACCCGATATCGCGCCAATATCTGTTTTTCCTGCGGCACCTGCAGCATGTACGGCACAGCCAATACCATGGGCGTCTTCGCCGAGGCCATCGGGCTCTGCCCTATCGACAGCACCACCATGCTCTTCTGCGCATCGGCCAAGTACAAGCAGGCCCGGACCGCAGGTGAGAGAATCGTCCAACTTACCCGTCAGGGAACCCGCTTCTCCGACATCGTCACAGAAGGCAGTCTAAAGAACGGGTTGCGCCATGTAGCCGCAACGGGAGGCTCTACCAACGCTCAGCTGCACATCTGCGCTCTGGCCCGCGTGATGGGCGTAAAACTGGAGATGGACGACTTTGACGAGATTCAGCGTCATGTGCCTTGCATCGCCAAATTCAAACCCTCGTCCAAATATCACATCTACGATTACTACAAGGCCGGAGGCGTGGGTGCCACGCTGAAAGCCATTGAAAAGTTCCTTGACCTGGATGCGCCGATGGCCATGGGCGGCACCATGGGAGATTTCCTCAGGAACTTCAAGCGCAAGGTGAATCCCGAGATTATTCACTCTGTTGACGACCCTCTTTACCCCGACGGCTGTTTCGCCGTGCTCAAGGGCAATCTGGCGCCTGAGGGCTGCATCGTAAAGAAGAGCGGCGTGGAACCCGGTATGTTCCACCACCGCGGACCGGCAGCCTGCTTTAACTCCGAAGACGACCTGCGCCAAGCCATGGCAAACAAGAGCATCAAGCCCGGCTGTGTGCTGGTCATCCGCTATGAAGGTCCCAAAGGCGGCCCGGGGATGAGAGAGATGTCCATTCCTGCGGCTATGCTGGTAGGCATGGGCCTTCATACCAGCTGCGCTATGGTCACCGACGGACGTTACAGTGGAGCTACCCGCGGCCCCTGCATCGGACATGTGTCACCAGAAGCCTGGGATGGCGGCCCCATCGCGGCCGTTCAGGACGGCGACATGATTGAGATCGATATCGACAAACGCAGTATCCACCTTGAAGTAAGCGACGAGGAACTCTCGCGGCGACTGAAGGAAGCCAAGCGGCCGGAACATCCGGCCCCCGGCGTGCTTGGAGCCTACCGTTCTATGGTCGAAAGCGTCAGCAAAGGCTGTTCCTGGTTATATCACCAGAGCGCGAAATAAATTTTTGAAAGAGGCGATTTTATGAACATGAACCTGCTTTTGATTCCCGTGTTTGTCCTGTTGTTTGCTTTCCTTGCGTATAAGCGTTGGAGTCCGCTCCTTTTAGGTCCTACGGTATCCCTGTTGTTCTGTCTCGCCATGGGCCTGCCCGTGCTTCAGACCATGATGGGCCCCTACATGGACTCGGTGGTCGGCTTTATTAAGGGAAATTTCTTCGTATTCTTTCTTGGAGCTATTTTCGGGGCCATCTATGAAATGACCCACGCCGCGGCTTCCATCGCCGTCTGGATGAGTCAAATGACCCGCGGCAAGTACGCGCTGCCCTTGATCATGACCATCGCCGGCGTCCTCTGCTACGGCGGAGTGCTGGGCTTTGTGGTCTATTTCGCGGCCTACCCCATCGCCCTTCAGCTCTGCAAAGAGTCCAACACCAGCCGCAAGCTGATCCCCGCCGCTATCGGAGCGGGTTGCTGGACCTTCGCAAACTCCCTTCCCGGCGCTCCGGCCATCACCAACGTCCTGGCCGCTAAAAACCTGGGCACGCCCGCCACAGCGGACCTGTTGGCCGGCATCATCTTCGGCGGCGTTATGATGTACGTACTGAACTTCGTCTATCTCGAGTACATGGCCCGCCGCTACGCCCGCAACGGCGAAGGCTTTGAAATGGACGACGTGATCGTCCGCGAGCTCAACGAAAAGCCCGACGAGAAATATCCTCCGGTGCTGCTGGCCTTCATCCCCATGGTCACGATTCTGGTTCTTTACAATGTGGTCCATCTGGCCGTTGAATTCTCGCTCCTTGCGGGCGTGCTGTCGGCTTTCGTTCTCCTGTTCCGTTACGGCGGCAGCACGAAGGACTGGCTCAACACCTTCAACAAAGGCGCAGGCAATACCTGCACGGTCATCCTGAACGTATCGTTGGTGGTGGGGTTCGCCGGCGTCATGAAAAGTTCCCCGCTCTTTCCCCAGCTGGTGAGCTGGATCGGCTCCGTCAACATGTCCGGTTTGACTTTCGTGGCAGTGACCACGGCCACTTGCGCCGCCGCCTCGGCTTCCTCTTCGGGCGGTATGGGCGTGGCCATGTCCACCTTTGCCCAGACCTACATCAACATGGGCGTCAATCTGGAAGCCGCCCACCGCGTAGCCACCATCGCCGCATCCACGCTGGATACGCTGCCTCACACCGGCGGGCAGATCACCCTTTTGGGGCTGTGCCATCAGACTCACAAGGATTCCTTCTCGCATATCTTCGTCACTCAGGCCATTATCCCCATTATCTGCCTTATCGGCCTGCTTGTTTGGCACAGTATTCTCGGCTAAAAACTTTTTTCGAGTTCAAAGGAGAATTTCGCTATGTCTAAACTGCTTGAAGGCGCCTACGACCTGCACGTTCACGCCGGACCCGACGTGGTCCGTCGCAAGATGGACGACATGGAGCTGGCCAAGTCCTACGTTGAAGCCGGCATGAAAGGTTTCTTGATCAAAGCCCATTACTTTAACACCGAAGGCCGCGCCTATCACGTCCGTAAGGCCTTCCCCGGGCTGAACGCCTTGGGATCGCTGGTGCTGAACAACTCCATGGGCGGACTCAATCCCTACGCCGTGCGTCAGGGAGGAATGCTGGGCACCAAGTTCCTGTTTATGCCCACTATGGACGCTCAGAACATGTGGGACTATCTGGCCGCCAGCAAAGCGGCCATCCCTTTCGGCGCCAGCTCCAAAAACGTATCTGAGGTGAAGGCGCTCCGCGTTTGCGAAGAAGGCGTTCTGGCGGATCCCATTGAGGAGATTTTGGACCTGGCTCTTCAATACGATATGGTGCTCTGCACCGGCCACATCGCTCCGACGGAGTCACTGGCCCTCGTAAAGAGGGCTCGTGAAAAGGGGCTGAAGCGCATCATCGCCACCCATGTGGAGTGGCCCGCCACTCGATTCACGCTGGAACAGCAGGTAGAGATGATCCGCATGGGCGCTACGCTGGAACACAATGTGGCCAACATCATGAGCGGGGACCTTCCCGCAGCTGAATTCGCGGCACAGGTCAAGGAACTGGGCGCAGAACACATGCTGCTGTCCACTGATCTTGGACAAGCCGTCAACCCCGCGCCGGTCCCCATGTTTGAGAAATATGTCCAGGAACTGCTGAACGCCGGCGTTACCAAAGATGAGATACACTGCATGATCGTTGAAAATCCAGCTCGTCTTGTAGAGTAAAATTTTCCTCATTTTTCAGGGACCCTTTTTCCATCTGGAAGAAAGGGGCCTTGATCTATTTTTTGCCAATCATCCTGAGCTACCGAAAGTAAAACCGTCGTACTTTTTCTTCAGAGATCGTCTTCCTCCCTTTAATTTATGTATTGATTGAAAAAGGCCGCGCAAAACAAGAGCTTCTCGTAAAAGTTATTCTTGCCAGTCCAATCTTCGCCATGTATAAGCTCACATTTGAGCCAAACATTGCCGAAATAAACATTTTAGGCTAAAATATGAGCCATGATTACACTCCAAATAAAAACGCCGAAGGAACTCGGCATGGCCATTGCGGCCAATTTACGCGCGCGGCGCAGGGAGAGGAAGCTTTCCATGCGGGAACTCGGGCTCAAGGCAGGAGTCAGTTATGGATCTCTGAAACGCTTTGAGAGCACGGGCGAAATTTCATTGAAGTCGCTTCTGAAACTGGCCGTGGTGATGGACTGCGCGGACCAGTTTGAGGCGCTGTTTGCGAAGAAGCGCATCAACTCAATCCAGGAGATTATCGATGGAACGGTATAGTTTTCTGAAAGTCTCCATGAACGGGCGCAGCGTGGGAACCCTGGCTCTGTATCAAGGCCGGCTCGCGGCCTTTGAATACAGCGCCGAATGGCTCGGCGGAGGCTTCGCGGTCAGCCCCTTCAGCTTGCCCCTCGAAAAGAAAGTGTTTATTCCAAAGTTCGATCCCTTCGACGGACTTTTCGGAGTTTTTGCTGACAGCCTTCCCGACGGCTGGGGGCGGCTCCTGGTGGATCGCCTGCTGCTGCGCGAGGGCCTTGACCCGGAAACGATCAACCCGCTCAATCGCCTCGCCATCGTCGGCGATTCGGGCATGGGAGCTTTATCCTACAGGCCGGTTCATACTTTCCAGACAAAAACCGCAAGCCTTGAATATGACCGGCTCGCAGAACAATGCCGGCTTATCCTGGAACGGGAACACGCCGACAATCTGGATGAACTGTTCCGCCTTGGAGGCTCTTCAGGAGGAGCTCGTCCCAAGATCCTGACAAAAATTGACGGCGAAGACTGGATCCTGAAATTTGCCTCTTCAATGGACTCGGCCGACTCGGGACTTATGGAGTACCGCTATGCCCAATGCGCCGCAAGATGCGGCGTGGAAATGCCCCCTACAAAACTCTTTTCCTCATCACGATGCGCAGGCTACTTCGGCGTCAGGCGTTTTGACCGCGCCGGGAAAGCGGCGCAGCGAATCCATATGCTGTCCGTCTCGGCCATATTGGAGACTTCTCACAGGATTCCCAATCTGGATTATCACATTCTCATGAAATTGACGCTGGAACTGACAAAAAGCTACGCGGAAGTTGAAAAACTCTTCAGGCTTATGTGCTTTAACGTGTTTGCCCACAACCGGGACGACCACTCAAAAAACTTTTCCTTTCTGTACGACGCGCAGGCTGAAAACTGGAAACTGGCGCCAGCCTATGATCTTACTTGGAGCAGTTCTATCGGAGGAGAACACGCGACTTGCGTCAACGGAAACGGCAAAGCCCCGGGACTGCCCGACATCCTCGCCGTCGCGGAAAAGATCGGCCTCGAAAGAGGAGAAGCCCGAAAGACCGCGGAAAATATCCGGGATAGAGTCGCCGAAGATTTGGGAGAACTGCTCGCGAAAAAAGTCTGAGCCGGCGGTGTTTGCTCCGCAATGCTCTGAGCGGCAGACTTCGCCGCCTAATACTTCTCAGTTAAACGACTTAATTGGAGACCGGGGCCGACCCGGAGGGCATCCAGTCGCTAAAAACTATCTCGGCCTTCGGCCTGCCTATGCTCGCTTGGTGGATACCCCCCGGGCGCCCCCTCCATGCCCATTTTGCATTTTTATCGCAAGGTAGTATAAGGACAATCAAAGACCGCATCATAAAAAGCGAGGCCCTTTTTCAGGCCTCGCTTAAAAATGCTTTTATCTTTCTTTATTTCTCTAACAAAGTACAGCTTCAACCGGCGCCAGGGAAACGCAGTGGTTTTCCTTTAGTCCTAAATCAATTTTACATAGAGCCTTTAATTTTGAAGCTCATTATCTGACGCTGGCAATCGCGGCGTCGATTTTTTCCTTACTGCATCCGGATTCAAAGAACACGTCAAGATGTTCTTTTGGCATGGGGTTTGTCATAAGAGACACCAAAATCATCAGAACAAAAGACGCAATCGTACCCGGAACAAAGGAATGAATAATATTAGACAGACCGGCGATATACCAATAGATCGACAACAGCGACCCTCCAATTACCGCGACAATGCAGCCCCAAGCGGTTACTCGCTTCCAATAGAGTCCCAGAATGACAGGCGCCGTGAAGGCAGCCCCCATCACTCCAGCCGACATGGTTGACAGCGCCCAGACAAAATCCAAGGGATAGAGCGACCCCATGCAGATGACAGCAAGGACAATGCCCGTGACAATACGGGAAAGCCGCACAGATTTGCTGGGATCTACAACCTTGCCCATGATATGCCCGCGGTAATCCTCATAGATGTCTTTCGCAACGGCTGCCGAGGACGTCAAGACCAAGGCCGCGACCGTAGAAAAGCCGGCGGCGAGAGCGCCGCAGAGGAAAATGCCCGCCGTGACAGTTCCGCCAAAATCCGCGGCTGTTGAAGGCGCGATGAGGTCAATATTTGCGAACTTCGCTCCTTTGTAGAGATAAAGCGCGCCCATTCCGATGATAGCCGTAGCGATGAAGTAAACGATCTGCCATGCTGTGGAAACGCGGATTACCGCGCCAACGGTACGGCCATCCTTCAATCCCATGAATTTGCTCGTCAGCTGCGGCTGCCCGAAAGCGATAAAGGCCCATACTCCCGCATAGCTGAACATCGCGCTCCAGGAAAGCCCACCGGTCATGGTGGCCCGCGAGGGCTGCTGTTCAACCATATACTTTACGATCGGCGTGATGCCGCCGGCATGAACCAGAACCGCGCCAGCCGTTACAACAACAGCCAGAGTGATCGTAAGCCCCTGAATCAGGTCTACCGTAGCCGCGCCCCAATATCCGCTGGTCACCAGATAGGCGAAGGACACGGCAATGATGACGATAACGCCAACCTGATAAGGAATTCCAGCGATGACGTTCAGAGCATCGGCAATGCCTTTTACGCAGGACATGGCATAGGGTATCATCATGACGGCCACAATGGAAGCGCAAATCAACCTGACGGCGTTGGAGCGATAGCGCACAGCGAGGAATCCAGAAAGCGAAACGGCGTCGATGCGTTCAGAAACAGCTCTCATCTTTGGCGCGAAAAGCACGAAAATGATCAGCCCCGTCAAAAGGATATTCAAAAACGACTCAATTGCCGAATACCCCATGCCATACAGGTAATAAAGAGGCGGGCCGCCTACGATGGCAACGGTGCTGTAGTATGCCGCGGAGTATGAAATGGCAGTGGTAAAAGGGCCAACCTGTCTGCCGCCTATCCAGAAATCGGAGCTTGTTTTAACTTTGCGGCTCATATACAGCCCCACGCCAATCAAAATAAGCATGTAGACAATTGCCATTCCTATTTGAAGCCAATTAACTGCCATAAACAGTTCACTCCTTTAGAAGTTCAATAACTGTCTGATTCTAATTACTGCGTCTTTTTATTAAAAGAGTAGTAATAATCTGATTGGCGCTTCCACCATTTTGAATGAATTATGATCTCTATCGCAATTGGAACGCAAACAAATCCAGCGATGTATACCATTGCGATCAGCCAAGGTATTCCAAAGGGTCCCATAAATTTTCCTCCTTTTTGCCGCTGTGTGGTTTTACGGTGAACCGTACTTTTTAATTTCTAAAAAAACGTCGCTTCGTGGATGTCTGCGGAAAGAGCCTTCAGCGCGCGTTCAAGTAAACTGCGGCGCATTTTCTTCTGCTCCTCCAGGGGCAAAGAGGCGTCAGAAAGAGGGTTTGTGATCGCCACGCCTCTGATAATTCTGTTGCTCCCCGTCACCTTTGCTACCGGCGTCATGTTCGTGATATGGGCCGTAGGAATCCCAGCCTTTTCAAGTTCTTTAACCATCGTTGCACCGCAACGAGTGCAGCTTCCTCAGGTGCTGACGAAGATAACGCCGTCCACCTTTTCATCCTTCAGCGTCTGCGAAATCTCTCTGCCCATGCGGCGCGCCTCTTTAAGAGCCGTAAGATTTCCTGTGGTCGTGTAATAAAAGGGATGAAGAGAACCAAAAGTGCCCTCGGTGCACAGTGCCTTGATCGTTGACAGCGGAACCAAAACTTCAGGGTCTTTATTTACGTTGTTCGTACTATATCCGCCATGAACGCTGAAAAACTCTCCAGCGCGGAACGCGTCCAGCTTGTCGATGGCATAGCGTTTCCAAATGGACGCCGTTCCCGAAGGCATACGATCGGGGTTGCCAACCGGCACCAGACCGCCCGTGGTTATGATGGCGATATTTGCTTTTTCAAGATCGCCAATCGCCTTTGCGGGCTCAACGGCATCGTGAATTTCAATCTTGTACTCCGTCTCGTAGGGCGCTCCGGAAATCTTAGCCAGCATCATATCCACAACGCGGTCGCTCGACGTTCTGCTAACAAACGCTTCCTTGCGGATGCCATGTCCAAAATATCCTTCCGCGTCGGCCCAAAGGACTTCTTCCCCCGCGATGATTTTATTGGCAAGTTCTGCAATTTTCGCCGCATCCTGCCGCAGTTTAGCCGCGCTTTTATGGCCTTTCATGATGTAGATATCAGGGTTTTCGCGATAGGCGTCCACTCCCGGACTTTCTTCATTCATGGATGTGATCGTCGGTACTCCATAATTTTCGCTCACAAACTTGCACATTTCGCCGCAGCTCATGCCATAACGGCCAGACTGGAAGGCCGGCCCCGCCAGGAACAAGTCGAAACTTTTCCCCTGAAGGAATCCTTTGATGCGTTCAAGAGCTTCTTCTTTATTCGAGTTCATGAAGTTATCGCCGCAGACGATGGTATGAGTGATCTCAGCTCCTTTGAGAGCCGCCTGAATGGCCGTACCGGGCCCCGCGGGACCATCCATGATTTTCGGCTGAAAGTCCGCCTGATCCTCGCCGCCAATACCGCCAAAGAATTGATTAATATACAATATTGCTTTTTTCATATGGTCGTCCTCCTGTGATTTGGATAACGAATTAGTATTCTTTTACAGTTTTCGCAAGATAACCAGTGCTGTTGCCGCCGTCGGCGATCATGTACATATTGACGATAAGAGAGCCGTCCGGCCGAAGGCTGGGGCCGTATTCGTCGTGAACCGGCCAGGAGCCGTAATAATAGTCGCGCACCACTGACTTGATATCGCCAATGACAAGATCCATTGCCGGAAGCTCATAAATTGCGCCCGTGTCGCCGCCGCTGACGATGGCATCCCCTTTGGGATCCTGCATCATCTTTCCGCCATGTTCCGCCATGATCCCCGCGGTCTTGATTCCACGATCTTCCAATTCCGCCAACTGGTAGAAGAAATCGACGTCAATGTTGCTCCCGCCGCCCCACTCCGCCACAATTGCGGCATCCAACTTGAGCAGGGAGGCTATTTCTCCGCTGCTGACCTTGACGCGAAGCTTTACGTCGTTGGAAACGTCGGCCGGGCAGAGCACCACTCCCACAAAATTGATGGTCTTACCGTGTTCTTGATATAAACGCTTGATAACAGGCTGGTTCTGATAGCCATAAGCGGTGCTGCACTGTCCCATAAGCCCGAACTGTGAAGCGAGCATTCCGTCCAGCACGTCATTCGGATGAATCAGCTGCGACAACATGTTATGGCAGTCGCCGCCCAGTACCATATCGTTGCAGCCATTCGCAAGCTGGCTGCAGATAGTCATGAAATAGGCGACTCTCGGAAGAGCCTTCTTTTCTGCTTCAACAGCTCCCGTCTCCAGCTCGTAGCGTTCCCAGTCCTCGGGTTCCAGATTCTTCAAGGCCGTAGCCACGTAGTCGGCCAGAAGATGCGCCGCCATTTTTTGTTCGTTTTCGACCCTGATAGTGAGATCCAAATCCTTTTCATCGACCCTCTCGGCGTATACCACCAAATTCACCATCTGTGAAAAAACGCTGTGCTCCGCCGCCGGACCGGACATATCGACTAAACCGTCAACCATATTTCCATATTTGCCGCAGCAGATGACGCTCATGCCCTTCATCGCATAAAGAACGCCTTCGCCGCAGCCGCTTACGGGCCCTGTGTAGCCGGGAAAGGTGCAGCGTTCGTCAGGACGAAAACGAGGTTCCACAGCCGCCTTAGCCGGCACTAAACGCGTACTGTCGCCGGGATGAACGACATATAATTCAATGTTCGTCAGCTTCCCCTCCGGGTTCAGATAGGCGATGGCCTCATCTTTATCGACGGTGAGCACTCCGTCCTTAAATGAGGTGGTGTCGCCAAATCTGATGTCTTTTACATGAAAATTTCCTATTTCCAACTTTTTCATAACCTCATATCCTTTCTCTTTTTTCGTTAAACACATTTCATTAAATTACGTTTACTAAAAAAGTATAACCTATCCTTATAATCGTGTCAATCATACAAAACCGTTTCGTTTGTTTGTTCCCTCTGCATAAACGCAAATTTAGAAAGACAAAAAATAGCCGTCATGGTGAACTCTTGCTCTAACATGCTCTAAACATAAATTATTTTTTTAATCATTATTTACTATTAGAATAAATTATCAATACAAATAGATATCTACCATATCATTTGTTTTTTAATCTGTATTTCACTGCCCTAAGGCAGAAACATCCGACAGCAAAATTTTCCAAAGCATTTATCAATTCGCGCTTCAAGTGGACAATCTCAAAAAATCACTGTAGAATGTGAGCATTTCAAAGATGGACAGCCCCCGACCGTTCGTAATATTTACAAAAGAGTAGAGGAAATGATTGTATGCTGACAAGAAAAGAACAAGCTGCGCTGGCGAAAAAAAATATCATAGAAGCAACCGAAAAACTGATCAGGGAGAAAGATTACGATTCTCTTCGTATCGCAGATATCGTCTCTGCTTGCGGTATGACCCCTGGAAATTTCTATCATTATTTCAAATCAAAAGAAGAACTATTTGAAGAGATAGACACAAATAAGTTTTACAGCGTTTTAAAAGTTTTTGAAGACAATGCAGCTACGCCAATATTAATCCGGGTCGAGTCATACATCCTTCAATGGATTGACCTGATGATAAACTATTATGGTCCCAATTATTCTTATAACTGGGTTCGGCATTACGTTCACAAACCCTTGCCGTCTGACAAGAGCAATAAAATTAACCTGATCTATAACCATATCGAGGGGTTCTTGAAAAAAGGCGTAGAAAACAAGGAGCTTTGCAAAAACACCCCTGTGGAATGCATCGCCTATTCAGTAGCTTTTACGATTCTGGGATGTTCCGCTTTTTTCGGGATGAATGGCGACAAAGACACTGTCAACCGCTGGGTAAGGACCTACTGCGACGTTTATATAAGAGACCTCCTCGCCCCCTATTGCGTCCCGCGAAGCGATCTTCCTCAAGGCACGGAGACAAAATAAGCCACCACGGCAGGACACCATTAAAAATTAAAAAGAAACCCGCTCTCCGTCGCTTTTTGACGGGGAGCGGGTTTCTTTATTATGGCGTTTTTTACCACGCCGCTATTTGTATTCTGTCAGGTGCGGGGCGAAGCCGCAGAAGTCCAGGTCCATGTAGATGAACTTCAGCGAGCCGTCGGGGTTGGTCTTGGCGGTGTCGGGGACCATCTTCACGCCCTTGCCCTCGAGGTAGGCCACGGCACGGTCCACGTTCCGGCAGGCGATGGCGATGTGGCCTTTGGCGCCGCGGCCGGGGTTCTTCATGATCTCGACTTCGGGGCTGGCGAAGACGCTTTTGGCGCCGCGGTCGTCGATCGCGAAGCCGAAAAGCGCAGCGAACGCCTGGGCCGCCTTCATGGCTTCGTCGGGATTCGGGGCGTTGACACCGATGTGAACCATCTTGAAGCCGTGAAGCTTCATCACCGCGTCGCGCACCATGGCTTCGATCTTGTCAAAAGCGCCGGCGGCGATCAGGTCGTTCTTGACCATCCAGCTGCCGCCCACGGCGTGGACGTTAGCGAGCTTCAGATAGTCGCTCATGTTGTCGGGATTCACGCCACCCGTGGGGATAAACTTCATGTTTTTATAGGGTCCGGCAAGGGCCTTGAGCATGGCCGTGCCGCCCGAGGCCTCGGCGGGGAAGAACTTGAGCACTTTCAGCCCGCGCTCGAGCCCCTGCTCCACCTGCGACGGCGAGTTGACGCCGGGTGTCACGGGAATGTGACGGGCGATGCAGTAATCCACCACGGTCGGGTTGAAACCGGGACAGACGATGAACTTGGCGCCTGCGGCGGCCGCGCGCTCCGCCTGCTCCACCGTCAGCACCGTCCCCGCGCCCAGAATCATGCCGGGCAGCTCGCGGCTGATGGCGCGGATCGAGTCCTCCGCGGCGGCGGTGCGGAAGGTCACCTCGGCCACGGAAAGCCCACCGGCGCACAGCGCCTTCGCCAGCGGCACGGCGTCCTCCGCGCGGTTCAGCGCGATAACGGGCACGATGCCTCTTAAGCCGATCTCTTTTAAAACATCCATAGACCCCACTCCTTTATATTGAATCAAATTCGCTCTCAGAAACGTAAAACCGAACTGCTTCCGCAATTCTATCATATCGCCGCGTATTCAGAAGGCTCCGTCGCAGCACTTCGGGCTCCCCTGCACGACCGCTTTCTCTCATTTCAGCGCTTCCGCGTGCGCAGCCCATAGATCACGCAGGCCGCCGAGATCGCGAGCCCCGCGAACAGCGGGTCGCCCCCGAAGCCCGCGAAAGCCCAGGCCAGCGTCCCCGCGAGGCCGCCGACGCTGGAGAAGAAGGCCCAGCGCCCGTCCAGCGCTCCCGGCGCTAGGATCGCCGCGACGAAGGGCAGGAACGTGCCTGCGCCGCGCAGCCCCATGCTCAGATAGCTCCACTCCAGGATCATGGACCCCGAACCGCCCATGCCGAAGGCCGCCGCGGCCAGCACGATCAGAAGCACGACGATGCGCTGGATCGAGAGTGACCGCGACGCGTGCCGCTCCATAAAACCTTGAGGAAGCAGATTTTTCACGATATTGGTGGACATGCCCAGCACCAGCCCCGAGGCGCAGCCGATCACCGTGATCACGATGCCGCCCCAGATCACGCCGCCTAAAAGAGGCGGAAAGGAATCGCGGATGAACCACGAAAGCACCTGCGCCGGAGGCAATTCCACGCCCCGCGCCCTGACGGACAGTCCCACCCAGACGCCCAGCAGGCCCATGGGCGGCATCAGCAGCGCCGAGGCGAAAGCCCCTTTTCGCGCCGTCGCCGCGTCCTTCGCCGCCGCCAGCGACTGGATGTAGATCTGGGTGGTGAAGACGCCCACGATCATGGACGCCAAAGACCCCAGCTCGGGACCGCCGCCCTTGCCGAAGAGGTTGAACCAGGGCTGGAACCCCAGCGCCGACGTGACCGCCCCCCAGCTCCCGCCGCGAAGCGCCGCCGTGACGCCGCAGCACAGCAGCACGAAATAGAGCAGCAGGATCTTCGCCTCGCCCAGCTTGCTGAAGCTCTTCAGCCCACCCGTGGCGATAAAACCCAGCACCAGGAAAATCGTCAACGCCGAAGCGGCTCCCACCGAGAGGGGGAAAAGCCCCGAGAGCAGCGCGATACAGGCCAGAAACTGGGCTCCCACTGAGATAAAGGTCCCCAGCGTCGCCGAGACCGTGGCCGTGTAGTAGACGCCCCGCCCGAAAAAGGAGTTTCCGCCGCCGTAGCTGTCGATCAGATAATCCGACGCCGTGGTAATCCCCGCCGCGCGCAGGGGCGCCGCGAAGCGCAGCCCCAAAATCAGGCAGCCGATCCCGCCGCCCAGGGTGAACCACCAGGCGGTGATCCCGCAGCTGTAGGCCATCTGCACCGTGCCAACGGTGGACGCGCCGCCGACCAAGGCCCCCAGGAGGATTCCTGTGACGCCCGCCGCCGACGATTTACGCCCGCCTAGGCTGAAATCGCGGCTGCTGCTCGTTCCCCGTCCGGCCAACACCCCCGCGCCGACAAAGGCGCAGAACGTGATCAGCGCCGCGGCATAAAACAAGACCATAGAAACACGCCCTTTACGATAGAATCAAAAGATCTCCGGCCCCATTATATACCATACCGCCGGAGCCGAGCGCCCAAAGGCGGAGCCTGCCATCCCCAGAATCACGGCGGGCGGCTCCGCCTTTTTTCAGAAGGCGCTATTCCCCGCCTTCGATGATCCTCACTGCCGCGTCGAAAGCGGCCTTTACGCCCTTATAGGCGGCAAAGGCCTCTTCATTTTTGCCGGCGCGGAACAGGGCGTTCATATGCGCCGCCGCTTCGAAGACGCCGGTAAGCCCCAGGTTCCCCGCGGCCCCTTTCAGAGTGTGCACGTGAAATTGCCCCTTCACGGGGTCTTTGACGGCAACCGCCTTTTCCAATTCAGCCATGTCAGAGTTCGCAGGAAAGCGAAGCAGATAGGTCTCATAAAAACGCTCGTCGTTCAGAAAACGCTCCAAAGCGCTCGCCGTATCCGCTCCCTGCGCGCTCAGCCGCTCTGCCAAAGTCATGATCCTTCACTCCCCTTCTTCTCCCCGAACAAAGAATTTCAGTTGGCAGCTCCCCATCATGCCTAAAGGCAGGGAGAGCCCAGAATCACTTCTTTTTTTCCTGTTTCAGCGATCCTCAGCCGAGGTTCAGGGCTTATGGGATCTCCGCAGGCGTGAATTCGGACCTGCTCCCCCTAATAAACCAGCAAGGGCGCTCTCTAAGAACTTCCATTCTATTATAACGATCAGTGTTTCCAGTTTATTATTATACTTGGATTTTTTGAGAATAACAATCGCCAGACTGGGCCGCAAAAAAGCTCCCTGCGCCCGGGCACCCTCCGGCAAAAATGTTCCACGTGGAACATTTCCATTTTCCGGCGATACGCCGTCTCTGCGCTGCTGAAGAAAAAACGGTTCAGCGGTGACAGGTCATACTATTTTGCAATAAAAACGCGAATGGGCACGGAAGGGACGACCCGAGGGGTATTCACCAAGCGAGTATAGGCAGGCCGAACAGGCCGAGATAGTCTTGAGCGATTGCATGGCCCCTCGGGCCGGCCCCGGACGTTAAATTCAGCTGCTCTGTTGATAATTAGCATCAAAAGCTTGAAACGCCTTGTTTTTTCTTCTGCGAAAGAGGGTCCCGCGCCGCAGCAAAAAGAGCCTCCCCGCGCGGCGGGGAGGCTCGGCAAAAAAATGTTCCACGTGGAACATTTCCATTTTCAGAGAGGGCGTGCGAAAGTTCAGCGCAGCAGTTCCTTCAGCTCTTCAGTCTTGCGGGCGAAGACGGCAAGAGCCCGTTCCACAGGCTCGGGCGTGCTCATGTCCACGCCGGCGTCGCGGAGCAAGCCGATGGGGTCCTTGGAGCAGCCGCTCTTCAGCAGCGTCAGATAGGCGTCGCGCTCCGCCTCTCCGCCCGAAAGGATCCGGTCGGCCAGAGCGACGGCCGCGGACAGGCTCGTGGCGTACTGATAGACGTAGAAGGCGCGGTAGAAATGGGGAATCCGCGACCACTCCGCCGCAAGGTCGGGATTGCTTCCCACCTCGTCCCCGTAATAGCGGGCGTTCAGCTCGGTCCACAGGGCGTTCAGCTTCTCCGGCGTCAGGGGCTCGCCGCGCTCGGCCATGGCGTGGGTCTGGCGCTCGAACTCGGCGAAAAGGGTCTGACGGTAAATGGTCTGCCGGATCAGCTCCAGCTGCTGGTTCAACAGGGAGATCTTTTCAGACTTCTCGCCGGTCTGGCGAAGCAGATATTCCACCAGGAGCATCTCGTTCACCGTGCTGGCGACCTCGGCGACGAAAAGGGTGTAATCGGCGTAAACCTGGGGCTGGTTCTCGTTGGAATACCAGGTGTGCATGGAGTGGCCGCCCTCGTGGGCCAGAGTGGACACGTCACGGTAGGTGCCGCCGTAGTTGAGCAGCATATAGGGATGGACGCCGTAGGTCCCCCAGGAGTAGGCGCCGCTGCGTTTTCCCTTGTTCTCGTAAACGTCGATCCAGCCTTCGCTGAACGCGCGCCGCATCACGGCCTGGTAATCGCCGCCCAGAGGCGCCACGGCAGCCAGCACGGTCCGCTGGGCCTCCTCGTAGGTGTAGACGCGCTGGGGTTCCTCGGTGAAGGGGGCGTAAAGGTCCCAGGGCTCCATCTTTTCGACGCCCAGGGCTTTTTTCTTGAGCTCCACATAGTCCCTCAGCGCCGGAAGGTTCCTGTTCACGGCGGTCACGAGGCCGTCGTAGACGCTGGTCGGAATTTCGTCGCCGAAAAGCGACGCTTCAAGCGAGGAGCCGTAATGCCGCAGGCGCGAAAAGGTCACGTCCTTCTTCACGCTGGCGCTGTAGGCCGCTCCCAGCGTGTTGCGGAACTCGGCGAACTTCCTGTGAAGCCCTTCGAAGGCGGCCTGACGCACGCGCCTTACCGCCGACGTCATATAGCGGCCGTAGCTTTCCTGCGTCAGCGGCTGGCTTTTGCCCTCTTCGTCGACAATCTCGCCGAAGTTCATATCGGCGTCGGTCAGCATGGAAAACACGTCGTCGGGCGCACCGGCCAGCTCGCCCATGGCGGCGAGGATCGCTTCCTGCTCGGCGGGCAGGATGTGGGCCTTTTGTCTCAAAATCCGGCTGAACATCAGCCTGTAGACCTCAAGCCCCGGTTCCTTTCCGATAAAATCGCCGATCCGTTCATCGCCGGCGGCCAATATCTCGGGCGTGATGAACGACGTGGCCTCGGAACATTTTACCGACAGCTGGGAGGCGCGGTCGGCCAGGGCTTTGGGCGCTTCGGCGGCAGTATCCTCGTGGCTTTTCATGACAGCGTAGCTGTAGAGCTTGCCCAGGACAAAACCGAGCTTCTCGTCCAGTTTCAGCGTCTCCAGCAGCGACGACGGGGTCTCCATCACGCGGCCCTTGCGGGCCGCCAGTTCGTCCGCCAGTTTTTCCGCTTCTTTCACGTCCGCTTCCCACAGGTCCACGGAGGCGTAAATATCCTCCAGCTTCCAGCGCGCGGCGGCCGGAACCTCGCTCCGCGAGCTGTAAATAGGCGCGGCGCACATCGCGGCCGCGGCCAGAAAACAGGCTGTTACTTCCATCATTGATTGAACTCCTCCAAAAACACAATTTTAAGCAGAACCGCATAAACAGAACTAGAAGATCGAAACGCCAAAGACGCGGAGGAAAACAGAGGATTGGGTGATTACATCAATTCGCATTCAACATGCTTAATACATGACCGAAGGTCAAAGTCAAAGGATTTCAACGCAAAGGCTGAACGGAAAGGGCGCAAAGGAAAAACAAGACCTGAATTATTAACTAAAAAACAAGTTACTACAATGATAATTTACAGACTTTAATTGATTTTGCGATTCTAAAAGTCTTTCAAGGTCTTCCTTTGCGAACCTTTGCGCCCTTTGCGTTGAAATTTTTTGACGTGGCTCTTCGACTTAATATTAAGCATATCAATGGAGAATTAACCTTACTCCTCCAACGCCAGGGCGCGGAGCTTGGGCACGTCGAAAAAGAGCTCCAGCGTCACAGTTCCGGCGTCTTTAAAGCCGTCCTTGAAGCTGAGCGTCGCTGCGTCGATCACGTCCATCACCGCGAAGGCCTGGTCCATGATCGGTTTCAGTTCGGCGTTCTGCGCGTAGAAAAGGGCGCCGTAGGCGGCTTCCAACTTTTTCAGGACCGCGAGAAGGGCCCGGTTGTTCACGGCCAGGGCGCAGCTCTGAGGCGCTTCCGCGACGCCGGCGATCCTGGGGTCCACCGAGGGCTTCAGCCCCAGCTGGTCCAGATCCATGGCGCCCAGGATCAGCCCTTCGGGGCCGGAGGCGACGAAGGCAGGAACGGGCATGGCAGAACGATAGCCCGTCCATTTTTCCTGCGAGAAGGGTTCCAGGGCCGCGTCCAGCTCCGAGGAGGCCGACGAAGCCACGACGCCGGCTATGGAGGCCGCGGCCTCCCCCTTGGCTCCGGCCAGATGAAGGTACAGCCCGGGGAACTCGCCGGCGGCGGTGGTCATCTTTCCGGCCAGCCCGAGCGTTATGTTGTTTCTGAGGATGCTGAGCAGATCCTGCCAGCCGATCCCCAAGGACTGGCAGGACTGGATCAGTTCGCTCAGATTGCCGGGGCTCTCTTCGTCGGGCATGACCTCCTCGGGAGTCAGCTTTTCGGGGATAAAGGGGGCGGCCATGTTAAAAACCGCCAGCAGGTCGCCCGACCCCATCAGCAGAGGGAGCTGGGCAGGCATGTCGTCGTTCAGCAGCGCGGCGAATTTCTTCTCGGTGCTGGAAGCCATCAGCTCGCGGACGTTGGACCACAGCATGACCCGAAGCGATGATGAGGAGGTGTCTTGCACGCCCACCTCGATCTGGACGGGGACGGCGACGTGAATGTCCTCCTCGGCCATGGTTTCCTGCGAGAGGTGGAAGCGGCTCCAGATATTGGCCAAAACGCGCCCCTCCCCTTCCGGTTCCCGATCGGGAGCAGCCGCCATCTTGTTCAGGAGGCCGGCGGATCCCACCGCGCCGAGGACGTAGGACCTGCCGTCACGATCCAGCTTCGCCAGATAGATGGTGCCGCACTCCTCCACAAAAAGGCTGCCCAGCGGCGTCAGGACCGAACCCGCCGGGGCGTTCAGCTGGAAATCGGCGCTGGTCAGGTCCAGGCTGGTCGGGGAGCCGTCCAGGTCCCTCAGCAGCTCGCCCGCGAAGGCGACCGTCGTGGGCTCGCATTTGCTGTTCATGCCCACGTGGATATCCAGGTCTTTCAGGAAAGAAGAATTTTTTTCAAGCAGCTCCGTGGACTGCCGCATTTTCAGGTATTGGGCGAGCAGCCCCGAAGGGTCGCAGAGGGCTTTGATGTCTCTGATGCCCACCGCCGCCCAGGTGCTTTCCGCAATCGCCGAAGAGGCCAAAGCCGACGGAGACGGCGCCGCCCACACCGCCGGCACGGCAGCAAGCAGGATCAGCGCCGCGCTGACGCAGCGAATTTTTTTCATGAAGGACATTTTTTCATTTCTCCTTTTTTCAAGTCCCCGCTCATTCTCCGCGGGGGCAACGGGCCTCAAGGGGCAAGATCAGTCGTCCAAGCGCCAGCGGACTTTCTCGTTGGAGGATACCACTCTGTAAATGCGCCCGCTGGTTCGGTCCCAGGCGTAACTGCCGTTATTCGCGGGAAGCCCCGCGCCGTCGAGGAACTGCATCTGTTCGCTCACGGCGCGGCTTTCCGTGACGATGCCGTCACAGGGCCGCGCGATGGGCAGCCGTCCCAGGTGCCTGGCTTTCCAGCTGCCTCTCAGTGACGTGCGCTCCGCAATGCCTTCCACCGCCGAAGCCACAGGCTCGGGGCAGACGTTCAAAAAATCATAGCGCCCGTGGCTGGACCGCGCGAAGGCGCGCAGCAGCTCCGCCGCCAGCCAGTCGCCGCCGGGCACGCGGGGCAGCTCGATCAGCGCCGTGTAAAGGCCGTCGATCACCATGAAAGCTTTCGGAATCTCCTGAGGCAGCAGGAAATAATTGACTTCATTCCAGCGCGCCGGATCGCCGCCGGGCACCACGTTCTTCAAAATGCTCCAGGCCGCGCGCAGGCGAACCTGAGGATCCTCGTCGCGGCACCAGCGCCACAGGTTGTAAAGGCTCTCGTTCACGGCCTGTCCGTCGAGAAAGCGCCGAAGCTCTTCCGCCGCGGCGCTGCCGGCCTTCCGCGCGTCCTGTTCCGCCACAATGGCGTTCCACTTCGCGTCGATCTCCGCCTGAGCCATCCCCCACCCGCAGGACGCTCCAAGCCCGCATATCACAACCGCCAATCCAATTTTACGCAGGAACATGAACATCACTCCTTCATAAGTAAATTAGAGTTTATCGAATTTAACGGGCAGAGCCCAAAGATTGGAACGCTGAGGACGCAAAGCACCTGCCAAGGGCCGAGAAGTCCCCTCCGACAAGGGGGCAGGCTTATCAATTCGATTGGAACAAGATCCGCCGCGACCTTTTCCCACACTCACGAGATTGGGCTCCGCGCGCCCTCCGCGATCCTTCCGTTTTTTCAATCCTTCGATCTATGGCCGCCGCATCCGGGTTTAATTATAGCGCATCAGAGCCATACTTGCGCGGGGGAAGGGAGCGTGCTACACTATTTCATAGAAATATTATGTTTCCAGAGCAGGAGGGTCAACAAAATGTGTAATGGAGAATCTATGGGCATCCTGGCGGGAATCAACGCGCGCCGGTCATGCCGCGCTTATCAGAAAACGCCTCTTTCGCCGGAACTTCTCAAGTCCGTGCTTGAATACGCCACCTTCGCCCCCTCGGCGAAAAACACGCAGCCCTGGGAAGTGTACGTGGTCTCGGGCAAAAAGCTCGACGAGCTCCGCGAGGAATGCTCCGCCGCGCTGGCCGCGGGGCACACCGTCCCCATGGACGACAGCGGCTACTCCGAGGCGGGAAGGCTCCGCGCCAGAGAGCTCTTCAAGGACATGGTTCCCTTCGCGGAACGCCAAGGCTGGGATCCCAAGTCCATCATCGTCCACAGCGTCCGGGTCTTTGACGCGCCCGCCGCCGCCTTCGTCTGCGTGGAGAAGGACGCCTCGCCCGCCAGGCTGATCGACACGGGGCTTTTCGTGCAGACCCTGTGCCTCTCGGCCACGGGGCACGGCTTGGGCAGCTGCGTCATCGGCTATATCAACGTGGTCGAACCCGTGGTCCGCAAGAGCCTCGGCCTGCCGGAAAAACAGCGGCTCCTTCTGGCCGTCGCCCTCGGCTTCGCCGACGCCGCCGCGCCCATGAACGAGTTCGAATCCTCCCGCGCCGAGCTGGAGGAAAATGTGCGGTTCATCAGCTAAAACAGTCCACATAAGAAGCGGCGAGCCACCGGGCCGCCGCTTCGCGTTTTTTCGAAAAAACATTTATCGGGCTGAAAGGCCAGATCAAAAGACCTCAACGCGAAGGAGAAGGGATCATCATGAAACAATACGTTGTCGACGCTTTTACGGACCATATTTTCGCGGGGAACCCCGCCGCCGTCTGCGTCATGAAGGCATGGCTTCCTGACGGGACCATGCAGAATATCGCCATGGAGAACAACCTGTCTGAGACGGCGTTCGCCGTGAAGGAAGGAGAGAACTACGGCCTGCGCTGGTTCACCCCCGGCGGCGAGGTGGACCTCTGCGGGCACGCCACGCTCGCCACGGCTTACGTGATTACGCGCTTCACCGAGCCGGGCCTTGAGGAAGTCCGTTTCAGCACCCGCAGCGGGCTTCTGGCGGTCAAAAAGGAAGGCGGCCTGCTGGCCATGGACTTCCCCTCCGCCAGGCTGAAACCCGTGCCCGTCACTCAGGCCATGACGGACGCCATCGGCGCGGAGCCTCTGGAAGCCTATATGGGCGACGATCTGGTCTGCGTCCTGGAAAGCGAAGACCTGGTGAAAAAGGTCGTGCCCAACCAAGAGGCCGTCCGCCGGCTGGACGGGCTGTGTCTGCACGTCACGGCCAGGGGCGGCGATTACGACTGCGTGACCCGTTCCTTTGTCCCTAAATGCGGCGTCCCCGAGGATCCCGTCTGCGGGCGCGGACACTGCCACGTGATCCCTCTGTGGGCCGGCAGGCTGGGACGCTGCGACCTGACCGCCTACCAGGCTTCCAGGAGAGGCGGCGTCCTGCTCTGCACCTACGCCGGAGAGCGCACCATCCTGCGCGGCAAAGCCGCGCTTTTCTCGGAAGCGGAGATCTGCGTCACGGGCAGCGAAAATTAAAGGGCCGGGGACGCCCGCTCAAGGCTTCATGCCCCTCAGAGCGGCGGCGAAGGCCGTTCCGAAACCGCATATTCAAAAAGCCTCCATACCCAAGGTACGGAGGCTTTTTTTAACTTGGATGCTTTGCAAAAACGTCCAAACTCTGCTACAGTAAATCCCCATGAAATCAAATTCTAAAACTGGATCGCAGAGGATGAGGTCAATTGAAAAATCTCCGCGCCAGCGCGCTGGGGCGGGTGATCGCCCTGGCGCTGCCGGCGATTCTTGAAAACGTCATGTTCACGCTGGTCAACATCGTCGACACCATCATGGTAGGGTCTCTGGGGCCGGCCGCCACGGCCGCCACGGCGCTCAACGCGCCGCCGGCGTGGCTCGCCAGGTCCATTTCCATGTCCATCGCCGGCGGCGCGACGGTGCTCGTGGCGCGGCACTGGGGGGCGGGCGACTACGAGGCCGCGGGGCGCTGCTCGCGGCAAGCCCTCACGCTCAGCCTGATCCTGGGCGCGGCCCTCACGCTGACGGCGCAGCTGATCGCACCCCATTATCCGCTGTGGATGCGCGCCGAAACGCCGGTCGTCGCCGATGCGGCGGCCTATATGAGCATCACCGGCGGCGCGCAGGTCTTCACGGTAGTCTCCTTTGTCCTCTACGGCGTCCTCAGGGGCAGCGGCGACACCGTCACGCCCATGATCGTCTCGTCCCTGACGAATCTGATGAACGTGATCGGCAATTTTCTGCTGATCTATCCCAGCCGCACGCTTGACGCCTTCGGCGGCATCCCCCTTTGGGGCGCCGGCCTGGGCGTGCGCGGCGCCGCCATCTCCACGGCCCTTTCCGTCGGCATGGCGGGCGTGGCCATGCTTTTCATCCTCGCCCGGCGGACCGACGCGCTGAAGATCCGATGGGGCCAGTCTTTCAGGCTGTGCCGCAGCCAGTCCGGTGCGATTCTGAAGGTGGGGCTGCCCATCGCGGGAGAGCGCGTCGCCATCAGCGGGGGCCAGGTGCTTTTTATGTCCATCGTGTCGGGGCTGGGAACCATCTCCGTGGCGGGGCACTACCTGGCCACCACCGCCGAGGGGATCTGCTACAATCCGGCCTTCGGCTTTTCCGCCGCGGCCACCACGCTGACGGGGCAGGCCCTGGGAGCCGGCGACGAGAAGACGGCCCAGACCTACGGGCGCATCTGCATCAACCTCTGCGCCGCCGTCATGACGGTGGTCAGCGTGGCCATGTATCTTTTTGCGCCGCAGATGATCGGCCTTTTCAGCGACAACGCCCAGGTCATCGCGCAGGGGGCCATGGCACTTCGGATCGTCTCCTTCGCGGAACCGCTGTTCGGCGTGTCTCTCGCGGCCACGGGGGCCTTGCGCGGCGCCGGTGACACCATGATCCCGCTCTGGACCGGCATCGTCTGCATGCTGGGGCTCCGCATGGCCTCGGCGGTTTTCTTCGTGCAGGTCCTGCAGATCGGCCTGGCGGGCGCCTGGTACGCCATGGACATCGACACGGGCCTGCGCGGGATCATCCTCTGGGGTTACTTCTGCACGGGCCGCTGGAAAAAGCGCAGCCGTGAACTGGCCCGCGCCCCAAGCTGACCCCGGCGCGCTCAGGCTTTTTTAGAAAAACCGCGCAGAAAGCCATTTTATGGAGATGGCCCCTACGCGAACCAGCCGCCCAACTGATACTAATTCCCTATTGACATACTTAATACAAAACCGGAAATTAACGGTCAAAGGATTTCAACGCAAAGGCTGAACAAAAAGGGCGCAAAGGACGCAAAGGAAAAACAAGACCTAAAGTATGAACCCAAAAAAGAATTAATGTGATGGCAATTTATATATTTTAATTGATTTTGCGGTTCTGAAAGTCTTTCAAGGTTTTCCTTTGCGAACCTTCGCGCCCTCTGCGCTGAAATCCTTTGACGTGGCTCTTCGATTTGATACTAAGCACGCCAATTGGGAATTAGTACTAAAACCAGCTAGGGCTTGATTTATATTATCTCCCCAATCGAAACACCAAATACCTTGGAGGGCCGGCCTGAGGGAGATCGGGGCCGCAAGCGGCGCAGGACCGCCAACGCGGTCCGAGTATGTCCGGAGCGGAACCGATTCCCCTCAGGCCGGCCCCAGACGTTAGTTTCGCTGTTTAACCGGCAATGGGCCTTACCGCGACTTTACCTTCAGCACCCTTCCGGGGCGCTCGGCGGTGAAAACTCCATGGTCGAGCACACAGCGGCCATTGACGAAGACCATGTCGATGCCGTCGGGGGGAAGCGTCGGTTCGTTAAAAGTGGCGTTGTCGCCCACGGCGTCCTTGTCGAACACCGTAATAGTGGCATCGTAGCCTTCTTTGAGGAATCCCATGCGGTCATCCAGCCGCAGAAGCGCCGCGGGGAGCCCCGTCATCTTGTAGATCGCGTCTTCAAGAGGCATCAGATTGTGTTCGCGAACCAGGCGGAGGAAACGCGGAAAGGTGCCCGTGCAGCGGGGATGGGGTCTGTTGTTGTAGCTGTGCATGTTGTAGACAGTGCCGTCGGAAATGACGCAGATGTCCCGCCGCGACATGATCTCCAGCACATCCTCTTCGTTCATGTTCTTGTAAAAACACTCCACGTGCCCATCGCCGCGGACCAGCACTTGACGGATAGCGTCCAGCAGAGGAAGGCCAAGCATCTCCGCGATTTCCGCCAGCGACTTGCCTATCGCCTCGGGATAGGGCTCGCCGCCGTGAAAATCGGACACCGTAATGTTCTCGGGGCCGCCGCGCTCGTACATCTCAGGAAGACCGCCGGCAACGATCCCGCCCCATGCGGCGTCGTCCTTGACGCGCTCGAGGAACTTCCCGAAGCCTCCGTCCAGAGCCCATTTGGGGAAACAGGAGGTCAGCGCGGAATGGGAGCTGGTGTAAGGGTACTGGTCGGCATGAATGCGCACGCCTCTGGCCCGCGCCAAGTCAATTTTCGCAAGCAGCTCGCCGGCCCGGCCCCACTGGCTTTTACCCATGAGCTTAAGGTGGGATATTTCCAGTTTGCAGCCCGACGCTTCGGCTACGCGGATCATCTCGTCCAGGGCGTCGAAGACGCCCTTATTTTCGTTGCGCATGTGCACGCCCAGAATTTTGTCGTGCTTGGCCGCCACCCGGGCTAGGGCGATGATCTCTTCGGTGTCGCAGAAGCTTCCCGGCGGGTAGATCAGCCCGAAGGAGACTCCGGCGGCGCCCTGGTACAGAAGGTCGTCGAGCAGGGCGCACATCCGTTCCAACTCCTCGGAGGTGAGCTGGCGCTGTTCCCAGCCCATGACGGCGCTGCGCAGCGTCCCGTGGCCGATGAGCAGCGCCATGTTGATGGAGCAGCCCTTCTCGCTGACGTCCTCGCAGTAGGAAGTAAAGTCGCGGGGCTTGAAGGTCTCGGGGGTCAGCTTGTACCTGTGAAGCCCCGACATGCCCTCCAGCTGGCTGAGGATATTTTTCCCGTTCAGGGGGACCACGCTGTTTCCGCACTGGCCGGCCACGTTGCAGGTAACGCCGGCGATCAGCCCCGCCTCCATGATAGAGGTGTTCAGGTACGAGACGTCGGAATGGCAATGATTGTCGATAAAGCCGGGAGCGACCACATGTCCCCGGGCGTCGTAGACTTTCAGGGCATCCCTGTCCTCCCTGGAAATTTCGGCGATTTTTTCACCCTGAATGTAGAGGTTTGCGGCATAAGCTTTGCGTCGGGTTCCGTCAACGATAATTCCGTTTTTAATGGCAATATCAAACATAGTGTCATCACTCCCCATGGATCCTGTGGCAAGCCACAAAATGGCCGGTTCTGGCCTCAAGAAGCGCCGGCGTCTCCCGATGGCATCTCTCGCAGGCGACCTCGCAGCGTGAAGCGAAGCGGCAGCCCGCGGGCGGGTTGATAGGGTTGGTCACTTCGCCCCGGATCGCCTTGATTTCCTTGTTGCGCATGGCGATGTCCGGCTCGGGAATGGCCGAGAGCAGAGCCTGGGTGTAAGGATGGAGCGGTTCGGCGAAAAGCTGCTTTGAACCGCAGTGTTCCACACACTGCCCCAGGTACATGACCATGATCTCATCGGAAATGTGCTTCACCACCGACAAATCGTGGGTGATGAACATGTAGGTCAGCCCGCGGTCGTCCTGAATGTCCATGAGCAGGTTCAGGATCTGGGCCTGGATGGACACGTCCAGCGCCGAAACAGGTTCGTCGCAGACGATGAATTTGGGGTCCAGCGAGAGGGCGCGGGCGATGCCAATACGCTGGCGGCGGCCTCCGTCCAGTTCGTGAGGGTAGGCGTTGGCATAGCGGCGGGCAAGGCCCACGAAGTCCATAAGCTCGGCCGCGTGCTGGAATGCCTCCCTCTCGGTGGAATAGAGCTCATGCACGATCATATACTCGGCGATAATCTCGACCACGGACATGCGGGGATTGATGCTCGAATAGGGATCCTGAAAGATGATCTGCATCTCCCGGCGCATTTTGTGCATTTCCTTCTTGTTGAAGGCCAGGATGTCCTGGCCGTTATAAAGCACCTTTCCGCTGGTGGGTTCCAACAGGCGCAGGATCGTGCGGCCCAACGTGGACTTGCCGCAGCCCGACTCGCCGACCACGCCCA
The DNA here is from genome assembly GCA_004558205.1 of Pyramidobacter piscolens. Taxonomy (GTDB): domain Bacteria; phylum Synergistota; class Synergistia; order Synergistales; family Dethiosulfovibrionaceae; genus Pyramidobacter; species Pyramidobacter piscolens_A. The sequence goes on from SFDM01000021.1 coordinate 40,879, forward strand.
GGGTCTTCTGCCTGGGGATTTTGACGTTGATGTCGTCCACGGCGTGGAGCAGGCCCTGGGGAACCTTGAAATACTTCTTCAGATGCTGAGTTTCAATAAGAGGCGTGTCGTTCAGGATTTCAGGCATCAGGCTTCCTCCTTCCCAAGGGGCTGACGGGTCACGGTTTCCCAGCCCTCCATGCCTTCAAAGAGGTGGCAGGCGATCTGGTGGGACCCCTTCCGGCAGACGCAGGGCGGTAGGGTTCTGCACTGCTCCGTCGCGTGGGGACAGCGCGGCGAGAAGCTGCACCCCGCCGGCAGATTGGTGGGATCGGGCATCAGTCCGGGAATCGGCGTCAGGCGCTTCGCCTCGACAGACATGCTCGGAATGGAGCCGAAGAGCCCCACCGTGTAGGGATGATGGCTCTGACCGCAGAAGATATCCTCCGCCGTCCCCATCTCTATGACCCCGCCGGCGTACATGACTGCCACGTTGTCGCAGGTCTGGGCGACGATCCCCAGGTCGTGGGTGATCATGATCATGCCCGTCTTCAGGCGGTCGCGAAGCTCGCGGATCATGCTGATCACCTGGGCCTGAATGGTCACGTCCAGGGCGGTGGTGGGCTCGTCGGCAATCAGAAGCTGAGGCTCGCAGGCCAGCGCCATGGCGATGACCACGCGCTGCTTCATGCCGCCGGAGAACTGGTGGGGATACTCCGCCTTGCGCTGCGCCGGGATGCCCACCATGTTCAGCACTTCGTCCACGCGCGCCTGGATTTCCGCCTTCGAGCGGTCTTCGGCGCTGTGGAACTCCAAAGCTTCGGCGATCTGCTCGCCCACGGTCATCACGGGGTTGAGGCTGGTCATGGGATCCTGGAAGATCATGGCGATCTTCTCGCCGCGAATGCTTTCCATCTCCCCCTCCGACACCTTTAAAAGATCCCGTCCCTCAAAATAAATCTCTCCTGAGGAGATTTTGCCGATGCGCTCGGGAAGCAGCCGCATAATGGAAAGCGCGGTGGTCGTCTTGCCGGCGCCCGTCTCTCCCACAAGGCCGATGGTCTGCCCTCGGTCGAGGGAAAAGGAAATGTCGTTGACGGCGTGGACCGTTTCCAGATCGGTCACGTACTTGACGGTAAGGTTCTTCACCTCTAACAATCTTTCAGCCATAGCGCAGCGCCTCCTTAACTCTTCAAACGTGGATCAAGAGCATCGCGCAGCCCGTCGCCAAGCACGCTGATGGCAAAAGCCGTAATACACAGCATTCCGGCGGGGAACAGCGTCATATAGGAGGAGGTGCGCAGGAACTCCTTCGCTTCGGCGATCAGGGTGCCCCATTCTGGCGTGGGCGGGTTGATTCCCAATCCCAGGAAGCTCAGCGTGGCGATGTTGCGGATCATGTTCGAAACTTCCATGGTGCTCTGCACCACGATAGGCCCGATGGCGTTCGGAAGGATGTGACGCCGCAGGATACGCCAGGTCGACGTTCCGCCGGCGCGGCAGGCTTCGATGTACTCCTGGTCGGCAATGCCCAGAACCGCCGAGCGCACCACCCGCACAAAGCCCGGCACAGACGTGAAAGCCATGGCCAAAACCAGGTTCGTCACGCCGGCGCCCATGGCGGCGACCACGGCGAGGGCCAAAAGGGTGGAAGGAATCGCCGAAATGATGTCCATGGCGCGCATGATCAGGTTATCCAGCCGCCCTCCCACGTAGCCTGTCAGAGCCCCGATAAGGCTGCCCGCAGTCGTGGCGAGGATGGCGCTCATGAAGCCGATGGACAGGGACATGCGGGCGCCGTAAAGGCAGCGGGCCAGCACGTCGCGCCCATAGCTGTCGGTACCGAAGAGGTGGGCCATGGAAGGAGCCCGCAGGCGCAGCTTGGTGTTGAGCTTGATGACCGACCGGTAATCGGCGAATAAAGGCGCCGCGATGGCCAGGAAGAAGATGACGAGGATGATCGCCAGGCCGACCATGGCCAGCTTGTCCTTACGCAAACGGCGCCAGATCTCTTTAAGCTGACTGGGCTTTTTAAATTCCATGTGCTCCGCCGGAGTCGCAGGAACGTTCATTTCTGCCATGATTCCTTACCTCCTTCCTACATACCGCGCCTTAATGCGGGGATCCACAAAGGCATAGGCGATATCCACAGCCAGAATGACCAGCGAGAACATGACCGCAAAGGCGATGATGCCGCCCATAACGGCGGGAACGTCTTTAAACTTGATGCCGTCGGAAATATAGACTCCGAGCCCAGGCAGGCCGAAAAGGCTTTCTGTGGCGATCGCGCCGCCCAGCAGGGCTCCAAAGCTGGTTCCCGCGACGGTAATAACCGGCATGAGGGCGTTGCGCATGGCGTGTCCCCAGATGACCTTCCTTCTGGAAGCGCCCTTGGCCTTCGCCGTCCGGACGTAATCCTGCCGGATGGTCTCCAGCATGCTGGAACGGGTAAAGCGCAGCTGCCGCGAACCGTAGGGCAGCCCCAGGGAAACGCAGGGCAGGATATAGCTGACCCAGCCCGCCTTGACGCCGCTCACCGGCAGCCAGCCCATCTTGAGGCCAAAGGCCAGCATCAGCAGCATTCCAATGACGAAAGCCGGCATGGAAGCCACAAAAAGGGCGATCCCTGTGGGAATCTTGTCATAGAGAGAATACTGTTTTACCGCTGAAAGCACGCCGATGGGGATGCCTATCAAGAGGGAAATCAAGATCGATCCGACGGCAAGCTTGGCCGAGACGGGGATGCGTTTGGCGATCTCGCCGAGGATAGGCAGTTTGTTCGAGTAGGACTTGCCCAGATCACCCGTCAGGGCGTTCTTTATATAGGTCACATACCGCACGAGGAAAGGATCGTTGTAGCCCAGCTCTTCGTTCAGCTGATTGATGGCCTCTTCGGTGGCTCCCGGACCCAGGATGTTCGTCGCAGGATCCCCGGGAATAAAGTACAGGATCGTGAAGATGATAAACGACACGCCAATGATAATGGGAATCATGGCAATAAGCCGTTTTATGATATATCGATACATACAGCACTACCCCCTGAGAAGGATAATTCCAGTAAAAACGGGGCGACTCAGTATTTTCTCTGTTCGCCCCGACACTGTTTTATTGATGCGTACAGCAATTCGTGACCTACTCCCGCCGCTGACTGCCTGAAGGCGGCAGAAGCGAGGGCTTCTCGTTCGAGGTACATTGATACATACCAGCATTCACGAGCTATCCCCCCGGGCCCCAGGGTTGTGGATCTTGATCAGGCAGAAAGGAGTCCTTTCCCTTCTTCCCGAATGCGGCGATTCATCCCGCCGCCTTAGAGGCCGGGGAATTCTCGCCACAAAAGGTTAAAAAATGCCCACAGGCGCGTTTTTGTATATCCACCGGCATTCCTCAAGAACCTTTGCAATCTGCCGGAGAGAGCGCGAAATCGTCTCTCCGGCACAAGTTTTTCAGTATAACAAAATTACTTTCTATATTCTCTCAGAATTAGTTCCAGCTCCACTCATAGATGCTGGGGAAGTTGGAATAATTCTTGGGGATGTTCAGAGCCTTCGTCCAAACGTAAGGCTGCACCTTGTGGAATATGGGGATGTAGACGGCGCCCTTCGCCACGTAGGAGTCCACCTCAGCGTAGACCTTGGAACGTTCCGCGGGATCGTTCAGCGCGGCGCCCTTGTCAAGCATGCTGTCGATGTACTTGGAGTCAAACTCCGTACCGGCGTTGAACTTGATGAAAGAGGTTCCGGCCGAATTCGAGTGATACCACTCGCGGATAGCGTCATAGTCGCCTCTGCAGGTGCCTCCCGAGGTGCCCATGAAATGGCGGTTCTGGCGCATCACGTCCATATTGGTGGCCGACTGCATGGGGGTCACGTTGACTTCAAGGCCGATATCGGCCAGGTTCTGCTGGATGACCACGGCCATCTTCTGGAAGTAGCCGCCGGAAGAGCACTGGATCGCGCCGCTCAATTTGCCGCCGTCAGGCATGGAGGATTTCTTCAGGTATTCCTTCGCCAGTTCGGGATTGTACTCGTAATAGACGTCGTGAGCGGGAGCGGCGATGTTCGTCTCAGGGTTGTACATGTACTTGGCAATCTTGGCCAAGCCGGAGTAGCAGACGTCGTTGCACTCGTCCTTGTTGATGGCGTAGGCGATGGCCTTGCGCAGGTTAATGTCCTTCAGCTCGCCGTTGGTGTAGTTGATGATGAAATAGGACTGATGGTTCGCAGGCACCAGTTCAGTATGATAATCGGGGTTCGCCGTCAGTCCGTCCCAGTTGGCGATGGGGGCGATGTACCAGTCAAGCTCGCCCGACTCAAAGGCGATCAGACCCGCGGAAGCTTCGATAATAGGCTTATAGGAGATCTTCTTGATCGGGGCTTCGCCGCGGTAATAGTTGGGGTCGGCAGTCAGCTCCCAGTAGCTGTCGAGGCCGTCGAGGCGGCTCATCATATAGGGGCCGCAGCAGGCTTTATGGATCTGGGTGCCAAACTTCTCGCCCTGTTCTTTGAATTCACGCTCGGACAGCATGAAACAGTGAGTGTTCAAAGTCGCGAAGATGCCGGCGTTGGGAGCCGTGAGAGTCATCACGAAAGTCCTGTCGTCGGGGGCCTCAACCTTGGCAATGGAGGTGTAGAAGCTGCTCATGCGGGGGTTTTTGCTCGCATATTCAAAAGAGAAAACGCAGTCGCTGGCCTTCACCGTGTCGCCGTTATGGAACTTTGCCTTGGGGTTCAGATGGAATGTGTAAACCTTGCCGTCGGCGCTGATATCCCAGGACTCGGCGATACGGGGTTCCACCTTCATGTTGCCCTCGTTGACGGCCCAGAGGCCGTCGGCCATTTGAAGTAGAACCATGTTGTCCTGAAGGTTACTGCTGTTCATGGGGTTAGTGGTGGTCAGAGGAGCGAGAATACTGAGGTTCAGCATCCTATCCTTATTCGCCTCCGCAAAAGCCGCTAAAGCAGCCAGGCTCAAAGCAAGCGCGAGCGCGAGAACCTTAATACACTTTTTCATTTCGCTTCATTCTCCTTCGTAAATTCACAATGTTCCCAACGGCAGCGGGCAAGCGCGCCTTGCGCCATACAGGCCGGCTGCCGTTGATCCAACGCCCCAGCCTGCACAGAAACAGCAAACTTTGCCCGTGCAGGCTCTCCTTGTACCTCCGCTGTAAATTACAGACTAAATTATAAAACATTTCAAACAACATGTCCAGTAGAGCGGCAGCAAAGTGTTGTTAGTCAGTGATAAAGCCGCCGCATGCCCGATCAGCGATAAAGCAGTACAGGATCGCCGGCAAAAAAGAGAACCCCTCAGGAAGGTCATCTCCTTCCTGAGGGGTTCTCAAAAAAAACGCGGGCTGGGTTTTCTACCAATTTACATTTATACTAATTGCCCATTGAAATGATGAATACCTGAAACACAGTATCTTGCGTTGAAATCCTTTGACTTTGACCTTCAGTCCGACATGAAGCATGTTGAAATGCGAATCGGTATTAGATGCTCATCAGTATTACTTCGCCGTGACCCTGTTCGAAGCCAGATCGTAACAGATTACATCCTGCCAGTTGCGACGAATCACCGCCTGCGCGGTCAGGTTCTTATTGTCATATACAATAGACCACTGGGTGTTGCTGGTCAGGTCATTCTCTTTGGGAAGCTGCGCGGCGGCCCGCAGCGCTTCCCAGGCGATATCAACGCTGTAGCTGCCGCTATTCGCCCTCAGCACGGCCTCAATTTTGTCGCAGCGCTCCCGCCCGTGACCGTAGATGCCGTTCTTCTGATTGGGCAGCACCCGGTCGCTGTAGAGCGCGTAAAAATTGGTGATGGCGCTTCTGGGCGTGGCAGCCAGCTTCCGAGTGTCGCTGTGGCAGTCATATTCAACGACACGGGCATCGCCGGAAGCGTCGGCAATGTAAAAGTGATAGTCCCGCCCGCTGGTGGCAAACATGTCGTAGCTCTCCAGCAGCTCTATCGCTTCCTCAGTGCTGGCAGCTCTGTCCAGCACCAGGCGTATAGCCAGCGTTGTGGGGATCACAGGTTTGCCCGTCCGCTGGAAGGTAGGCGCGCTGTCCAGCGTCAGCACGGCGATGGACACCCCCTTCTCGTTCATGCCGTCAAGGCACACAAAGGGAGCCGCCAGCGCGGCCAGCTTTTTGCCTACGCTCTCCAGCTTGTTGGCGGACAGGTTGTCAAGCGCGGCAAATCCCACAGACTTGTAACCGTCCTTCGGTGCGCAATATACCATCATGGCCGAAGTGTTATTCCTAAAATCGTAGTTGCGCCCCATGAGGACGCTGCCTGTCCCGTCCTTTTCAGAGAAGGCGCTGCACCCAAATTCGGGCACGCTGATCCGCACCGGAAGGAAAGGCAGCGCCTCGGCCAGGATGGCGGCAAACGCGCTTTGGTTGTCCTTAATGCCGTAGTTGACGACGTTGTCCAGGCTGTAATCGTACTTCACGTCCATTCGGAAGAGGTTGTAACCGTCTGAGTAGTCGGTCAGCCTTTCAATGCTGTTCATGGTACGTATACGAGTAGAATATACGCCGATAAACGAAGCCACAGCCAGCACGGTGAGGGCCGCAAGAGCCAGTAAAACTTTTTTCGTCACATTTTTCATTACATTTCCTCCTCAATCTATCAAGGTTATTTTGTTGACACGCAGCCATGCAAAAAAACAGACCGGTAGAAAAGCGTTCCCCGCCTGCCATCCTCTTCTTTTCGATTCATACCCTTTCGCAGCTAAACAGTTTCATTGGAGACCGGGGCCGACCCGGGGGGCATCCAGCCGATAAAGACTCTATCTCGGCCTTCGGCCTGCCCATGCTCGCTTGGTGGCCCCCCAGGCCGTCCCCTCCGTCCTCTTTTGCGTTCTTATCGCAAAATAGTATCAAATCGAAACAAAGCCTCAATATACAAATGGGGGCAGCGGCATTGAAACGCCGCTGCCCCAACCATGAGAATTGCTCTTCTGCCGCAAAGCTTGTCATCGCCGCAGGACCAGGGGCTCACGCTCCGCCCCTCCGCGACTCTACCACTGTAGTTCGTTCATGTCTCGATGATGGGGAACATACACGGTTAAATTTTATCACAGCTTGTGATGAGTGGCATTCAGCAAATTAAAATTCATAGATGAAAAATAAAATTAAAGAATAGGAAGAAATGCCTTAGGGCCCTCTTTCCAGCTCCTAATACTACTTTGCAATAAAAACGCAAAATGAGCACTGAGGGGACGACCCGAAGGGTATCCATCAAGCGAGTATAGGCAGGCCGAAGAGGCCGAGATAGTCTTTAGCGACTGGATACCCCTCGGGCCCCCGGTCTCTAATTTAGCCGTCTTATTGCTAAATAGTATAAGGCAGAATAACTGTGTTGAAAAACTGCCTCGCACCAAATTGCGGGACAGTCTGCACAGAGAGATTTCGCAGTCCTGACTGGATTAAAAAAACGAAA
>SFDM01000022.1 GCA_004558205.1 Pyramidobacter piscolens
CAGCCCTCGATTTCCGCGCTGTCTTGCTGAAGGACGCTCTGGAGCCTTTCACCGGTCATGGTATGAAAACCTCTCTTTCGGGGATCGATTCTGTTTTTTTATTTTACAACAAAACTATCTTTTTTGCCACCGCGGCTCTGAACCTGAAGGGCTCCCCCCGGCCTGTACAGGCAGATTTGCGCCGAAACGCCGGATCAAAAGATTTCAGCGCGAAGGGCGCAAAAGTCTTTTGATTTTAATATTTTCAGACTCTCTCTCGCGCCGGCAGCGCAGAGAGGCGGCGCTCGATAAACGTTCCAGGTGCACAGAAGCCTTCCCCCGGCCCAACCGGAGGCGTACGTTTGTACGGTGAGGCTTGGGCCGGGGAAGGGTTCGAGCAGCTGGGACGTTGAGCGAGTGACGCCGGTAAGCTACAATTTTCAGCGCATCCCGGGTATAATGAGGCGGGATGCTTGATTCGCCGGAGCGGACGGCCGGCGCGGGCCCCGATTTTTATGGAGGTGGAAGGAATGCGCAGAATCACGAGAACGGCGGTATGGGCCATAGCGGCGCTGCTTCTGGCACGGGGGGCCGCGGCGGCGGTCAACGACCTGGCGGGGACGGTGGAGGACCTTCGCGTTTTTTCGCAGTTTCCGGCGGACTACATTACAGATTCCCCGGAAACCCGCTGGCTGCCGGAGGAGGTTCAGTCGGAACTGGCCAAGGCCTGCGCCGACCGTTTTTTCAGCCCCTGGACGGAGGCCGTGGACGAAGCGCTCGGCGCGGACTGGGGCGCGGCGAACCTCGACGGCCCCCTCTGGGGCGAGAACCTTCAGCCGCTGAACGGAAAGCGCCGGGCGGCTCTGATCGCCGACGCTGATATGGGGGCCTTCCCGTCGCGCCAGCTCTTCGCCATCGCGACAGCCAACGCACCTCAGAGGATTTACCCCACGCACCGCCCTCTTTTCGCCGATCCCAACGCGGCGGGCGAGGGTTTTCCCTTTGATTATCTTCAGAACACCAGCTGCTACGTGGGAACCCCGTTAAAAATCCATCACGTCAACCGGCGCGGCGACTGGTACCTCTGCCAGACAGGCCTGGAAGCGGGGTGGATCCCAGCGGCCTATACGGCGGTGGTCGACGAGGCTTTCATAAAGCGTTACCGCACCCAATCCTATGCCGCCATCCTGCGCGACGATACGGCTCTGCGCGACGCTCAGGGGCGAACGCTCGCGGTGACGCACGCGGGCGCGATTTTCCCCGTGGCCGAGGCGTCGGGACGCGTCTTGACGCTCCTGATCCCCCTCCGCCGCAGCGATGGCACGGGCGAGATCGGCCGCGCTATAGTCGGCGCCGACCGGGCCTGCGTTATGCCGCTGCCTCTCACGGCTGGCAACATGGCCCGCCAGGCCCAGGAGTTCATGGGCACGCCCTACGGCTGGGGAGGCCTCTTTGAGGACCGAGACTGTTCTCAGACTTTGCTGGATCTGTTCCTCCCCTTCGGCCTCGGGCTTCCCCGCAACTCCGGCGCTCAGGCCCGAAAATCGGGGGCCTTCATCGACTTGGAAGGGATGAGCGACGAAGAAAAGCTGGCGGCCATCAGGGCGCGGGGCATCCCCTTCCGTTCGCTGATCGGCATGAAAGGGCACATCGCGCTGTTCGTGGGCCTGAGCGACAAGGGCGATCCCCTGATCCTGCACAACCTCTGGGGCATCAGGACCGGCTCCGCCGAAGAGGGAACGCAGGGGCGCGCCGTCATCGGCCGCACGGTGGTCACCACGCTGCGTCCCGGCGCCGAACGCCCCGACGTGGCGCCGGAGGGGCTGCTTCCCCGGGTCACCACGCTGACGTTCCTGCCGGGATTCTCGCCGGCGCCGCTGGAAAACCCCGACGCTCCAACGCCGAAAACGCCGGAATGAGATCTTGTGAACTACCCATCATCTAAAGCCGAAGGCTTCCTGCTTCATTGACCTCGTAACCTACTATCTCCACAGGCGTAAAGTCGGACGGTTCCCGCCCTATTTGCAGTTCGTTTTTAGTTTTTAGGATGCTAGCAGCCGCAAGCCTTACGCAAGAATGTTTTTTGCGGCGTTATGGTCGCGGTGGTGCTGCGCCCCGCACTTAGTATTATTTGACTGCCGCTTGCAAGCGCGCTGCCAGAACTCCTTCGGCAAAAAAATGTTCCACGTAGAACAATGATGTTCTACGTGGAACATTTTTTATTGCGCTGCGCCGTTTTTCGCCTATTTGAGCTCCCTGTAATAGTTCATCAGGCAGCCCGCCAGGATGATGGCGCGCTCCTCAGCGGAGATGCCGGGCAGTGTGAGCGTTACTTCCTCGCGTTCTACGCCGTCCAGCAGCCAGGCTTTGACTTCCGCCGCGCCGCCGGCGATGGCCTGGCGGACGCCGGGAATCCACAGCCACTGGCCGACGCTGAACTTAGACAGGTCGGCGTCGCTAACCACCCAAGGAGCCATGCCCCAGTTGGTCAAATTGCTGCGGTAACGCTTGGTAGCGTACTCGCGGGCCACGTTGGCCTGGCCGCCCAGCATCTTCTGCGACGACGCGGCCTGCTCGCGGGCCGAACCGTCGCCGGGCTTGACGGCGCAGACAAGGCTGCCGAGGGCCACCTGGTCGGCGGCGACGCCCACCCTGTCCAGCACCTTTTTCAGGGCTTCCGAGGGAAGGCCGCCCTTTTCAAGCAGAGCTTCCCGCTCCTCTTCAAGGGCCTTAGCCTCGTGAGCATGGGGCACATAGGCGGGATCCTTTCTCTGGAGCGTGAACTCAGCCAGCTTGATGGGGTCGGAACGCAGAGAAGCGGTCTCGCCCGAGGGGATCAGCTCGTCGGTGGTGGTCACGGGATCGGTGATCACCGAAGCCACGCGGAGCAGCTGATTTTCCGGCAGAGAGGCGATCTTCGGCCAGGGCTTGATGTTGGGGCCGAACTGGAGCTCCACTTCGGGCATGGGGCTGCCGAATCCGTTGTAGACGCGCTTGGCGTAGATAGCTGCGTCGAAACGATAGGCTTCGTGGCCTTTCAGGCGGTCAGCGTATTCGAAAGCGGAGGTCACCACGCCGCCGTTGGCCGCGGTGGCGGCGATCGACCGGGCGTCCATCAGGGCCACGCCGGAGATCTGTCCCTGGTTGGGCTTGGAGCCTTCACGGTTGGGGAAGTTGCGCGTGGTGTGCCGCAGGCTGAAACCCTGGTTGCAGGGCGTCTCGCCCGCGCCGAAGCAGGGGCCGCAGAAGGCAGGATAGCTGACCGCGCCGGCGCTGATCAGCTTCCCGAGCCATCCGCCGGCCATGAGGGCGGCGTTGACGGGCTGGCTCGAAGGATAGACGCTCAGGCCGAAGCTTCCGCAGCCGGTGCTGCCGCCGTCGAGGATCTGAGCCGCGGCGACCAGGTTTTCGAAGTTGCCGCCGGCGCATCCGGCAATCACGCCCTGTTCCACGTGGAACTTTCCGCCCTTCAGCTTGCTCACCAGGTCGAAGTGAAGGCCGGGATTGTCCATTTTCGCGGCGGCGTCCTTTTCGACCGTGCGCAGGATGTCGGCGGCGTTGGCGTTGAAATCGGCAATGGTGTAGACGTTGCTGGGATGGAAGGGCAGGGCGATGACAGGCTCGATAGACCCCAGATCCACCACCACGGCGCCGTCGTAGCGGGCCGCATCGGCGGGGTCGAGGCGCTTATAGGCTTCAGGACGGCCGTGGACCCCGTAGAATTCTTTGATCTTATCGTCGGTACGCCAGATGGAGCTCCAGCAAGCCGTCTCCGTGGTCATAACGTCCACGCCCATGCGGAACTCGGCGCTCAGGTTGGACACGCCGGGGCCCACGAACTCCATGGCCTTGTTCTTGACGAAGTTCTTGGCGAAGACCGCGCCGATGATGGACAGCGCCACGTCATGAGGCCCCACGCCGGGACGGGGCGTTCCAGTGAGGTAGACGGCGATCACGCCCGGCCAGGTCACGTCGTAGGTACGGCCTAAAAGCTGCTTGACCATTTCGGGGCCGCCCTCGCCCACCGACAGAGTTCCCAAAGCGCCGTAGCGCGTGTGGCTGTCGGTGCCCAGGATCATCATTCCGCACTCGGCCATGGTCTCGCGCATGTACTGGTGCATGACCGCCTCGTGGCGGGGCACATAGATGCCGCCGTACTTTTTGGCCGCCGAGAGGCCGAACATATGGTCGTCCTCGTTGATGGTCCCGCCCACGGCGCAGAGGCTGTTGTGGCAGTTGGTCATGGCGAAGGGCACGGGGAACTTCTCCAGCCCGCAGGCGATGGCTGTCTGAAGCACGCCCACGTAGGTGATGTCGTGAGACGTGAGCTTGTCGAAGCGCATGTGAAGCAGGGAATCGCCGCGGTCTTCGTTGTGGGCCTCCACGATGCTTCTGGCCATGGTCCCCGCGCCGGGGGCCTCGGGCAGAGCGCCCTCCCAGCGCAGTCCCGCCTCGGCCAGGCGGGATTTCAATTCCTGAGCGGGAAGCCGGTCCGCATCCTCTATAAGGCATTTTCCGCCGAACAAATACACTGTTTTCCCGATAAGAGTGATCATCGTCATAACTCCTTCGTCCATAGGAATAGGAAGCCCTTCGGCCTCCGATACTTTTCTACTCTTCTGGATCTTACTATACACCGTCTATCTATAAACGCAAATGATTGTTTTTAATTGATTTCAATAATAATATTTTATGTCAAGAAAACTGAGAAAACTTCGCCAAATCTTCAATTGCCTTTTCTCCGTTACTAGGTGTACAATATTTTGCAAAGAATCATTTCAGTGTAATCTCAAAAAACAAGGAGGTTTTATCATGTTGACGTTCAGAAAGTGGATCAGCGTGTTTTTTCTTCTGTTCCTCGGGGCGGCCTGTTCCATGCCGGCCCTTGCGGCGCAGAGGAAGGATTACATGGTCGTCGTGGACATCACCGCGGTGACTCAAAAGCCTGGTCAGCGTTATGTCAAGACGGCGCACTCTATCGAGTATTCCGAGAACGTGAAGGACGCGCCAATTTATGGAAACATCCTCCAGGTGGAGCCGCAAAAGGATGGGCGTTACGGCAAGGTCTTCACAGAAGAAGGCGCTCTTGGTTTTATCGAGATGAAAAAACTGACGGCTCTGCCGCAGTACAGCCCCTTCCAGCCCGAACCCTTCCGCTTCAAGGCGAGCGGGGTGAAGCTCTACCTGCAGCCCGGCCTGAAGGACATCACCAGCTTCACCCCCGCCGGCGACCAGCCCTACAGGGTGATCGCCGGCGAAGTGACTGAAGGCATCGGCTCCTTTACCGACAAAAAGGGCGTGGAGTGGATTCTGCTGAGATTTTCCACGTCCAACGGAGCGGGAATAGGCATGCGCCACGCCTGGGCGAAGGCTTCGGACCTCACCAGACTGTCGGCCTACGAACCTGATTACAGCGCCGTCGCGCCTTCGCTGGTGCCGAAGGAAATCAGAAACCTGGGCGCCGTGCCTGCGCCAATTCTGGCCCGGATCGCCAAAGAGGGCTTCGCCGTGGGCGCGCCGGCCGATCTGGATAACTTCATGGACGACATGGTCTCAGCCTACGAAAGCCTTTCCTCCGAAACGCCGATCTTCGTGACCTCCGACCTGTTTCTCCACTCCTTCCATCTGATATTCTCAAGAAGCCTGAAAAAGGTTGAGGCGATCAACTTCGCTCCCATGACGAAGGCCATGCTTTTTGGCGCTCTGGACCGGCTGGAGGCCATGGAGAAAAAATACGCTCAGGACGAGGCGCTGCTGCCGGTTTTTGCCCGCGTCCGCGATTTCCTCACGGTTCCGGCGCTCCTGATCGACCCGGAGGCGCAGGTCGCCGCGTCGGAGACGGCAAAGGAGGAACTGAAGCTCGTCCTGAACGGCCAGGGCATGCACGCATCGAAGATCTCGGGGACCACGGAAGACTACAGCTTCTACAAACCCCGCGGACATTATACCGCCAGCGAGGCTCTTTCGAACTATTTCCGCTCCATGGCCTACCTGGGCGGAATGTCACTGCGCCTGGGCAAGACGCCTGAAGAAGGAAAGGCCAATGTGGCCGCCATCGCACTGCTCTGCGCGATCTTCGACGGCGACGAGAAACTCCGCGGCCAGTGGGAGGCGCTCTACAGGCCTTTGGCCTACATGGTGGGCGAAGCCGACGATCCTTCTATTCTCCAGTATGGTCCCCTAACCAGGAAGGTCCTGGACGGAAAGCTCGAAGGGCTGAAGGATCCCGAAATGCTGAGCCGTCTCCACGCCGACTTTTTGGCCGCAGCTCCCGCGCCGGCGATCATCGACGCCAAGGCATCGCGCCTCAACATGACCCAGGAAGAGCGCGCCGACGAGGCGGCGGGATTCCGTCTGATGGGGCGCCGCTTCGTGCTGGACGCATGGATCTTCTCGCAGCTCACGTCGCCCGGCGTGGGCGCCCCCGAAGCGCCGCGCAACCTGCCTCAGGCCGAGGACGTGATGGCAGCTCTGGGCTCCTCCGTGGCCGAAGCGGCCGTGGAGGGCGCGAAGAAAAACGTCCCTGGCTACGCTGAGGCGCTTGTGCGGGTGAAGGGGGAAGTCAAGAAGTTCTTCGCCGCCGAGAGCAAGACCGTCTACACGGACTGGCTGAAGACTCTGGCTGCGCTGCTCTCCGACAGAGGGTCGAAGCAGTTCTTCGCCAACTCCGAAGCCTGGCTCGTAAAAACATTGACCACGGCGATGTCGTCCTGGGCTGAGCTGAAGCACGACACTGTGCTCTACGCCAAGCAGAGCTACGCCGAGATGGGCGGCGGCGGCGAGTGGGCCGCCGAACCCTTTGGCAAGCCCAAACCCCGCGGCTACGTGGAGCCCGTTCCTCAGTTCTTCTCCTCCATGGGCGCCGCGCTGGACCGCCTGCTGGGCATCTTCAAAACCTACAGCCTTGGCGACAGCGGCGACAACTCCGGCCCTGACCTCATTTCCAAGATCGAATCTTTCCGCGAATACGTGGACAGCTACGGCGCCATCGCCGCGAAGGAAGTCTCGGGAGAGCCATTGAACGACGACGATTACGACGCTATTGAACGGATCGCTTCCTTTTTGAACGCGGAACTTCTCCTTGACACAGCCCTTATCGAATCCGAAGAGGATCTGAAGCTCCTCAGAATGCCGCTGGTCACCGACGTGGCCACCGACGGCAACGCCGGCGTGGTCCTGCACATCGCGACGGGGCGGCCCCATAGGGTCTTCGTCTTCGTGGACGATAAGCTGGGCGGCCCTAGGCTGACGGTGGGATTTATCTACTCCTTCTATGAATTCGAGCGATCTCTGAGCGAAGGCCGTATGACCGACGAAGAGTGGCGCGCCAAGGTCTACGACGACAAGGCCCAAAAAGAACTGGATGGGCTGACGCCCCAGTGGAGCAAAAAAATGTATGTGAAATAACGAAAAACATACGCCAAAAACCAACTGCCCACTTTATAGGGTACTAAACTTACAGTCTACTCTGCGTCTTAATCTTTTGACTCTGAAACACGGACCGGCAAACCACAATCGATATGCTGAGAGGAGCCTTCCATGAGATTACCGGCAATGATATGGACGATTCTGTGTCTTGCGGCGGCGGCCCACGCCGAGACGCTGACGCCTCGGTCCGGCGGGATTGCGCCCTGCGAGGCGCCGCAGACGGTCCCCCTTTATGTTGGGGCGCGGGGGGGGATCGTCTCGCACCACGGTCTCGCCTCAGCTATGATCTCCCGATTCTACAGCGCCCTCAAAGCCGCCAATCCTGGCGCGCGCCGAGCCATTGTCATCGGCCCCGACCACTTCATGACAGGACGGCACAACATCTCGCTCTGTCCCTCCGACTGGACCCCGCCCGGCGGCGTCCTCAAGGCCGATGGACAGGCTCTGGAGCTGCTGAAAGTCAGGGGCGTCGTCGGCGTGGAGAGCCTTCCCTTCCGGCAGGAGCACTCCATAGGCCTGCAGGTCTGCTTTCTGAAGCGATTTTTTCCCGA
The DNA here is from genome assembly GCA_004558205.1 of Pyramidobacter piscolens. Classification (GTDB taxonomy): domain Bacteria; phylum Synergistota; class Synergistia; order Synergistales; family Dethiosulfovibrionaceae; genus Pyramidobacter; species Pyramidobacter piscolens_A. The sequence continues at coordinate 7,959 of SFDM01000022.1, forward strand.
CCTTCAGGTGGTTTCCCTGATCGTGAAGGGAGACACTCCCCTTTTCAAGCTTCGCAGGTTGATCGCCCCCCTGGCGCAGCTTCTCTCGGAGGAGGGAACGGTGATCATCCTGAGCATGGACTTTTCTCACGAGAAGATGCCCGCCGCCGCTCGAGCCGAGGACGACAAAAGCCTGAGCCGCATCGTCAACTTTGAGACGGAAAAGCTGAAAGACTTGGACGTGGACGCGCCCCCCGCGCTGTGGCTCTTTTTGCGGGTCCTGCAGCGCCAAGGCCTGACCGAGCCCCACATCCTGGAGCGCGCCTGCTCCAGCGAGATCGTCGGACGTCCCGACCTGCCCTGCACAAGCTACGCGAGCGTGCTGTTCAGGAAAAAAATCACGCCCTTGGACGCACATTGAAGTTGACGCTCCCCAAGCCTAAAGGCATGGGGAGCGTCAACTTCAATGTGTTTTATCAGCGCCGAAGATCCTCAGCGTCACCTCCGCGCCCTCTCCTTCGGAGCTCGAGATGCCGAAGGCAAAGTTCTTCCCGTAGAGATATTTCAGCCGCCTCTAGCTGTTCTGCAATCCCAGGTGTTTTTCTCCGAGCAGCGGACTGTCGGCAGGCAAAGACACGCCCGGTGAGAAAACCGATCAGTCCTAGCCCATGATGCCAATTATAACCTCAGCGGTGCAATTCCCCAACTCCGGCCTATGCTGCGGAAGAGACGGACCGAGACCTGCGGCGCCGCGCTGGGGCGAAGCGATCGGTTTTGAGATCACGATTTTATTAGTTACTATTCATCAAGGCTTTCACACACAGCAGGTCAAATTTGACAAAAAAAGAAGTTGTTCTTCATGGCCGATCAAAAAGCTTTTGCGGCAATTCCCTCAGAGAACGAGGAAAAGAAAATTCACACAGAGGATCTCTGAGCGCTAAAGAACTTTCATCGCGGTTCCGTGCCTACCAGGGCTGCACAACCAGTCCTTCATCTCCTAGCCGCAATGGAAGGCAATAGGATCATCGGGACGGGCTCTTCGCGCCGTCCCGATGAATTTTCAAGAACCCTGTTGACAGGAGCGGCGTCCTCTTGTATTTTTTATAAAATACAAATTTGGAGGTGTCTTCTATGCAGAACAGAATGAAGAATTTCGCGCTTGATCGGGAAGCCATCGACGCGCTGCTGGGACGCGCCGCCGTCGGCCGGTTCTCAACGAACTCCCTCGACGGCTATCCCTATACGGTGCCTGTCCATTTTATGTACGCCGGCGGAAAGATCTACTTTCACGGACTCGCCGCGGGGGACAAGGTCGACAACGTCAGGAGAGACCCGAGGGTCTGCTTTGAAGTGGACGAGATGAAGGGACATATCATCGAAGGCGTCGAATCTCCCTGCAGCGCCGAGACGGAGTATGAGAGCGTCGTCGTCCTGGGAAAAGCGTCTCTGCTGGAGGATCCCGCAATCAAGGAGAAAATTTTAAAAGCCATCGTCGCCAAATACGTGCCGTCCCTTTCCGACAGGCCCATGAAGCCGGCCATGATCGCCGCGACGGGCATCGTGGAAATTACGCCTGAAAGAGTGACGGGCAAGTATCACAAGTAATTTTACATTTCCGCCGAGAATGCTCTGCCCCCCTGATTCATCGACAAAAACTAAAAAAGACGTTGCCGCATCCTGACTTGCGCGAAAAAAGCGCCAAGGCGCGTGGTTACAACATTCTTCAAAAACGGTAGGCACTATATGCGCCCCCTTTGTACCCATGGGGTCAAAAGGGGCGCTGCGATCTTTTTAGCTCTGAGATTTCTACCTGCGACAATTCTATGGTGAAATATGGAGAGTGACGTGATTTCCGTCCCTGTTGCTGGACTATGCAGCCTCAGCGATTTATAAATTTCCCGACCTGCCCTGCTCAAGCTGCGCGAGCGTCTTCTTTGCCCCTGCCAAGTAAAAAAGCAGGCTCGAAAGTAGATTTGTCATCTGCGTCCGAGCCTGCTTTTCTTTTTTTGTCTTTTTTTGAGTTTTACAATTCAAGAAGTCAAAAGAGGCGAGAGAGCCAGTAACAGCAAGGGATTTCGCGCCTCTTTTATATTTTCAGAGCGTAGTTTAAGAGCGACCTCCTCCCCTCCCCCATATCAGCGACTCTTTAAGCCTGTTTCCGTTCCTTCTCAAGCAGTTCCTTTGCGCGAGAGATGTTGAAAATGCCGCAGTAACAGGGTTTCGCCAGCCGCTTGGCCCCTTCTTCGGGCGTCATGCGCCCCTCGGCCACGGCCTTTCTGATCTGCACGACCAATCCTGCGGAGATCATGGCGTGGCCGCACATCGTGGTAAAACTCAGCGTCGCTTCATCGGGAAGTTTTTCAGTTTTCCCGAAAATACCAAGGGAAAGATCCGCCGAGTGCGGCGTGAGCCCCACGTCTTTGCAGATTTTCTCAACCTTGTCGCGCAACCCCGTGACCACCACGGACATGCCCAAATCTTCTTTTTTAAGCTGAGTCAGCACCTTCTCAACCTTTTCCTCGTCGTCAAAACAGCCCATGGCCGGAGAGTTGTCTTCGGTTTTCGACAGAAGATCCTCACGGTCAAACCCGAGCGTGAGGTTCTGTTTCGTCGTCAGAGACCCCCAGTTCACAGGCCCCGCGTCAAGGCAGATCTCCATCACGCGGCGCATCTTCGGAGCGGCGCCCACGTGGTTAATTTTCATGGCCGGGCGGGAAATGAAAGGAAAGTCCTTTTCAAAGGTTTCCGGCGCGCCAACGCGATGTAATGTATGAGTCATGATTTACGCCTCCATCAGGGGCCTGCCAAGCCCCACGTTTATTTTGGCATTTCGGGGAACCCTGATGCCCATCTTCTCAAGCTTTGCGACCGCAGGAATGGTCCCGTCTTCAGCGTAACGGACCACCAGTCCCCAGGAGAACACCGTGTCGCAGTGCTTCGCCGCGTCATAGACCACCCGGGCGATCTCTTCGAGTCGTTCTTCGGGAACACAGAATTCGATAATCGCGGAAAGCACCTTTTCGTCCCTCACGTCGGAATGGACGATGCCCGTGGAAGTATCAAGCAGCGACGTCAGCGGGTTGCAAGGCTCAAATTCGATTCCAAGCGCGGCCAGCGGTTTGCTGATCACTTCAACGTCGCGGATGCGACATCCCATGGCGGGACGCCCGAACTCGAGGGCAAAGCCAATTTGCCCGCGCTTCACTCTCCCCGTGACGTCGTTGGTCTTCACCTCTTCGGTGCCGCGGCCGCGAACGCCCGTGCTCTCGTGTTTCGCCGTGGGATCGCTGAACACTTTACGCACCGAGCGCGGCCATCGATTGGTCTCTTCGGGTTCGTAAAAAGCCTTTCGGGGACACTCAATCTGGCGGACGCAGATGCCGCATTCAATGCATTCGTCTTGATCGACGGCGGCCCGCTTGCCTTCCATATGAATCGCCCCCATGGGACAGAAGGGAACGCACTTCTGGCAGCCGATGCAAAGTTCTTTATTAATTTTCATGCCTGATCACCCTTTATCTCAAAATAATAATACTATTCACACCACATCGGGAAACCCCGGCGGCGCCTTGCGAATCCGCGCCGTTTTTTCGAAGGCAGAGGCGGCCGCCAGCAGGAACTTCTCGCTCAGAGGGGCTCCGAGCAGTTCCATACCTATGGGCAGGCCAATCGGCGCCGTTTTCGACGGGGCCGAGAACCCCGCCGGAAAGGATATTGCGGGAAATCCCAAGTTCGAAGCTATAATGCCGTTCCGTCCCGCCTGGCCTCCGGGCGCTCCCACGGGAACGGTCAGGATCCTCTGGGAAGGATAAAACAGACCGTCGAGCCTGAGCGACTCCATCAGTTCAAGCGTCTTTTCCCGCGTCGCCTCCCTATTGCGAAGCCTGCGGCGGTATTCTTCGTCGTTGGAAGCCCTCCCAAGCCTGAAACTGGCCTGAAGGGACCGCAGGGCGTCCTCCACGATCAGGCCCGAATTCAGGCACTCGGAAAATAAACGAAGCGCCATGCCGTTTTCCTCGCCGGACAGATAGGATTCGACGCTGTCTTTCTGTTCAAAACGGATCAGGTTATTTTCTCTGAGGAGACATTCGCAGTCTAAAAAAGGCTCTTCCAGCTCCACCACTTCCATGCCGCATCGCTCCATGACTTGCGCCGCCCCGTTGACCGCCCTCAGGACGTCAGGATCGTTCCCGCAGTTCACCTTTAAAAGGCCCAGCCTTTTGCCGCGGAGGCTATAGGACTTCAAGGCCACGAAATACCCCGGCGCGGGCCACGGCGAAATGCCCGAAGCTGCTTCGTCGCATTCGTCAGGCCAGGCCAGCGCGTCAAGCAGCAGAACCACGTCCTCGGCGCGCCGTCCCATAATCCCCGGCATGTCCTGAGTCGGCGAGCTGGGAAGCATCCCCCGCCGGCTCAGCAGCCCCCGGGTGGGACGCAGGCCCACAAGGCAATTCGAGCTGGCCGGTGACCGCACAGAATTCACGCCGTCGGTCCCCAAACCGGCCGCGGCGAAATTCATGGCCAGCGCCGCGCCCGTCCCGCCTGAAGAGCCGCCGGGGGTCCTCGTCAGATCATAGGGATTCAAGGTCTGCCCGATCAGCGAGTTGTTGGTCATGCCCGTGCAGGCGAACTCGCTGAGGCTGGACTTCCCAAGGATCAGCGCCCCCGCCCTGCGCAGCCGCTCAACGATAAAAGCGTCGCTTTTCGGGCGCGATCCGCGCAAAGCCAGAGAACCCATCGTCGTGGGCAGATCTTTCGTGTTGATGTTATCCTTCACGATCACCGGCAGTCCGCAGAGGGCTCCGGCAGTCCCGGCGCGCAGCTCTTCCTCGGCTCGTTCCGCCTCTTCCAGAATCCGAGGGTTAAGGCAGATCATCGAGTTGACCGTCGAATCGAATAAGGCGATCCGTTTCAGATAGCTTTTCACAAGGGCGCGGCAGCTGAGCCGCCCTCCGGCCATCGCCCCAACCAGTTCCGCGCAGGAAGCCTCGAGAACGGGAAAAGACGGAGGCCCGGCGGAACAGGACGCTGCGAGCTTTTCAGCGATCTCTTGACGCTCATCGCGGCAGTTCATCACCGAACCTCGCCGAGCCCGCGCCTAGAAGGGGCCGTAGTTAATCATCTGGGCCACGGCCATAAGGATGATGCCGCCCAAAATCCACATGACCATGAACTTCCACACAAACCGACACCAGCGGTCAAAGGGGACGCAGGCGGCAGCCAGGGCGGCCATCAGCACCGAATTGCTGGGGATGATCCAGTTTGTGAAGCCGTCGCCGAAGTTGAAGGCGAGGACCGCCGTCTGGCGGGTCATACCGATGGCGTCGGCCACAGGAATCATGATGGGCATGGTGGCCGCGGCCTGTCCGGAGCCGGACGTAAGGAAGATGTTGATAACCGCGTTGACCAAAAACATGGTCGCGCCCTGGAGATAGGCGGGAACCACCGCCAGGATGCTGCACAGGGCGTAGACGATGGTGTTGATGATCTTGCCGTCCTTCAGGATATCGGCAATGGGAATGGCAAAGGCCGTGATGAACCAGGCGTCGAGCATGCTGACGCAGCCGCTTTCAAAGATATGGACGATGCGTGAAGGCCCATACCCCGCGCAGAATCCGGCGATAATGCCAAGCATCATGAAGACGATGCTGAACTCGTTATAGCTCCATTTGAACCGGATGGCGCCAAAGGCCATCACGATGATCGCCAGCAGGGTCGCCAGCAGTACCAGCCTCTTTTGAAAGGTCAGCGGCCCAAAGACGTTCAGGTCGGCGTTTCCGCGCAGAGGATGCTTCTGGTCGATATCGTAGGTCAGGGACGACTTGGGGTCCTTCTGGATCTTGTGGACATACATCATCAGCATGATCGCCGTGGGGATCAGAAACGCCGTGAAACAGAAAAAACGGAATCCCAGTCCCGAGAACACGGGAAGGCCGGCGATCTTCTGAGCCACGGCGGTGCTGATGACCTGCAGAGCCCCGGTGCTGTAGCCCACGCTGACGCCGCAGATCATGATGCCCGCCGCGGTCATCGAGTCGAGCCCCAGGGCCAGGCAGATCATGACGATGATGGGAGCGAAGGCGATGAAGTTTTTCAGCGTCTGGGTTGTCATCAGAAGTGAGAAAATGACGAACATCACGGGGACAAAGAGGACCGCCTTATCGGACACCTTGTTTACGATCTTCCCCATCATGGACTGAATCGCGCCGGTGCCGACCACGAGGCCAAAGGCTCCGCCGGCGAAAAGGATCATGATGCCCATGTCGATGCTCGAAATAAAGCCCCCCACAATGTACTTGGGGATCAGCAGAGGATTGACAGCGGAGTTCTCCACAAAGTGGAACGAATTGGGATCCACCACTTTCCCCGCTTCCGTTTTCACGTAGTTGAAATCTCCGGCGGGAATGATCCAGGTCATGGCACAGGCAAACAGGACGATGATGAACATGAGAACTAACGTCGTAGGAAGGACAAATTTGAAACGGGGTTTCTGATCTGCGCTTTTCTCCATAACGATTTCCTCCTCGATAAAATGCGTGTTCTTGCAAAAGGGCCCCTCAAGCCCTCCCCGCGGTGCGTGAGAATAGGACAGCGCCGTGCTGTTTTCCAACGGTTACAGGATGGTGCTTTCCACAGGCTGCCCCAACAGAGCGGCGTAGACGTTCTGGCAGGACGCCACGCTTTGGCGGATCAGCGCGTCGATGGAATTGGCCCCCATGTGTGGCGAACCAATAAAATTAGGCAGCGAGAAAAGAGGATCTTTCGGATCGGGCGGCTCCTGAAGAAACACGTCCGACGCGGCGCCCTGAACCCTCTTTTCCAGAAGCGCCCGATACAGCGCGCCGTCGTCGATCACGCCGCCGCGTCCAGTGTTGACGATGATAGCGTTGGCTTTGCAGCACGCCAGCACCTCCGCCGAAAAAAGACCTTTCGTCTGCCCGTTCAGCGGAAGATGAAGGCTCACATAGTCGCAGCTGCGCACCATCTCCTTCAAATCCTCGCAATATTCGACGGCGTAATCCGCCGCCGCCCAGCGGCAGGTTCTCACGTTCGGCGCGTAGGCCTTGATCTTCGCGTGGAAACCGCGGGACAGAATGGCCCCCGTGGCGATCGCGATCCTGCCAAACCCCACCAGCCCGACGGTCTTTCCAAAGATCTCACAGCCGATAAAAGGGTCGTGAATCTGAATTTTACCGTGGGGAACGCGCCCTTCGTGGATTCTCGCGTTTCCCTCGCATATTCTCCGGCTGACGGCGAGCATCAGCCCCACGGCCTGCTCGGCCACGGACTGAACGCTCTCGCTGGGAGTGTTCGTAACCCGGATGCCCCTTTCTCTGGCGCACTTCAAGTCGATCACGTCCATGCCAATGCCGTGCTTTGAGATGACTTTCAGGCGGGGAGCCCTCTCCATGTCGTCTCTCGTGACAGGATTGCCTCTCACGATAATCCCGTCAGCGTCGTCGTGCCAGTTTTTAACCTTGGGATTGTCATAGGTAACCACTTCCGCGCGCTCCCTCAGCCAATTCGTCCCAGCCTCATGCAGAGGCGCCAAAATGTATATCTTCAAACAGATCGCTCCTTTTCCTTCACAATCAGCCGCTCCGTGGCCAGTAGAGCCAGTCCGTATCGGGGGACCTCTCACTCTCCGACAAAGTTCTTCCCCCGTTTTTCCGAGTTATGTTCCATTTCTCACAAAGTCTATTTTAAGAACAGCCATATTAAAAGTAAAATAAAAAAATGTCCTGTTATCCATTCCCTTTATGGAATGGATAACAGGACATTCTCAAGTTGGCGCGTTATTTCTCAAAGCTCACTGGAAACCTCGCCTGGGTCATACTTCTCCGATAGGAAAGAAATCCAGTCCTTCACAAGGCTGATCTCATAAAAATCAGCATGGCAGATCGCCCAGGTATTTCTCGTCAGGGCTGTGCCGTCTTTTTTATACAGAGGGATTTTATGGAGCTTCACCCACGCTGCCTGGGGTTCCGGAATCAGGACGATGGCGTAGCCGAGACCGCGGGAAACCATTTCATAACATGTGCTGCTCTGGTTTACCGACATGCCGATCAGCGGAGGCTGCTGGAAATGCTCGTTCCACCAAGCGTCGAAAAATTTGCTTGAGGTCTGCGACAGAGTTTGACGGATCTGGGGAATCTCATGAAGGCACTTCAGGTCGACGGGATCCCTGGAAATGACGTAAGCCTGGTCAAGGCAGACTCTTTTCCTGATCCCGTCAAAGGGGATGTCGCCGCTGATAATCCCCATGTGAAGTTTTTTCTGCTCCGCCAGGTCGACAATAGCGCTGCTGATCGCCGTGCTGATGTCGAAACTCACATCGGGACGCAGGGCGCCGTATTCATGCAGAAGCGAAGGGAGCATATAGCGGCCAAAGGAGTTGCTGACGCCGATCTGGATAGTTCCGCTGAATCCTGAGGCTATATTCGCCAGCTTTTTTCGTATCCTGTCATATCGCTCCAGCTGAACTTCCGCCTCCTCCGCCAGGCAGGCTCCGGCGGGCGTAAAGACCACGCCCTTTTTACCGCGAAACATCAGCAGGGCGTCCCATTCCCGTTCTATGCGCTGAAGCCTTTTCGTCAGAGTGGGCTGAGACATGTAAAGCAGTTCTGCCGCTTTGGTAATATTCTGATGCAGATAAAGAGTGCGCAGCACCTTCCAATCACTTTCGCGCATAGAAACACCCCGATCAGCCAAAGATTTTGTGCCAGGGCTCAGTCCGCGCTGCCTCCGGTATCCGGCAAGACTTCATTCCCCTTCAACGCCCTTGGATCCTTATCAAAAATTCAAGTTCTCCGGTGACCGTAGTATAGCAAAAAAGGCAGAAAAGTGAGAAAGATCTCTGCCGAGGCGCTTAAACCTCGATCCCCGCGGTCACGATCATCAGGCTGAGCGCCAGCTTCAGGCCGACGCTGAGGCTGTCCAGGTCCATCCACTCTTCGCGCGTGTGCGTCCCCTCCCCGGAGATGGTGCCCAGGGTGTTCGCCATAATTCCCATGGACAGGGGCACATTGCTGTCCGTGGACGACGCCGTCAGCGTCAGCTCGCCGTCGTAATAGGCGCGGATCACGTCCAGAGTGCGGTCTGTAAAGGCCTTCAGGGCTGCGCGGTCCAGCTTGCCGTCGCCGGGACGCACACCCAGCAACTCCACGTCGAACTGGGCGTCGGCGCTCCGGCGCGCTTCCACTTTCGCATCGAACTGCGCCTTCATATACTCCAGGTACTCCTGCGAGGGCGAACGGAACTCGTAGAGCATGCTGGCCATCTGCGCGATGGAGTTCACCGTCGTACCCCCTTCGATGCGCCCCACGTTGAAAGTCGTGCGGGCCTGCTCGGGCAGCCTGACGGAGTAGAGGTCTTCAATAAGGCGGCACAAATGCTCGATCGCGTTGGGATTGCCGAAGTCGGCGTAGGAATGGCCGCCTTTGGTGCGGCAGGTCACGCGGTAGCGGTAGGAGCCCACGGCGCTGCTGCGGCAGTGCCCCAGATGGCCGTCCAGAGAATAGAACGCCTTGATGCGCGAACCGTAGGCCGCGAACAGCGCTTTGGTGCCGTCGAGATTGCCCAGGCCCTCTTCACAGGCGTTGGCAACGATAAGAAAACCCCGTTTTAGTTCCTTCTCATGAGAAGCCATCCAGCGCGAGGCCACCATCAGATTGACCAGGTTCGCCGTGTCGTCGCCGATGCCCGGGGCGTAGAGTCGGTTTCCCTCTTCCCTCATGGGCAGCGGCTCATTATCGGGAAACACCACGTCCATATGGGCCGCAAAAACCGTCAAATCGCCGTCCTGCGGCCCCAGCCTGCAGATCACGTTCTTGGCCACGTCGACGCTCACGTCTGCGAATCCCTGTTCCTTAAACCATTGGCTGACAAAGGCCGCGCGCTGATCCTCCTGATGCGACGGCGCCGGGATCTTCCCCAGCCTGCGCAGCAACTCCTTCGCCTCTTCGGCACAGCCGCCGGCATAGGTGCCGGCGATTTTCACGATACGTTCATCCATGACAAACTCCTCCTTCAATCCTGTAAAAAGACTTTGCAGCCCCTTTGATTCTGATGTTCCTATAGTAACAATATTTTTGCGAAATGGCACGGGAGTGTGGTAAAAATGACAGTTCTTCGTCTTATGAATTTTAATTTTGCCCATTTTTGTTTCAGTGACCACCGATGCCACACAGTAAAATTCTTTGCCTCGGAGTCTCACAAATAAGCGCGCCGTGCTTCAAAGGGCCATAAACGCCAACCCATAAAGCAGAAAAAAACAGAAACCGTTTTGGCCGCGACATTGTCGGTTGAGGCCAAAACGGTTTTTATTATCTCATTTCCCGAGCCAGTTCTGCAATGTTCACGACTCCGCAACCGGGAACCTGACCGACGGCCAAGGCCCCGTCTGACAGTTGATGCGCTGTGCGGGCCAGCTGTGGCTGCGTCGCATAACAGGTTAAATCGCAGGCAAGTTTCGCGTTCGGAAGCGCCGCGGCCAAATGCAGGCAGTGAGCTGCTCCTATCTGCGTATCAAAAGCGCTGGTCACAACGCACTGCATTCCGGCAGCCTCTGCAATAGCGGCCAGCTGACGGGCCCTGAACAGCCCGCCTGTCTTGATCAGTTTAATAACGCACACGTCGGCACAATGACATTCCGCAATTCTCATGGCATCCTGCAGGGAAAGCAGCGACTCGTCCACGCCAATCGGGACCGCCACCGAGTTTTTCAACATCCGCAGCCCTTCATAATCCCGGGCGGGAAGCGGCTGTTCGCAATATTGAAGATCTTGGTTTTGAAGCGCCTCAAGAACTCGGCGTGCCGACGCCAAAGAATACCCCTGATTGGCGTCGATTCTCAGCGCCCGGGAACCAATGGCCTGCCGTACGGCAATGACGCGCCGAATGTCTTCCTCAGGATCATTTCCAACTTTCATCTTGATACTTTGGCACCCCTGTTCTGCAAAACCGCGAGCCAAACCCACCGCTTCTTCCACAGAACAGATGCCTATATGCCGGTTCAGCATGACCTGTGGACGAAAAAGCCCTCCCAGAAGGACATATTCAGGCACCTCCAGTTCTTTAGCCGCCAGGTCGTAAAGCGCCATATCGACAGCCGCTTTCGCCGCGGGATTGCCGTGAATATGAAGGTCCATCGCGTCCACAAGAGCGCTCACATGGGTACACTCTCGGTTGCTCAGCAGAGGCAGAAGTTCCGCCTCCAGGATCAACTGAATAGAACGGGCCGTTTCCCCGGTAAACTTCGGCAGGGGGGTCGCCTCGCCATACCCGCAGCGTCCGTCCTCGTCTTCCAGTTCAACGATCACGTGGGGTTTTACTGCCAGAGGATCTCCGTAAGTCGTTTTGAGGCTGGACGATGGGGCCCGGCAAACAAGCCATGTACGCCATTTCAGTATTCGCCCCATTGGCAGTTACCGCTGGAGGCTCATGTAGTTCTGAATATCCCGGATGACGCGCCTGAGTTGTCCTGTCAGCCTGTTTCTTTGACGCATGAAGTCGGTCTGAATAAACACGTAGACGTCGGCGTCCGTGTTAGCCCGAGTCACTCCGCAGGCATTTCTCACTCCCTGGAAAGGAAGGGCGCCGACGGCGCGATCCTGATAGTAAGGACTGGACACTGAATAGACCAGCCGGACCAGTTCACCGGCGACAACTTTCAATATCTCATCGGAGTCTTCGCTGGAAAGGGTTTTCTCACAAAACGCGGGAAGCTCTTTTTTGAGATCTGCAAGGGCTTTCAGCACAGGATCAAGGACAAATTCGTCTCCCAGCGCTTCGTTAATCTCTGACAAAAATTTTTCCATTTCCGCGGCGAAACCAGGAATATCGACAGGAAGCCTGTCAGAATTGAGAATCAGGCAGGCCATCTTCGCGTTGAGGCTGGCGTCTCGAAACATAATACGCTCATCCAGTTTGTCGATCGTATCCGCGTCAGTATGCCACCACGGACCTCCGCTGGGGCAGCAGAAATCGCAATTCTCAGGTAAGGGCTCATATTTGGGCATAATCGCAATAGGGACGCCAACTCCCCAGAAAGACTGGTCGGCGCCGCGAATCATGGGAATATAAGGCAGAGCCGCCCTGCCCGTGAACTCACGGATCAAATCGTCCATGAAAGCCCGTCCCTCCATCAAGGTCGTCCTCGCCCTGATTTGGTCGGCGTTTTTGCATCCTGCCAGATCGATATTGATATGGGCTACGCAATTTTTATCCAGATCCTCCCAGTGACTGTCGCAGTACCAGGTAGACCCCGCGTAGCGCCCGTCGGAATGGCCAGACCACCAGGCGATCTTCACCGAACGCTTGAGGTCCTTGCGGTGTTCCCAGAAGATGCGCGCAAATTCAAGCATAATGGCGTCGCTCGCCGCATTATCGGTGATCCCCTCATACCATGAGTCATAATGTCCTGAAATCAAAACGTATTTTTCACTGCCACCCTGAATCGCAGCAACGGGCATGGAAGTACGGCGCACGCCGTTGTCCATTTTTATGTTCATGGAGATCTCAACGTTTTTGCCCTCAGACAGCAGCGCCAGCAGGCTTTCCGCATCGTCCTTCGTCATTTCCACAAAGGGAAGGTAAGGGAACTGATCCTGATCAGCCGGCACGGGCGATCCCCACACGGCGCCGGTCGTCCCGTGATGATGCAGCGGTTCGGCCGAGGGCCACAGATGGATAACGCCTAAGGCTCCGGCGTCTGCCGATTTTTTTGCAAAACTTCCCCCGCTGGAACGGGTCAGGATAAACTTTCCTCTAAATTCAGCAAAACGAGCTTTCTCTTCTTTTTGGCTCAGATTCTTTTTCTCGCTGAATCGGTCGTAAAAAAGAGGCCCCCTCAAATCTGAAGCTTCTCCGCTGTAAACATCCGCAATAACCTTAATCACGCGCGACGAGGGAGACAGCACTTCCACGCTTGCGTCCAGAGGAAGGCTCAGGTAAGCGTCATAAAAAAGGCGCTCCGTCGGAACGCCGTATTGCCGCAGCCGTTCAACGAGGTAGTCCACGGCCGCCTCTCCGTCAGGGTGCCCCGTATAACGATACAGCGTATTAAAACGCTCAATTGTTTGGCGCATATTTCTAACGTTCAGCTGTTCCAAAATGATTTTCGACAGTGTTTCGCCGTCTTTAAAAAGATTTTTTTGCCTCACCATAGAATCCTCTCCTCGTCATCCGTTGCCCCTGCGGCCGGGATTGCATATCCACACTGTTTCAGCCCGGCAAAATCAGGGGTGCTCTCCTGAAAAAGGACAATGACAAATCTGGCTCTCATTATTTTCTATTCGGCCTGTTTTTTCTACGGCATAGGTCATAATGTAATCTATGTTACAAGTTTACCTGAATAAAGGACTTTTTTCTTTCCTTGAACTATAGTGTACTGAATAAGATTGTAGCTGATCCCTTCCACATCGTAATTTTTCAGTTCTTCTCTGAATATTATGATGATAGAATAAGCCATTTATTCAGCATGCAGCTGAGAGGGGAAGCACTGATGCATACCATAGACGATCTTTATGTGAATTTTCCGCCCCATATCGACGAAACCACTGCACGGCTCATTGAGGAGAACGCGAGACGCATTCTCCTGCCAGCCAAGAAAATCTTTGTCCGCCCCGGCGACCCCGTCACCTCAATTCTCTATATCAAGGAAGGGCGGACGCGCCATTACATGATAAGCCCGGACGGCATTGAGAAGGTGATCTATATTCTGGGCAAAGGCTGGTTCCTCCGCGAACGGACCTTTGTGGACGAACTGGGATACCAGGCCGCACGCTATTCGATCACTGAAATTCCGACAGAGCTTTACGCCATTGAACGAGACCAGTTTGAGGTGCTTATCCAGCACCCGGAGTTTGCGAAAGCACTGCTGCGAAGCAGCTGTATTAAGGGCGAGATGCTGCGGCGCCACGCCGAAAGCATTGCCTTCGACTCCGGTAAGGAGCGCCTGATGAAACTCCTCGTTTCGCTGGCCGATAAGACCGCCGTTGATTCCGAACGGTGGAACCCGTTAACCATTCAGTATACGCAGCAGGAGATGTCGGCGATTATCGGCGTCAATCGAGTTACGATCAGCCGTTTTATGACAGAGCTGTGTAATGAAGGGCAGATTCGCGTTATCAACAGAAAGATCCAGGTCCTAAGGGGTCTGAAGATAAGCTGATCGGATTTCTTCAGCGTCGGCGGCAGAAGGAGCGACCAGATTCAGCGCTAAAGGAGAAGAGTATATGCAGCCAATTACGCAGATTTTTGACTATGTGGATCAACATTTTGAAAGCATGTTGGAGGACCTGGAAGCTCTCTGCGCCTGTCCCAGTACGGCCGGCAACCCTCAGGGGCTTGAAGGCGCCCGCCGGGAAATCCTCAGAAAAATGGAAAGCCTCGGGCTGAAGCCAGAACTTCATCCCATTCCCGAAGGAAATGCCCTGATCTCCGCAGCGGTCGAGGGAAAGGATTCGCGAACGCTGCTCTTCTACAACCACTATGACGTGGTGGAACCCGGCGACCCCGGCCTGTGGAAATCAGGGGATCCCTATAAAATGCGCCGCGATGACGGAAAACTCTATGCCAGGGGCGTCTCCGACAATAAAGGGGCGCTTTGTTCCCGCCTTCACGCCGTGCAGGCGATCTTGGCACTGAATAAGACATTGCCGGTGAAGGTTAAATTTTTGTTTGAAGGGGACGAAGAGACTTCCAGTCCCTCCATGTTCCGCTTCGCCATGGAACATCCTGAAGAGTTCAAGGAGCTTATTCGCTCTGATCTGTGCGTCTGGGAAAACGGGCGCAACGACGCGGCGGGGCGCCCCTGGATCAGGTTTGGAGTGCGCGGCAGCGTCAGCTTTGACCTGAAAGTGACGACCGCGGCTACGGACGTCCACGGCCGAATGGGCGCGGCTGTTCCGAGCGCGTCATGGCGTCTTGTCAAAGCGCTGGCGACCTTGAAGGACGACGATGGCAGGATCACGATCGACGGTTTCTACGACTCTATCTGCCCGACTACCCAGGAAGATCTGCAAGTACTCCGCGATTTTCCCTACGAAGAAGAGCTTCAGAAAAAACGTCTTGGAATTTCCCAGTTTCTCCGCGGCTCCACAGGAGAAAAGTTAAAACAGCAAATTTATCTGGAACCTTCCCTTTCCATCTGCGCCATAGAAGCCGGCGAGCCTCATAAAGGGGTCAGAGGCATCGTGCCCCACAAAGCCAGCGCCCGGCTCAGTTTTTATCTTGTAGCCAATCAGAAGCCCGCTGAAGTGGAGGCGCTTCTCCGCACCCACCTCAGACAGCATGGATACGCCGATATCGAAGTCGAGAGACGAGGAAGTTCGAACACCCCTGTCAGGACACCCGTAAACATCCCTTTCCGCCGGCGCGCCTGCGAAGCTGCCAAAAAAGTTTACGCCCAGCCGATGGTTGTGGAGCTGACTCAACTCGGAGGGGGCCCCGCCGGCGTGTTCCGCGAGGCATGGCCAGAACTCCCCATTGTCGGATTCGGTCCTGCGAACACCACCCCCAACCATCACGCTCCCGAAGAGAACATGAACGTTGAAGACTACAGAAAAGCGATTAAGTACCTGATCGCCTTGTTTTACTCCTATGCAGACGATCAGATCATTGAGAATGGAGATGAACCCAAGCTATGCTGAGATACGTTTTCAAGCGCCTGCTCATGCTTATCCCCGTGCTTCTTGGCGCCACGTTCTTCGTCTTCTTCATCATGGAACTTTCTCCGGAAGACCCCGCGATCACCATCCTCGGGGCTGACGCCACGCCGGAAGCCATCGCGGAGCTGCATACCGAAATGGGACTGGATCAGCCCCTCCTCGTCCGCTACGGGCGCTTCATCAACAACATGCTCCACGGCGACCTGGGAACGTCGTATAAAAACAGGATGGACGTGATGGATCAGATTTTGGATAAACTTCCCAATACACTGCTTCTCGCCGTGGCCGGCATTTTCATCGCCGTCGCTGTCGGAGTCCCCGTTGGAATTCTATCGGCAAAAAAGCAATACAGCATCTTCGACACGGTCGCCATGATTTTCACGCTGATCCTGGCCGCTTCTCCGGCATTTTGGTTTGGATTGGTCATGGTCATCCTCTTCTCTCTGAAACTGGGGTGGTTTCCTTCCTCAGGCATGGGAACGGGAATTTTCGGCGTGTTAAGAAGCCTCGTATTGCCTGCCATCACGCTCTGCGGCACGACTGCTGCGCTGGTGGCCAGAACCACCAGATCCGCCATGCTTGAAGTGGTCCGTCAGGATTACATCGACACAGCGCATGCCAAAGGCGTCAAAGAATCGGTTATCACCATGCGGCATCAGCTGAAGAACGCCATGATTCCCATTGTTACCATAGTGGGACTTCAGTTCGGAGTTCTTCTTGGCGGCTCCGTCATGACAGAATCAGTATTTTCTTGGCCGGGTATCGGGCGTTTTGTCGTCGAAGCGGTCAAAGGCAAAGATATTCCCTGCGTTCTTGGATCAGTGGTAATGCTGTCGGTCCTTTTTACGCTCGTCAACTTGCTTGTGGATATTTTATACGGTTTTATCGACCCGCGCATCAAAGCGCAGTACAAGAGATAGGGGTGGCGATAACATGACGGCTCAGCAGGCAAATTCTTCCCCGATCCTGGGACGAACGCTTTGGCAGGAAGCATGGCTCCGTTTCAAACGCAATAAACTGGCTATGGCCGGGCTTTGTTTCATTATTTTTCTCCTTCTCGTCGCATTAGCCACGCTCATTGTGGACTTTTGGGACGGCGGGGCAACCTATACCCGCTACGTGATCAAGCAGAACCTGCGGCAGAAGCTGATGCTTCCAAATGCGAAACACCTTTTCGGCTGCGATGAATTCGGCAGAGACATCCTGTTCCGTATGATCTGGGGCACTCGCTATTCCTTGTTCGTCGGCGTCTCGGCGATCTTCATCGCCGCTTTGAGCGGCGGCGCTTTTGGCGCGGTAGCCGGGTATTACGGAGGGAAAATCGATAACCTGATGATGCGCTTCATGGACATTTTCCTCGCAATTCCTTCCATGGTTCTCGCGATCGCTCTAGTCGCGGCCTTAGGCACCAGCATGTTCAACCTGCTTCTATCCATCGCGGTGCCCCAAATACCGAGATTTTCCAGAGTTGTCAGAGCCTCGGTAATGTCTGTCCGCGACAAGGACTTTATCGAAGCGGCGCGCGCCATGGGCGCCAACGACGTTACCATTATCTGCCAGTACATCATCCCTAACGCCATGGCGCCCGTCATCGTCCAATCCACGCTCAGCACGGCCAACGCAATTCTCTCCATTGCCGGCCTCTCCTATCTCGGATTGGGCTTCCAGCCTCCGACACCTGAGTGGGGAGCGATCCTGACGTCAGCCAAAACATACATGCGCGATGCCTGGCACATTTCCGTCATTCCCGGGCTGGGCATTATGCTGACCATTCTGGCGCTGAACCTCTTCGGCGACGGACTCAGAGACGCGCTGGACCCTAAGCTTAAAAAGTAAGGACGTGGCCGAGATGACAAAAATATTGGATGTTCAAAAACTCCGTATCGTCTATAAAACCCAGGACGGCACCGTCCGGGCGCTGAACGACGTCAGCATCTCCCTTGACGAGGGAATGACCCTGGGGCTGGTCGGCGAAACGGGAGCCGGCAAGACGACGCTAGCCAAGGGCATTATGAGGTTGATCCCCTCGCCGCCCGGGATCATTGAAAGCGGCAGGGTACTCTATAAGGGCAGGGACCTCTACAAAATGACCTCCGAAGAGATCCGTCAGATTCGCGGTCAGGAGATCTCCATGGTCTTTCAGGATCCCATGACATCTCTGAATCCGGTGCTCACTGTCGGCGAGCAAATTGCTGAGGCTGTCAGCGCTCATAACGACATGCCCGCTGAAAAAGCTATGGCGGCGGCCGAAAACATGCTTGAACTGGTAGGAATCCCGACAGAGCGCGCCCAGGAATACCCTCACCAGTTCTCAGGCGGCATGAAGCAAAGAGTCGTCATCGCGATTGCTCTGGCGTGCAACCCTAAAGTCCTTATCGCCGACGAACCGACGACAGCGCTTGACGTGACCATTCAGGCCCAGGTTTTGGAGATGATGAAAGCGCTCCAGGCAAAATTGAACACCGCCATGCTCCTCGTCACCCATGATTTGGGGGTCGTCGCTCAAAACTGTGACCATGTGGCAGTCATTTACGCGGGTGAAATTGTCGAATACGGGACAGTTTTCGAAGTTTTCGACTCCATGATTCATCCCTATACTCAAGGCCTGTTCAATTCTATTCCCATTCTGAATCGTGACGTTACAAGGCTGACGCCGATTGAAGGCATGATGCCCGACCCCATGGATCTTCCTAAAGGATGCGCTTTCAGCTTGAGGTGTCCCTATGTCCAGCCCGTCTGCCGTCAGGAACACCCTCAAATGGCCGCCGTTTCCGGCGAACACAGCGTTCGCTGCTTCTACCCGCAAACCTCTGCCGCTAAGGAGGTACCATACCGTGGTTAGCGAAGACCTGCTTCAAGTGGAGCATCTTAAAAAATATTTCAAAACACCTCATGGCATGCTCCACGCCGTAGACGATGTCACCTTTTCTATTCCGCGCGGCCAAACTCTCGGCGTAGTGGGGGAATCAGGATGCGGCAAATCGACGCTGGGGCGGACCATATTGCGCCTGATTGAACCAACGAGCGGTTCTGTGCTGTTCAAAGACAAAGACGTGCTGTCTCTCGGAAAAAGCCAGATGAAAAAAGCGCGAACTCAAATGCAGATTATCTTTCAGGACCCCTACGCGTCGCTCAACCCCAGGATGACTATCAGCCAGGCTATCGAGGCGCCGCTGCTGATCCAAAAGATCTATAGACCTTCTCAGAGACAGGAGATCCAGGAAAAAGTCCGCCAGATGATGGATCTGGTCGGACTGGCTCCCCGTTTCGCCAACTCCTACCCGCACGAACTTGACGGCGGCAGGCGCCAACGCATCGGCATCGCGCGGGCTCTGGTGCTTAATCCCGAGTTTATCGTCTGCGACGAGCCGGTGTCGGCGCTGGACGTTTCCATTCAGGCACAGATCTTGAACCTCATGCAGGATCTTCAGGAACAGATGGGATTGACCTACATGTTCATCACTCACGACCTGAGCGTCGTCAAGCACCTGTCGAACCATATCATTGTGATGTACCTTGGCCAGCTCGTAGAAAAAGCCGCTGCGCAGGACCTCTTCCGCAGCCCCATGCACCCCTACACGCAGGCGCTGCTCTCGGCCATTCCCATTCCCGATCCCCACTGCCGGATGAAGAGGACCATCCTTCAGGGCGAACTGACGTCGCCGATCAACCCCACTCCCGGCTGCCGCTTCGCAAAACGCTGCGCCCAGGCGACAACTGAGTGTTTTGAAAAATCGCCCGAACTTATGGAGATAGAAAAAGACCACTTCGTCTCCTGTCATCACATCAAGGCTTCTCATTCCATTTAGGAAGAGTGTATGTACTCTGCGATATTATCTATTGATAGGAGGTAACATTTATGAAGAAGTTCCATGCACCA
This sequence comes from Pyramidobacter piscolens, assembly GCA_004558205.1. GTDB lineage: Bacteria > Synergistota > Synergistia > Synergistales > Dethiosulfovibrionaceae > Pyramidobacter > Pyramidobacter piscolens_A. The sequence goes on from SFDM01000022.1 coordinate 27,489, forward strand.
CGACTGGCAGTGATCGCGTTTCTGGTATCGGTATTGGGAGCCGGCAGCGCCTGGGCCGCTGAAGGGCTGAAGGATACGGTCGTCTACGCCCAGGGATCGGATCTTACGTCTCTGGACCCTCACATCGGCAAGCAGATGCGTGCCTTCGCCGTCACGGGCAACATGTTCGAACAGCTGATCAAGTTCGACAAGGACATGAAGGAAATCATTCCAAGCCTGGCCGTCAGCTGGGAACGGATTTCAGACAAAGAGATGCGTTTTCATCTACGTAAGGGCGTAAAATGGCATAATGGCGACGACTTCACCGCGGCGGACGTCAAGTTCAGTTACGACCGCATGCTCAGTATTCCCAACGTGGTCAACAACATCGCTTTCCTTGAGTCGACCACCGTCGAAGACGACTATACGGTGGTTTTGAAGACCAAGTACCCCTATGCCCCTCTCCTGGCTTCTTTGACGAACCCTCCCTGCGCGATCGTTCCCAAGAAAGCGGTCGAAGCAGATCCCAAAGGTTTTGCCCTGAATCCCATAGGCACGGGGCCCTATAAATTTGTTGAATGGAAGCCCGATGAATACTGCAGGCTCGAGGCTTTCAAAGATTACTACGACGGCGCTGCAAAAACGAAATATATAGTCATGAAGGTCGTTCCTGAAAGCAACCAGAGGAGTATTATGCTGGAAACGGGAGAACTGGACATCGGCTATGACATTCCTCCCGTCGACGTAAAGCGCATCGAGGCAAATGAAAAACTCCAGATGCTTAAAGCAGTCTCCAACAAGACCATTTTCCTGAACTTCAACTGCCAGTCAAAGGGACCTTTAGGCAATAAGCTTGTGCGCCAGGCTATCGCGCATGCGATTGACCGGGAAGAAATCGTCCTCGGGGTTCTGAATGGAATCGGCGCCGTCGCCAACCTCCATATGCCTCCTGGAGCTTGGGGCTACGATCCCGATTATAAAGACCGCGCTTTTGATCTCGACAAAGCCAGGGAACTCATGAAAAAAGCCGGTTACGAGAAGGGATTCTCCTGCTCTGTCTGGATTGACGACGACCAGGTTGCCAGCGAAGTGGCGACCGTTATCCAGAACCAGCTGCTTGAGCTGAATATCGACCTGAAAATCGAGGTTATGAAACAGGCCACCAAGCAGAGCCGCCTTTACAAAAAACAGGATTTCGACATGAACATGGGATTCTTCAACTGCAATCCCGGCGACGGTGACTACAACCTTTACAGCTGCTATCATCCCGCGTCCCAGAGCAATCACTGCCGTTTTGACAACGCCGATTACAATGCGCTGATGGAAAAAAGCCGCGCTACCTATGACGATGCCAGACGCAAAGCCATCTATCACCAGATGTTCGACATCCTCCGCGAAGAGGCCCCCTCAGTTCCCCTGTATTATGAAGAGATCTGCATCGGAGCCTCAAAGGACGTCAAGGGATTTGTACCCAATAAGATCGGCGCCCATAAATACAAAGACGTGACCGTCGCAGAATAGTTTTCTGACCTGTTCCAGCCTGGAGATAAAAAGGCCCTCATCTTGGAAGTCTTTTCAAAGATGAGGGCCTTTTTATCTCCAAGCGCGGCCTAATGAATAATCAAAAACAAAAACTTTACACATAATTTTTACACCATATCTAAAAATTTTCCAATAAAGTCATGCTATAATAACTTTACGCGTTTTTAACTCACTTTTTCAAGCGCGAGCGTCTTTGCGCAAAACAAACTATGGGAGGAATACACATGAGCTACATGAACGAAGCTGCACAGGATTCCGCGCTGAAAGTTCACAAACTGACCTTCTGGGAAGCGGCCATGATCGTGGTGGGGGCCAACATCGGATCGGGAATTTTGGGGCTGGCCTATTCGAGCCGCAGGGCGGGATGGCCAATCCTCCTGCTGTGGCTTGTCATTGCCGGCGTTTTTACGACCTTTTCCATGCTCTATGTGGCTGAAACCACTCTGCGCACCAAAAAGCCCCTTCAGCTCCCCGGCCTGGCTGAGCGCTACGTGGGTAAATTAGGGGCCGTGCTCATCTTTATCTCCGTCGCCGCCAACTCCATGGGCTGCATGATCGCCTACATGACCGGCAGCGGCAACATCCTGTCAAAACTGATCGGCGTGCCGAACCAGGTGGGCAGCCTTCTGTTCGCCGTCCCGGCCATCCTGGTCGTCTGGCTGGGCCTGAAGGCCACCGGCGTGGCCGAGAAGTTCTTCAGCTTCGGCATGATGGCCATGGTGGGCGTGATCATCGCCGCGTCCTTCCTGTCCGATAAAGCCAACGTGAGCGGCGCCATCTACGCCAACTGGACCTACGCCGTGCCCGTGTTCAACGTGGCGATCTTCTGCTACATCGCCCAGTACGCTGTGCCCGAAATGGCCCGCGGCCTGCGCCACGACCCTAAAAAGCTCGCTCCCGCCATCACCATCGGCATGTTCCTGACCGCCGTGCTGCTGGCCCTGGTGCCTCTGGCGGTCATCGCCCTCACGGGCCCCGAAAAAGTGACCCAGGTCGCCACCATCGCCTGGGGCGAAGCTCTGGGACAGTGGGCGTTCTTCGTGGCCAACATCTTCGCCCTCTGCGCCATGATGACCTCCTACTGGGCCGTGGGCGGCAGCTTCCTCACCAACATCGTGGACATGTTCAAGTTCAAGTCCGAAACCAACTTCACGACCCGCCTGATCTCGGTGATCTGCGTCTGCGTGCCGCCCTTCGTCCTAGCCTACAGCGGCATGGTGGGATTTGTGGACGCCATCTACCTGGCCGGCACCTTTGGCGGCGTCATCATGTCCGTCCTGCCCGTCATGATGCTTAAGGGCGCGCGCAGAAGCGGCGACTTGGAGCCCAAGTGGAAGTGCGGCTGGTACAGCGCTTCCTGGGTGCAGACCCTGCTGATCGTGCTGTTCTGCGGCGCGGCGGTCTACGCGGTCTTCGACCTTCTGGGATACCTTCCCAAAGCCTGGTGATCTCCATGAAAACCTTCGCAAAAGACAAGGTCATCTTCTCCTTCAACCAGACTAACCCGCCGGCCTACTTCGCGGAAGACGGCGAGGTCTTCACAGTGGAGACCGACGACTGCTACAGCGGGCAGATCACTTCCGCGAAGATACTGCGCCCCGATATTGATATCTCCATCATGGACTGCTCCGTGGGCCCCATCTTCGTGAAGGGAGCCATGCCAGGCGACGTGCTCTGCGTCGAAATTCTGGGCATCAACTTCGCGCCTCAGGGCGTGATGCCCACCTCCCCGGGGCTGGGCGTCCTGGGCGAAAAGATCAGTCAGCCGAACACCAAAGTGATTCCCATCAAGGACGGCTACGCCTATTTCAGCGACCAGATCGTCCTGCCTCTGACGCCCATGGTCGGCGTGATCGGCGTGGCGCCGCGCGAGGGCGACATCCACTGCGCCGTGCCGGGCGATCATGGCGCCAACATGGACACCAAGGTGATCACCGTGGGTTCCAAGGTCTATCTGCCCGTGGCCGTAGAAGGCGCTCTGCTGGCCGTGGGCGACCTTCACGCCTGCATGGGCGACGGCGAGCTGAGCGGCACAGGCATCGAGACCGCCGGCAGCATCCTCATGAAGACCACGGTCATCAAGAACAGGCCTTTAAAACGCCCCATGGTGGAGACCAAAGACAGCATGTACGCCATCGCGTCGGCTAAAGACTTCAAAGAGGGCGTTCACGCGGCGGTGGAAGACATGGTGGACTACCTGATGGAAAAGACGGGGCTGAACTTCCCCGACGCCTACCGTCTCCTGAGCGCCACCTGCGATGTCCAGGTCAGCCAGGTGGTCAACGACCTGCACACCTTTAGAGTCAGAGCGCCGAAAGCGCTGCTGAAGCTGGGCGGAATGTAGGCGGCACAATCTCTTCTGCCGCCTGCATCTGATACTCTTTCGCAGCTAAACGGCTTATACTATTTAGCAATAAGACGGCTAAATTAGAGACCGGGGCCGGCCGAGGGGTATCCAGTCGCTAAAGACTATCTCGGCCTATTCGGCCTGTGTAACTCGCTTGGTGGATACCCCTCGGGTCGTCCCCTCAGTGCTCATTTTGCGTTTTTATTGCAAAGCAGTATTAATTGGAGACCAGGGCCGAACCGTGCCCATTTTGCGTTTTTACCGCAAAGCAGTATGAAAAGCAAGCGCCGCCACTGAGACTGTGACGGCGCTTTCTCTCTATGACGGAACTCCATAAAATCTCCCCTCTGGACAGAAAGTAAAAATTGTGATATTTTACGCGCGTGGGTTAGTTAATATTTACTAACCCACGCGCGTCATGTTTTTATTTTCGCCCTGAAAGACAGAGGGGCTTTGTGCAGGAGGTACTGTCATGTTTGGAGACGACACTATGGGCAACAAATGGCTGTTTTTCGCGGCAGGCGTGGTGGTGGGAGCCGGAGCCTATGCTCTCATCCAAAGCGGCGCTGCGAAGAAAGCGGCGGTGACCGTGGTCGGCAAGGGCATGGAGCTTCAGGAGAAAGTGGCGGCCATGGCGGAGCGCGTCCACGAATCCGCCGAGGACATTGTGGCCGAGGCTAAGGCCGCAAAAGCGACGAAAGCCGCGCCTGCGCAGGCGTAGAGAGAATTTCTGAGGCGAGGCTGCTCCTGGACCTCGCCTCAGAAGTTTTTTAACAGACCATGAAATATTCTATTGTCCACGAACTACCCGGACGTATGCGGCTTCGGGCCGCGGAGGAAGATCTTTTCAACGAGGCCGAGGGCTGCATCATCGCGGCGCTCCTCGAAACTCAGCAGGGCGTCCTGAGCGTGAAGACCTCCTGGCGAACGGGCAGCGTTCTGATCTATTTTGAGGAACCTTTTAGAGACCGGGTTTTGCTGACGGTCACGGCCATGACCAGAGAGTTTTACGAGGACATCGCGGCGACGCTGCCCATCGTCCCCCGCATGGGCGGCGGTCTGGCCGACGTGCTCTTCGCGACGGCGCGGAGGATCGTCTTCCGTTCCTTTTTTCCGCTGCCGGTGCGGCAGTTTTTCGCCTTCTGCCGGGCTATCCCCTTCTTCCATCGCGGCCTCGAGAGCGTCCTGATCGACAGGACGATGAACGTGTCGGTTCTCGACGCGTCAGCCATCGCCGTGTCCATGCTGCGGGGCGATTTCAAGACGGCGTCGGCGGTGATGTATCTGCTGCGGCTTGGCGACGACCTGGAGGCCTGGACTCACAAGCAGTCCAGAGAGAGCCTGAGCGAAAGCCTTCAGCTGCACGTGGATTCCGTCTGGCTCAAGGAGGCCGACGGCTCGGAGCGGGAAATTCCCACAGCGCTGCTGCAGCTGGGCAATCTCATTGTCCTCCGCCAGGGGGGCGTGATTCCCGCCGACGGCGTCGTGGCCGATGGCGAAGCAACGGTCAACCAGGCTTCCATGACCGGCGAATCCGAGCCTGTCCACAGAGTGGCGGGGCAAAGCGTCTTCGCCGGCACGATCCTCGAGGAGGGCGAAATTGTGCTGCGAGTGACCGCCCTTTCGGGCAACACGCGAGTCGCCGAGATCGCCCGGCTGATCGACGAGTCGGAGAACCTCAAGGCCGTGGTCCAGAGCCGCGCCGAACGCGTGGCCGATGCCCTGGTACCCTACAGCTTCGCCCTGGCGGGGCTCCTCTATTTCTTCACCGGCAACGTGCAGCGCGCTTCCGCGGCGCTGATGGCCGATTATTCCTGCGCCATCAAGCTGGCCACGCCGCTGACCATACTGACGGCGATGCGCTCAGGCGTGCGCCAGGGCGTGCTGATCAAGGGCGGCAAGTTCCTTGAAGGGCTGGCGTCGGTGGACACCGTGGTCTTCGACAAGACGGGGACCCTCACCGTGTCGACGCCCAGAGTGTCCAAGGTGCTGCCCATGGAGGGCTACAGCCGCGACGAAATCCTTAAAATCGCCGCCTGCCTGGAGGAGCATTTCCCCCACTCCCTGGCCCGGGCCGTGGTGCGCCAGGCCCAGATCGAGGGGCTCAAGCACCGAGAAGAGCACGATCAGCTCCAATACGTGGTCGCTCACGGAATCCGTTCCAGCCTCCACGGAAAGCAGGCTCTCATCGGCAGCGCCCATTTCATCTTCGAAGACGAGGGAATTCAATGCTCTCCCGCCCTGAGAAAGCGCATCGAGAAGGAGGCGGAGGGCGCGACAGCGATCTATCTGGTCCTCGGCGACTCGCTGGCCGGCGTCATCTGCATCGAAGATCCCCTCCGCGCGGAAGCGCGGGACGTTGTGACCGAGCTCAAGGAAGACGGCGTGGAGCAGGTGATCATGCTGACAGGCGACAACAAGCACACAGCGCGGCACGTGGCGGGGCTCCTGGGCGTGGACAGGTACAGGGCCGAGCTGCTGCCGGCCGACAAAATCCGCTTCGTCAAGCGGCTGACCCGAGGAGGCTCGAAGGTCGCCATGGTGGGCGACGGGATCAACGACACGCCCGCTCTGGCCGCCGCCGATGTGGGAGTCTCGCTGAACAGCGCCTCCGACATCGCCCAGGAAGTGGCCGACGTGGTGCTCTACAAGCAGGGCCTTCAGAAGCTCCCCTACGCGCGAAGGCTGAGCCGGGCCGCCATGGATAGAATTCAGAGGAACTACAGAAGCATCATCGGTGTGAACTCCCTGATCCTGCTCCTAGGTTCTGCGGGACTGCTGTCGCCGGCCCTGTCTGCGCTGATGCACAATCTGTTCACGCTGGGAGTGAGCCTTTACAGCATGTCTCCTGTGGAGTGCGACAAGGAAAGGAGAACACGCCATGATTGAGAGCTTTATCCCCGGACGCGTCCGTCTCCGCAGCCCCCTGCTCAGCCAGGAGGACACGGCGCGGCTCATTTTGCGCACCTTCCAGGCCATTCCGCAGGCGCGAAGCGTCACGATGAACGAAAAGACCGGAAGCCTGCTCTTCGAGTACGACCCCCAGGCCCTTCCCATGGAACGCTTGAAAGAACTGCTGCCCCTCCTCTCCGAGCTTCAGAACCTGGAAAAAGAGCCCCCGTCGCCGCGAAGGAGAGAATCTCTCAAAGCCCTGCTGGTCAAAGCTCTTGAGAAAATGCTTTAAAAAAGAGCGTGCCACGCACATGCTTCCCGCCTGCCCCGAGCCGCTTAGGGCAGGCAAATGGGGGTCCGCATATGTCCGAAGTGAAACGGAATTCTTCAGACCGGCCCCGGACGTTAGTTTAGCCACTTCATCGAAATTAACATTATTAATACATAAAGGAAGGTCATAGGATGAAAAGAATTTTCTTGTTGATTTGCTGCGCCCTGATTCTGGCGGCGAAGAGCGCCGCCGCGGCCCCCGTCTCCTTCGTGGACTCCTTCGGAAACGAAGTCCGCCTCGCGGAGCCCGCAAAGAGGGTGGTATCGCTGCCCATCCCGCTCAGCACGCTGCTCGTGGCCGTCGACGGCTCCCCCGATGCCCTGGTGGGAATGCACCCTTCGGCCATGTCGGCAATTAAGGGCGGGATCATGTCGAAGATGTTTCCCGCACTGCTGAAGGTCAACAGTTCCATCTGCGGCCCCTCGGGCTGGGTTCCCAACGTGGAGGAGATCGCCAAGCTGGAACCCGACCTGGTCTTCCAGTGGGGTTCCGAAGGCGCCGATTCCATTGAGCCGCTGAAAAACGCCGGCCTCACCGTCGCGCTGGTACGCTTCGGCAGCCAGGAAAGCCTGGAAGCCTTCACGGCGATCATGGGCAAAGCGCTGGGCAAGGAAGAGCGGGCCCAGGAAATTCTGGACTGGATGGCCGAGGTCCGCAGAGATGTGAAGGAGCGGGTAGCGGCCATTCCCGCCGAGCGCCGCCCCAGAGTGCTTTCCCTGTTCCGCGCGAAGGCGGGGCTGAAAGCCAGCGCTTCCGGCACCTACCACGGCGAATCGGTGGAACTGGCAGGCGGCGTCAACGTGGCCGCCCATTTGAAGGGCTATCCCGAGATCAGCGTGGAACAGCTTCTGGCCTGGGATCCCGAGGTCATACTGCTGAATAACTTCGAGGCGGACGTCTTCCCCGAGCTGATCTACGGCAACCCCCTGCTGGCCGACGTCTCCGCCGTCAAAAACCGCCGCGTGTTCAGAGCGCCCCTGGGCGGCTACCGGTGGGATCCCCCCAGCCAGGAGTCGCCGCTCATGTGGCTGTGGCTGGCTAAGGTGATCAATCCCGATTATTTTGCCGACGACCTGCGCGGCGCCATGAAGGACCGCTATCAATTCCTCTACGGCTACAGCTTGTCGGAGGACGAGATCGACCAGATCCTCTGGATGAAGGAAAACAGCCAGTCGCCCGCATACAGCCGTCTTTTCACCCGCTGATCCCCATGGAGCCTCAGACAATCTCCCGGACGCGCCGGACCTTGGTTTGGAGCCTGCTGTCAGCCGGAATCATCCTTTTGGCCTTCTTCTCCATGGGGCTGGGAAGGTTCAGCCTCTCCTGGGGTGAGATGGCGCGCGTCATGACGCACCTGCCCGATCCCGGGCTGTGGACGGGCCCCGACGCCGCCAAGGCCCGGGTCATGCTCCTGATCAGAGCGCCACGGGTGCTGACGGCCCTGCTGATCGGCGCGGGCATGGGCATTTCGGGGGCCGCGCTGCAGGGGCTGTTCCGCAACCCCCTCGCCAGCCCCGACGTGGCCGGCGTCACTTCGGGCGCAGCGCTGGGCGGCGTGGCGGGGATCATGTTTTTCGGAAGCGCCGGCATGACTGTCCTCTCAGCCTTCCTCGCCGGCGTCGGCTCGCTGGCGTTGGTCTTCTGGCTGAGCCGGAGCGAGGGCAAGTCCTCGGTTCTCATGCTGGTGCTGGCAGGTATGGTCTGCGGCGCTTTTTTCTCGGCCATGATCTCTCTGGCAAAGTTCGTCGCCGACCCTCTGGACACGCTGCCCGGCATCGTCTTTTGGCTGATGGGCAGCCTGTCCTCGGCGACCTGGAACCGCCTGGGAACCATCGCAGCCCCCATCATGCTGGCGTCGATGGTCCTCTTTTTCCTGCGCTTCCAGATCAACATCCTGTCCCTGGGCGACGAAGAGGCAGAGACGCTGGGCGTCAAGGTGGAACGAATTCGCTGGCTGACGCTGCTCTGCATCGCCCTGATCACGGCGTCGGTGGTCTCGGCCTGCGGCGTCGTGGGCTGGGTGGGGCTCATCGTCCCTCACGGGGCCAGGCTCTTGACTGGCCCCGACCACAGGGCGCTTCTGCCCACATCGGCGCTGGCGGGAGCGCTTTTTCTGCTCGCCGTAGACGACGTGGCCCGCGCGGCCACGGCGGCCGAGATCCCTCTGGGAATCCTCACCGCGGCCGTGGGCGCGCCGGTCTTCGTGTATCTTTTGCGCCGGTTCAGGAAAGAGCAGGCGATCCGATGATCTCCGTTGAAAATCTCGGATTCGCCTATCGTCCCGGCCTGTGGATCCTCAGAAGTCTCACCTTCTCCGCCAAGGCGGGGGAAATTCTGGGGATCCTGGCTCCCAACGGCAGGGGTAAGACCACTCTGCTCCGGACGGTCATGGGGCTCCTGCGGCCCCAGGAGGGACGCGTTACCCTGGAGGGCGGCGCCGGATACGTGCCTCAGAGCAGCGGAGCTCCCTATCCCTACAAGGCGCTGGACATGGTGGTCATGGGACGGGCCCGCTCACTGGGACTCTTCAGGACGCCGGGGCTCAAGGATTATGGTTTCGCCAGAGCCGCCATGGAGCTCCTGGGAATTGATGGCCTCGAAGACTGCCCCTACTCGGCCCTGAGCGGAGGACAGCAGCAGATGGTCCTGATCGCCCGGGCGCTGGCCTCGGGAAACCGCTGCCTCATCCTGGACGAACCAGCCTCGGCGCTGGACTTCAAGAATCAGCAGAAGATTCTGGGAGTGATGCGTGACCTGTCGCAGCAGGGAATCAGCATCCTCTTCACGACCCATAACCCTCAGCATGTCCTCAGCGCCGCCCACAAAGCCCTCCTGATCTACGCTCCCGGAGAATGCCGTTTCGGCCTAACGGAACAGGTGATGTCCGAAACGAACCTGCGGGATCTGTACGGGATGGACATCCGGAGAATTGCGATCACGGAACGGGAACGGACCGTACAGGCCCTGGTCCCCATTTTCTAATAGAGAATTATGAAGGAGAAAAGGATATGTCTTCAACCATTATCGACATGGACGCCTTTCAGGCCATCCTGCTGGGCACGCTGAGCTGCGGCTGCCCCATATCGGCCTCCGGCGAAGCTCAGGTTGTGGAATACTGGAACGGGCTCCGCCATGAAAAGCAGGCGGACTTCGGGAAAGTCCTGGACCTGCTTTCCCTTGAACCGGCGTCCACGCCGTTCCACATGCTCTATCAGTACTGCCTGAACAAAAGCGACACGCCCCTGAGCCTCCATATCGGAATCAATGACGTGCTGCGGTATCTGGGTTCCCAGTACCATTACGGGCGGCTGACCGCCGGCGCTCCCGACCACTCCGACGCCATGTCGCCTTTCTTCATCGCCCACATGCTCCTGCCCGTCAGGCTTCAGGAGAACGGCAGAGGCGTCTATAACCTGGGCAAAACAAACATATTTTTGAAGAACATCTGCAAAGCTCCCTGGAAACTGCCGCCTTCGGGGCCTTTGGCGGCGGTGCATTTCGGCCTGGTCCTCTGCGGCCTGACGGAAAGGCAGTTCCAGATGCTTCTGGACCATCAATCCTTAATCCCCGACTTCGTCCGCCGCGCCGCCCAGACCGCCGAAATCGACTTCGCCAACCTCCCCCAGTACGGGAACCACAGCCTCCAAATGGCCAAAAGAATGGGGAAATATCTTATCTGATACTATTTGACAATAAGACGGCTAAATTAGAGACCGGGGGTGACCCGAGGGGCATCCAGTCGTTCAGACATACTCAGCCTATTCGGCCTGTATAACTTGCTTGGTGGATACCCCTCGGGCCGTCCCCTCCGTGCCCATTTCGCGTTTTTATTGCAAAGTGGTATGAGAAGGGGCCTTTCAATACAAGCACGCCTTCTGGAGAAAAGAACAGAAAAACCGAGGAGCCGTCTCAAAATCCTGTGATTTTGAGACGGCTCCTCGGTTTTTTTGCAGTCTGGGGAGCAAAGCTGGCAAAAGGCGGGCGACCGGCCAGATACAGGGGCGAAAGATTGACACACAGTGAATTGCAATAAAGAACGGGAAGGCATAAAGGAAAAAAACAGGATTCAGGTCAGGAGCTCCCGTTCACGCTAATTTTCCTTCTCTTCCTTGCCGCCGGCACAGTTCGGCTTATTTTTTTCCCCGGCCCTATACCCGGATCGGACGGCCCTCGAGAATTGCCGACAGACGCCGGGCCTGTTCCTTCAAGAAAGGGATTGCCCTCTCGTTAAAGGCAGCGTTCATGCGTTCCGTAATGCCCGAGATACATAAAACGCCTTTTAAGGTCCCGTCAGAGTCGAACACCGGCAGGGCGATCGCGGAAGACCCCACGTCGTGGTCCCCATTCGTCAGACAGTACCCAAGTTCTGCAGTCTGCTCCACCACGCTCTCGATATCCTGGCGGGTTACCGCGCTGTAGGGGGTCTCGGGGACAAAAGGAGCTTCACTTAAAATCCGCTCCCGAAGTTCCGCCGCTCCAAAAGCCATGATCACCTTCCATATAGACCCGAAGGGCCAGTGCCCCTCCGAGCCTTCCTTCATGATATAGCGCACTTGATGGGGGCTTTCCACAGCACAGAGGCACAGACGGCAGTCGCCCCTCTGCACGTGAAAGCTGGCCGTTTCCCCCAGCTGGTCCACAATATGCTGCAGCACGGGCCGGATCACGTGAAGCACCGATGTCTGGCGCTCGTAAACCTTTCCAAGAGACATAAGCCTCGGGCCTAATGAGTACACTTCCTGCTCGGGGTCATAGACCAAGTAGCCCATATGCTCCAGCGTCCCGCAAAGCCGCATCACCCTGGACTTGTTTAGTTTCAGCGTATGGCGGATCTCCGCAAGCGACGCAGACCTCTCGACGGTCCCCAAAAAATCCAAAATCTCCAGACTGGAAATCAGAGACGCGTTATAACGTTCCGATTCCTTGCTTCGAAGGTGCGTTTTCTCATGATCCGTTTTTTCCATCGGACTCGCCTCCAATCCTTTTTTCCCAAAGAACTCTATCACAAACTCCTTGTTCCTTTCCTAAAACACCTTATTAAAAACGCAGGAAATTTTTCCCTTAAAATGCCAACATATCGTCACATAATAAAAAGTTTGCTACACTCTAAAGCAAAATCTTTTATTTCTGCCAAGCCTGCCATAATTTTCCCTTGACAAAAATTCCTCGGAGTCTGACAATGTCTTTATAGATTTTAGATCGTCGGTCTAAAATAAAGAAATATCATCAATTTTCTTAATTATAGCCCTTTAAGGGGGAACCTGTCAATGGAAAAGGCTTCCGAGTTTGATTCTGAATTTACGGGATGGCTGGAGGAGACCTACAAAGAGCTTCACCGCCATCCTGAACTGGGTATGCAGGAACACAGGACGACGGCTTTTGTAAAATCGGTCATGTCGGAGTTGAGGGTTGAACAAGTTGAACTGCCAGGGCTCGACGTCGGAGCGGTCTGCGTCGTCAAGGGAGCGCAGGAAGGACCTACGCTGGCTCTGCGCGCCGATATGGACGCACTGCCCATCGAAGAACGGGCGCCTGTGGACTATCGCTCTCAAAACAAGGGAATCATGCACGCCTGCGGGCATGACCTCAACACCTCCGTCATGCTGGGCGTCCTGCGCCAAGTGGTCGGGCAGAATCTCGCGCCCAAAATGAAGGGAACGCTGAAGTTCATCTTTCAACCCGCCGAAGAAACTCTCGGCGGCGCAGCGGCGATGATCAAGGCAGGAGCGCTGAAAAATCCCGACGTCCAGATGATCCTCATGTCCCACGGCGATCCCGACCTTCACGTCGGTGAAATAGCTCTCTTCAAGGATTACAGTCACGCCAACTCCGATCATTTCGCCATCGAGTTCAGGGGGAAGGGCGGACACGGTTCCCGTCCATTCCAGACACAGGATCTGATCCTCGCTGGATCCTATCTGGTCAATATCCTTCAGTCCATTGTCTCCAGAGACCTGGACGCCCGCGACGCCGCCGTGCTTTCGGTCTGCAGCTTCAACGCCGGTACGGCTTCTAATGTGCTTCCCAGCTACGCCAAGCTGACTGGAACCGTCAGGACTCTGACAAGGGAGGTCCAGTCCATCGTCGCGAAACGGATGCAGGAAGCCTGCGACGCTATGGCGGCGCTGTTTCATATGGAGGCCTCGCTTGACTATAAAAGAGGCGTGCCTTCCTGCGCCATTGACGACAAAGCCGAGGAACTGATCCGTCAGGCGGCTCTTCAGGTGATTTCCCCGGAAAACATCAAAAACTCGAAGACCCGAATGGGCGGCGAAGATTTCGCCTTTTATTCGCAGTTGGTGCCCGCAGGCGTGATGCGCTTAGGCATCACACCCCCCGGAGAGGAGCGCCGGGGTTCCACCCATTCGCCCACCTTTCAGGTGGATCTGCGAGCCCTACCCTTCGGCGTAAAGATCATGACTCAGGCTGTGAAGGACTATCTTCTGTAATTCACAGCGGCAGCTCCCGCTGGAGTGTGCCGTCGTTCACAAAAGAACACGAACCTATATCTCTCAAAGGAAGTTGACTTTAATATGTCTTTTCAACCCTATTCGTACCTCCAGGATCCTTCCGTTATCCCTGTAGAACTGGCTTCTGACACATCCAACCCATGGTCGCACAAGCTGGAGCTTCCGCCAGAGCAGGAGAGCCGAGCGGCGAAGCTGCACCGAGAAAGCATCGTCATTGACCTCCATGAGCATCCCCACCGCCTTGCTCAGAACATGCTGCGCGACTTCGAGACCTACGCAAGAAGCGGCCGCGTCGCCATGGGCTACGACGGCATCGCCCTGTCGGGCATGACAGCCTGCTTCAACGGTTACGGCGGCAGCGCGGGGCGCCGTTCGAGCCCCATTTCCTGGCAGTTCGACGATATCCTATGGGATCTGGGCACCCGGCAGGCCGACATCATCCATCACCCTGAGGTGACCATCCTGGGCACCTGCGCGAACGACATCTACAGGGCAAAGGAAACGGGGCGCTGCGCCGTTTTCGCCAACGTGGAAAACGCGGGGATCATCGGTAACGAGATAGACCGCGTAGACATGCTGTACGGTCTGGGCGTCCGCTGTCTGGGACTCTCCTACAACCAGCGCAACACCATCGCCGACGGCAGCAGCGAGGCTCAGGACAGCGGGCTGAGCAAATTCGGCGAGAAGGTCGTGAAGAGGATGAATCAGCTGGGAATCCTGATGGATTTCGCCCACAGCGGAGATCAGGCCATTCTGGACACCCTGGAGCTCTCCAGCGCGCCATGCTGCGTCAGCCACTCCGTCCCCAAGGCGCTCTGCGCCCATCCTAAGGCGAAATCCGACGATATTCTCAGAAAAATCGCCTCGGCCGGATGGGTCTTCGCGATTCAGTCCGTGCCGAATGTGACATCTAATAGGGCATACCAGTCCATCTTCGACATCGCAGACCAGATTGATCACTGCGTGGAGGTCATGGGCATCGATCACGTGGCCATCGGGACCGATTCCATGTTCGGCAATCACAGAGACCTGCACCGCTGTATTTCCAAGATGATGGGGCACCCTGAAACCAACATGGCCGGAGAATATATCGATTACCTCGAAAACCCCGGCGAAATGCCAAACGTGACCCGGATTCTGGTCTCCCGAGGCTATTCCGACGAGGACATCAAAAAGATCCTCGGCATGAACGTGCTTCACTTGCTGGAAAAGGTCATCGGCTAAACAACGAGCAGACGGGAAATTATCGTTTCATGAGTGACGCCGTCCCCCTGGTAAATAACAATTTCTCTTCTCAAAGATAGGAGGCTTTTTTTATGCTGAAATCCACTCAGGACCTTCTCTGGGCTTTGATACTCATTTTACTGAGCGTGTGCATTTTCTTCTACAGCAGCAGCTTCATCGGCAACGAGGAGATGCCCTATCTTGCTGAATCCTCGGTCTACGCCAAGATATGGGCCATCGTTTTATTGCTGCTGGCGCTGGGGCTCCTGATCCGTTCTCTCAAAAGGAGAAGCGCCGTTCAGGCCGTTCCGCTGCTGACCTTCGGGACGATCCTCTCGGTGACAGCGCTGGTGCTGTACCTTCTGGCTCTTCAGTATCTGGGGTTCGTGACCTGCACCGTTCTCTTCCTCACCCTTTTGATCTCCTATTATCACTGGCTTTCCCTGGACAATGACGGTAAAAAAGGCTTCCGCCCCGTTCCTGTGGTCTTGAGATACTTGGTTCTATCGGTCCTGCTCAGCTTCTTGTTTGAATTTATTTTCGGAACGGTTCTCAGCGTCTATTTGCCAGCGGGAACTCTCATCGAATCGCTGGCTCTTTGAAATTCATGGTTCTTGCGCTCGGCGCTTCCGGCGCCGGCGTCATATCCTTACACTGATAAAGGAGTGTGCTTCATGAAATTTTCACGTTTTGCGCCTTTTCTCCTCGCGTCTCTTCTTGTGGGCGTCCTCAGCTCGGGGCTCCTCGCCGCCGATTACAGCAAGTTTCCCCAGCGCCCGATCAAAATTGTGGTTCCCTTCGGCGCCGGCGGCAGCGGAGATCTCACGATCCGCACGCTTCTGAAGTTCACTAACTTCGGTAAGCCCGCGGTGATCATCAACATGCCCGGCGGCGGTTCCACCATCGGCTCCATGGAAGTGTTCAACAGCGCTCCCGACGGCTACACGCTACTGGCCAACACGCCGGCCGGAATGATCGTCGGCGGGCTCAAGGGCCTGATGCCAGAAGCGGTTTTTAAGGACATGATCCCCATTTGCGTTATGGGCGTGGACAATCCCGTTTTCTGCGTCAACAAGGAATCACCTTTTAAAGACGCAAAGGACTTCTTCGCCTATGCCAAGGCCAATCCCGGAAAGCTGCGCCTCGCTTCCGCAGGTATGTCCACCATGTACACCTCGGCGCTGATCATCCAGGATATCGCCGGGATCGACCTGAACTACGTGTCCTTCGACAGCGCCACCAAATCCCGCGCCGCGCTGCTGGGCGGCCACGTGGAAACGCTCCTCGCCACCATCTCCGAAAACAGGCCTCTGATCGCCGCCGGCGACCTGCGTCCTCTTTTTGTCCTTTCTGAGAAACGCTCCCCCTTCCTGCCTGACGTTCCCACTCTCATAGAGCTCGGCTACAACGCCACCGGCTGCCTCGGCACCCGCGGCGTTTGGGCGCCCGCCGGAACGCCTCAGCCCATCGTCGACAAGCTGGAAGCCGCGTTCATGGAAGGGCTGAATAACCCCGAGTTCAAGCGCGTCTACCTTGAAGACATGGGTATTGAGCCCGTAACCTGGAACAGCGCTGAAACTCGCGCCTGGGTGGATAAGAACGCGCCCTATTACAAGATGCTCCTTGAGAAGTACAGCAAGAAAAAGTAGCTTTTTCCTTTCGACCCTTCGTCTTTTCCAAGCCGGAACTCTTCTGCGTTCCGGCTTTTATTACAGGAGGCATACACATGGACATTATCTCTACCCTTGGCACGGGGCTGCACACCTTTTTTGCCGATCCGACGGTTTTTCCTCTGCTCGTTGCAGGCGTGGTGCTGGGGCTGATCTTCGGGTGCATTCCCGGGCTTACGGCCGCCCTTGGAGTGTCGCTCATCCTGCCACTTACCTACATGATGACGCCCATCCAGGGGCTTTCCACGCTGATCGGCATCTACGTTGGAGGCATTTCAGGCGGGCTCTACGGAGCGATCCTGCTCAACATCCCGGGAACGTCGGCGTCCATCGTCACCTGTTTCGACGGCTCGCCCATGGCAAAGCAAGGGCACGCGGCGGAAGCCCTTTCCATGGGAATTTTCGCGTCCTTCATCGGCGGCACCTTCAGCATGCTTGTATTAGTCACTCTGGCTCCAATGCTGGCAAAAGTCGCGGTCATCTTCGGCCCCTGGGAGTACACAGCTCTCGGCATCATGGGACTGAGCGTAGTGGTCAGCCTGGCCAGCAAGGATATGATAAAAGGACTGATCTCCGCCGTAATAGGCATTTTCCTCTCCATGTGCGGCATGGACCCCGTTATGGGGGTCACTCGCTTCACCTTCGGATTCTGGCAGCTGAACAGCGGCTTCCCTACGCTGGCCACGCTGATGGGATTTTTCGCACTCGGAGAGATGCTGACTCAGGTCCGCGGCATGGGAGTTCTCGCTGAGTTTACAGCCATGCAGCAGCGAGTGCCGCTCATCCCTTCCTGGTCAAACATCAAACGTTCCCGCGCAGCTCTGGCCATAGGTTCCGTCATCGGCACCCTTGTGGGCATCCTTCCCGGAGTGGGGCAGTCCACGGCGGCCATGCTGGCCTATTCGCAGACCAAGGCTCTTTCCTCCCATCCCGAGGAGTTCGGAAACGGCTGCATCGAGGGCGTCGCTGCGTCGGAGTCGGCAAACAACGCCGTCAACGGAGGCGCCATGATCCCCATGATGACGCTCGGCATTCCCGGCGACCTGGTCACTTCCATTCTCATGGGAGGGCTGGTTATTCACGGACTCCAGCCGGGGCCGCTCATGTTCAAGCTCAATACCGACGTGGTCGGTTCTATGTTTATCGCCTACGCCCTGTCCAATATCATCATGGTAGTGGTAGCCCTGGCGCTGATCCGCCTCTTTATCCGCCTGCTCAAGGTCCCCGCCAAAATCCTCTACCCCATCATCCTCATGATGTGCGTGCTGGGGACCTACAGCGTCAACAGCCGTATCTTCGATATCTGGGTTCTGCTCATCACGGGAACCTTCGGCTATTTCTTCACCAACAGCGGTTTTTCCCTGCCGCCTCTGATTCTTGGTTACATTCTGGGCCCTATCGTGGAAAGCAACTTCCGCACCGCCATTGTGGCGGCTCAGGGCAATTTTTCAGAAGTACTGCAACAGCCTATCGCGCTCGTGATCTTTGGGCTGGCAATTCTCTTTGTTGTTTTTCCGCTGTTTTCAAAAAGCAGGGCGCGCTCTCAGGCGCATTCGTAATTTGCAGTTTATCTCGTAGGCCCTCCGCACGCGCAATCAGCGGAGGGCCTACGCCTATCGCATATCCAGAGTTCCAAAGGAGGTCCTGCCCCATGTCACGTATCATAAAAGCTGAAGTGAAAAAAATCGAGCGCCCTACCACCGTCATGACCACGTCCTATGGCGCCGCGCCGCAGAAAAAAGAACATGTTTTCCTGGTTCTCGAAGACGAGGACGGCGTCCAGGGCTGGGGAGAATCCACGCCTCTGCCCGAGTTTTCCGGAGAGACCACGTCTGTAGTCCAGATGATCCTTGAACAGGTCCTCCTGCCTCAAGTCATGGGCGTCGACAGTTTCGACATCGCCGAGACACACAAGATCATGGATCGCGCTATTTACGGCAATCATGCCGCGAAAATGGCGGTGGATACCGCTCTCTATGACCTCAACGCAAAAAAACTTGGAATCCCTCTTTACGATCTTCTAGGAGGAAAAGCCAGAGAAGGTTCTCCCATCAACCGCCATATCGGCATCGTACCCACAGAAAAGGCCGCGGCCATAGCCAGAGACTATGCCGCGGCGGGATTCAGCAGCATTAAGATAAAAGTCGGCGCGGACGTGTCCGCCGACGCAGCCCGGGTCAAGGCTGTCCGCCAAGCCGCCGGCGCTGACGTTTCTCTTCGGGTCGACGCCAACGGCGGTTATTCTTTTCACGATGCGATGAAGTTTATCGACGCCACGGCCTCGTGCCGCATTGACATTTTTGAACAGCTGCTGCCGAAAGAAAGGCTGAAAGAGGCCGCCCTTATTCGCAGGCAAACCGGAATCCAACTTTGCGCCGACGAGGGGATCTGTTCGCCTCAAGACGGGCTCCGACATGCTGAAATGGGCGCGGCGGACCTCTTCACGATCAAATTGGTCAAAACCGGAGGGTTCTATCCGGCGCTGCAGATCGCGGCTATCGCCCAGGCTGCCGGCATCGGCTGCATCGTGGCCAACACCTTCGACACACAGGTCAACTGCGCCGCCTGCCTTCATCTCGCCTGCTCACTTCCCGGCGCGCAGACGGCCAACGACCTCACCTGTTTTGCGACCCAGCCCGACATGGCCGTCAGCTGTCACGAGCTTACGGGAGATTTTCTCCGTGTGGGCAGGGGGCGAGGAATCGGAGTCATGCGCCTCCAAGAATTCGAGATTGACTCTAACGCCATGGCATGCCGCTGACCGCCGCATTTACAACATTTCATGCACCGAGATGCGCTTGCAGACAACCAGGTCAAAGCGCAGGACTACTGAAGATCAATTCTCCGTCCAACACAAAGCGCGTCCAAAAGCAGAGTGTCAAAACACCGCTCCTATGCTGTAAAACAGAATTCCCCCATTGGTAATGCAGATGGAGGAAGCCCTCAATTTTACGTCTGATTGAGGGCTTCCTCCATCAAGTTTAATTTCGGCGTAGAGGCTTTCCACGTTTCAACTCGCGTATCCGCGAAGATACGACTGTTCTATATTTACCTCAGTCACTGCAACTCTTCAAAAAACATTTCCGCGAAGGTTCACATTTACACCATCTCTGCCTCAATCTTCGTATTGCACATTGTCACGAATCCAGGCTCTACAAGCTTCGCAAAACATTTCCATAGACAAGAACGCTTCTGTCCTTGTTCCCAGAGGAGTGGAGCACGCTTTCTGATAAAAAACAATCTGCCCGTTCCTGGTTCGCGGCGTTTAGAGTATCAACGATCCTTCCGGATCATAACTCTCCTTCGCCCCTAGATGCTCGACCCGGTGTTTTCAGTTATTCCCAAGCATATAGAAGCGGAGGCTGTCTACGTTTTCGTCAATTTCGGCCACCAGCTTACTCTTCAAGTTCGTCCACTGTGCGATATCCAGCTTGCACTCAAAGACTGAAAACTGTACCCGTTGTCTTGAATTCTCACACAGTCTGGCTACCCGACGCAGCCGTTTCGCGCCCCCGGGACTGTCTGTTTTGACGTCGTAGGTAATCAGAACCACCATCTTGACACCTCATTTCAGGAAAAAGGCCGGATATCCGTCTAAATCTCCACGAATCCTTCGGGTAAGCAGCATGGCCTGCACATAGGGCAAAAGGCCCAAAGGAATTTTTTCCTGCAAATAGGGATGGGTGATTTCTTCCTGCTTTCGGCTCTGCCAGCTTTGAAGGAAGGCCTCCTTACGGGCCAGTTCCTCCAGCAGAACTGCCCCATTCTCCTGAATGGCAAAATCTTTGCCGGAAATTTTCCGAAGTTTTATCAGCGACAGGACAAAACGATCCGCCATATAGGGACGCAGTTCTTCCATAAGATCCAAAGCCAGGCTGGGACGACCGGGACGGTCTCGGTACAAAAATCCGACGCAGGGATCGAGTCCGACAGACTCCAATGCTCCCGTCACTTCGGCCGCCAGCAACGAATATGCAAAAGACAACAGCGCGTTCAACCGGTCCGTAGGCGATCTCCGATTACGCCCCGTAGAAGAGGACAGCCTCGCTCTTGCTAACGCGCAGCTTCATCTGGACACAGCCTCTGCCGCTTTCTTCCGCCGTCCTGAAACGGGTTTCCCAAGTTCAAAGCAAAAGGTCATTCACGTGCGTCCTATTCAACCAATAATCAGAATGGTTCTGTTCGCTTCGAGAATGGGAAGATCAAATTGCCTAAAGTGGGCTTTGTGAAAGTGGTCCAGCATCGTCCTATTCCTGAATCCTGGAAAATAAAAACGGTGACTGTCTCAAAAACTCCGTCAGGAAAGTATTTCGTTAGC